>JANWWH010000010.1 GCA_025056375.1 Aquificaceae bacterium
TAAAGTGTGCCAGCAGAACAAGAAGGATAATAAAGATAAGGGCATAATACCACTTGGGCACTATGCCTGCGAGCATTATGTGGCTTCTTTCAGGCAAAGTGGCAACATACCAGCCAAAGAACATGCTTCCGAAGACCAAACCCGCTATGCCCCAGTAGGACATGGTTTTGACTATGTCCTTATAGACCTTCTCGGACACCTCTTTCTTCATCAAGCTTGCTAAGACAATACCTATGGTGCCCCCTATGGCAAACATGTAGGCACTTCTCATAAGAAGGTGGGGGAAGTAGTTTTTGTTGTAGAAGGCGTCAAGGATGTTTCCGGTGGTGAACCACTTTTCGTGACCCGGAGAGAGCATAAAGGAGAGTATGCCCACGATTATGTACATGGTTGCCCACGAGCCTATGGCAAAGGTCCAGGCAAGCCTTAGCCAGCTCTTCTGGTCTATTCTACCAAGGGTGTAGTAGAGGATGTAAACCAGCGTCACTTCAGCCACGAACCATATCCACTCAGCAGCCCATACCCAGACGAAGTTGTGAATGAGGGCGGATATGCCTCTGGGGTTCGCAACAGTGGCGGAGAACCATATGCCGGGACCTGTTATAGAGCCAGAAACGTAAGAAAAGACCAGGAGTGCCAGGAGGTATTTCTTGATGTAGTCGTATATCTGGGGTATGTTCTCCCTGTAGGCTTTGGTGGCAAGGTATGCCAGCAGTATGGAAGCACCCACCGAGGTATGAGAGGCAAGCACATGGATGGAAGCTATGACCGCTATGACGGTGGCACTGCCTATGGTAGGCACATACCACATGGGATAAAAGCCCACCAGTTCCATCTTTTCACCTCCTTTTAGTTTTAACTTTAACTTCACTTTAATATAACATGATTTTAATCAATGTCAAGGTGTTTGGAATGATTTACCAGTCGGGGGCTGTTGACCTAATCGGAGCTTAACTAAAGGAGATGTTCCTTGTAATAATCTACCACCACCCTCCTTATCCTTTCCATCAAGGTCTTATCCTCCACCTCCACTACCGCTCTTTTCCTCTCTGGATTGAACTCGGGCATAGCTATGAAGTAACCACCGTGTTTGCTCTCAAAGAGCCTTATACCTCTTATCACTATCAGGTCTTCTATCCTTACATCCGCATATCCAAGAAGGCGGGGTCTTCTTGTAGAAACCTCAAAGGGATAGAAGTTCAGGAGCTCTACCTTCATACTTTCTGTTTTTGCAGTTTTGAATACTTCTCTAAAGCAAGCCTCCTCCTCAGACCGTTCACCCTGTCTATAAAGGTTATACCCATAAGGTGGTCCATCTCGTGCTGGAAGACTATGGCAGGAAAGCCCTCCAGGTTATATTCTCTCTCCTCACCCTCCAGATTAAGAGCCTTAACCTTTAACTTACTGTGTCTTTCCACTTCCAAGGTTAGACCGGGAAAGGACAAACAACCTTCTTTGTAACTTATTACACCCTCCGCAGATACAACCTCTGGGTTTATAAGAACCAGCCTTGTGGGTGGGCTGTCCTTCTTTGGCGTTGTGTCTATGACCATCACTCTTAGGCTAATGCCTATCTGATTTGCGGCGAGCCCAACCCCCTCTGCATGGTGCATAGTTTCAAACATGTCCCTTACGAGCTTTCTTATCTCCTCGTCTATTACATCCACCTTCTGTGTTGGCGTCTTCAGCACTGGGTTTGGAAACCTGACTATCTCTCTAACCATAGTGTTAAAAGTTTATACCTTTGCCCCATTAACGCAAGCAAAAAACCGAGTTGCAACAAAGTTGCAACACGCAACACCCACCTTAAGGACAGATAGCTTAAAAACCTTGTAATGTTAACAAGGTTAAAGTTGGCATGTTTGTTGCATGTAATGACTATGAAAACCTTTTAAGGAGGTGATAGCTATGGCAACAGTTAGCAAGCTCAAGGAGCTCATGTCTCTACCTGGAGCAGTTGCCGCAGGCGAGTTCACAGACGACGGCAGGCTTCTTGCCTACTACGGCAACATTGACGAGAAGTCTGCGGAGATAGCGGCTATGATGTGCGCCGCTAACAAGCTAATGGGTAACATGCAGGCAAAAGGATGGAGCGCCTACACTGGTCAGGGTGGTTTCTATCCGGTCTACGGCTTTGCAGTAGCTGGCGGAAAGTATGCCGCCTGCATAATGGGTAATGTGGGTGTGTTTGTAGAGCTCGATAAGGCGGACTTTGACAAAACCTTTGAAACTCTATCCAAGTACATCTAAAAGGAGGTGTTAATCATGGCAAACCTTGACAAACTTATGAATGTTAAGGGAGTATGGGCTGCGGGTGAGTTCACTGACGATGGGAAGCTGGTTGCCTACAAAGGTAACCTGTCCGAAGAGCATGCGGCCATGGCTGCAGAGATGTGCGCCGCTAACAATGCCATGGCAAAAATGCAGTGCGACGGATACACCGCTTTCTCCGGTCAGGAGTGGACACCCCTGCGCGGTTGGGCTCTTACGGGTCCTAAATACTCTGTTTGTGTCATGGGTAATGTGGGTGTCTTTGTGGACAACGATGAGGTCTCCTTTAACGAAGTCTTTAAGGCTCTCATGGAGGAGGCAGGGAAGTAAGGCAACCGGGGAAGGTCCTGAGCCTTCCCCTTTTTCCTTGGGAGGTTAAACATGTGGAAGGTTTTTGTATTGATAGGTCTTCTTCTCTACACCTCCTATGCAAGCGAACAGCTGGCAAGGCAGAAGGGTTGTATAGCCTGCCACGAAGTAAACACTAAGAAGGTAGGACCTTCCTATAAAGACATAGCTAAGAAATACGCAGATAGAGCTGATGCGGTGGACTACCTTGCGGAGAAAACGCTTAAGGGTAGCATGGGCGTATGGGGAAATGTGCCTATGCCACCCCAGAAGATACCCGAGGCAGAGGCAAAGGAGATAGCAAAGTGGATAATGTCACTGAAGTAAGGGGGTTTTGGAGATGAATAAATTTTTATCTGAAGAATGGATAAAGGCTTACATGGAAGAATGGAACAAAAACGAGAAATTGAGGTCAGACCTTAAGGACTTTTCCGCAACTATAAAGTATTACATAGAGGGTAAGGAAAAAGGGGCGGTGGAGCTGATAGTGGAAAAAGGTGTGGCAAAATCCGCAGGTAGTGCGGACTCAAAAAAGCACGATTTTGAGCTTTGGGCAAGCTTAGAAAACTGGAAAAAACTGGCAACGGGTGAGATGGGACCTCGTGCGGCCATGCTCACCAAAAGGCTCAAGTTCAAGGGTTCAATGATAACCGCCATGAAATACATGTCTGCCTTTGAGGAGAGCCTGAGGATGATGTCAAAGGTTCCCACAAGCTGGGACTTATAATTTCCTCTATGGATTTCTCCTACCTTGACGCACTTTTTGAAGGGGTGCTTCTTATAGACGAAAAACTTCGCGTGGTTTACGCCAACCCCTCCGCAAAAAGGCTACTTCAAAAATATGACCTTGAGGGTAAAGAGTGCAGGGGACTTTTCTCCATATGCAACAACTGCCCCTTTGGGTATGTAAGGGAGGAAGGTGAGGGAGTTCAGGTTTACGATGTAGAAACCCCAAACACAAAGCATGTCTGCTGGAGCATGTCACCCCTTTACGAAGGGGGTAAATTTCTGGGCGTGCTTGAGGTTTTCAAGGATGTTAGCAATGTGGTGCACTGCATCCTTGAGGCGGAACGTCAGAGAACCTATAAGGAGACTATTCTCAACTCCATAGTGGAAGCCATACTGGTGCTTGACCCGGAGGGTAGGGTTCTGGAACACAACCACATAGCAAAAAAGATGCTCTGCAGAGAGGAAGAAGGCGAGCTAACGGGCAGAGGCATAAGAGAGTTGATAAACCTCTCTCTGGAAGAGCTCCCCCCAGAAGGAGAAAGGGCGGACATTTACGTAGAAACGCCTTGTGGAAAGCAGAAAGCGTCTCTTCTCGTATCACCTATGGCTTCCGGCTTTGGCTATGTGGTCTCTCTCTATGTAGTCAACCAGATATCCCTCTGCGAGCTAGGTGAGGAAGAGACTATAGTTACGAAGAGCCCGGAGTTTAAAAAGTTGCTTGATACCGTAAAGGTGGTAGCGGAGTATGATGTAAACATACTCCTTGAGGGAGAAACTGGCACTGGCAAAAGCCTGCTTGCCAAATACATCCACTACCTCTCACCCAGAAGAAACGGACCTTTTGTGAAGGTGAACTGTGCCGCCATACCTGAAACACTATTAGAGGCAGAGCTCTTTGGGTATGTAAAGGGTGCTTTCACAGGGGCGGTTAAGGACAAGCCGGGAAAGGTGGAGCTTGCGGAGGGTGGCACCCTGTTTCTTGACGAGATAGGCGACATGCCCCTGCACCTTCAGGCAAAAATACTCCATTTAGTGCAGGAAAAGGAGTTCGAGAGGCTTGGAGACATCAGAACGAGAAGGGCAGACCTTCGCATAATAGCCTCTACCAACAGAAACCTTAAGGAGTTTATGAAACAGGGGCAGTTCAGGGAAGACCTGTATTACCGTATAGGTGTGGTGAGACTTCATCTACCACCTTTAAGAGAGAGGAGAGAAGACATACCCTCTCTTGTAAACCATTTTTTGGAAAAATACTCAAGAAAATACGCCAAAAAGATAAGGGGCGTCTCTTCTGAAGCTATGAAGCTTCTGCTATCCCATTCCTTTCCGGGTAATGTGCGCGAGCTGGAAAACATCGTAGAGCGAGCGGTGATTACCTGTATGGGAAGCCTCATAAAGCCTGAGGACATTCAGATAGAGCCAGAAAAGGAAAGGTTATATCAAGAAGATGAAAAGAGGAGGATAATGAAGGTGCTCGAGGAGGCAGGGGGTAACAGAAGTCTTGCGGCAAAGATGTTGGGAATGCATAGGACCACCCTCTGGAGGAAACTCAGAGAGCTGGGTATAGGTTAAAATATACCCATGAGGTTAATCGCCAGAAGTGTGAGCATAGAGGTGGTTGGTGATATACACAGATGTCACGAGGGTGAGGATGCAAAGTTTTACTGTCTTCCTGTAAAGATACACTTTGACAACGGCGAGGTTAAGGAATACATGCTGAAAGCTCACGGTGAACCAAAGACCCTAAAGGACTTTCTTGACAACAAGAAGGGTCTAAGAGATAGAATGGAAAAGTCTTTTGGTCTTTCTGAAGAGGGTAAAGTTCTATACGCTGGATACATGAGGGAAGAGCTCCCTGACCGCTAACACATCTTCCTTTATCTGCCTTGCCAGCTCCTCAGGGCTGGAGAACCTCCTCTCCTCCCTCATAAACTTGAGGAACTCCACCCTTATGCGCTCGCCCCTGAGGTCTCCCTTGAAGTCAATTATATGCACTTCAAGAACTTTATCTCTTCCTCCAAAAGTGGGTCTCCTGCCGTAGTTGGCAACGCCTGGAAGCTTTCCTTCTACCCTTACCGCATACACGCCTTCCTTAAGACAAAGGTTTTCTGTGTTTTCAAGGTTCGCAGTGGGAAAACCAAGAGAGAGACCCCTTCGGGCACCACCCACTACCCTTCTCTCTATCCAGTAGTTTCTGCCAAGATAGAGGGCGGCCTCTTCAAGCCGCCCTAGATGAAGGAGCCTTCTTATAAAGGTGCTGCTGACCACATGCCCCCCTACCCTGAAGGGCTGGGTTTCCTCTACCTCAAAATCAAGCTCCTTACCCATCTCCCTTGCCAGCTCTATCTCCCCTTCTCTTCTGTAGCCAAACCTCCAGTCATGACCTACTACCAAATGCCTGCACTGAAGCCTTTCGTATAGGACTTCCCTTATAAACTCCTCCGCACCCATCCGGGCAAACCTTCTGCCAAACTTTATAAATACCACCCCTTGGATGCCCTCTTCCAGTATAAGGGTAGCCCTTTCCTGAAGGCTTGTAAGTTCGCAAGGTGACTGGGCAGGGCTGAGGACCATGAGGGGATGGGGATAGAAGGAAAGCACCAGGCTTTTTAGCCCCCTTTTCTCTCCTATCTCTTTTACCTTTCTTAGGAGGTGTCTGTGACCCAGATGCACGCCGTCAAAGTTGCCCACCGTTATGACGGTAGGGCTTTCCTCTCTTTCCAGACAACTCAGACCTTTCGGACACCCGCTATAGCTTGTCTTTAAAAAGGCTACTTTTTCCATATTTTCTTTATCCTTTCCCAGAAACTCACCTCCTGGCTGACTTCCACCCTTTCCTCTATGGTAAACCTGTCCATGTAGTCGTCCAACAGGAGAAAGCGGTCACAAACCTTACGCAAATGGTAAGAGCTTGTCCTCTTAAAAGTAGCGTTTTCTACCCTCTTGCCTATCCTTTGAACTTCCTCCACCGTGTAGGAGAAGTCGCTGTCACCGCTCACGAGCACCGCAGTGTCAAAGACGTTCATGTAAGCCATGCTGAGCATATCCGTGGCGAGCATAATGTCCACTTCCTTCTCTATGTATTCGCCCGAAGGGAGCCTCCGAAGCCTTGCCAGTTTTACCTTTATACCCTGAAGGGCAAGCTCCTCCAGAAACCTTCGCTGTCTGAGGTAGCTCTCCCACTCGGGGCTGTTTTTCTTCAGGTCCTTCTCCTGAGGCACCGCACCGTAAAAGTAAGCCCTTATGAGTTTTCTGTCTTCTCTCAAAAAGTCAAGCAGCTTTTGGTAGTCTATCCTTAGGTTCATATACCTTATGGCATGAAAGAGGTTGGAACCGTCTATGAGTATAACTACCCTCTCATAGTTCATAGAGCAAACCGCATGAAGCAGGCAAGCCCATCTACCCTCTTCTGGAGCTCTTCGGAGACTATGGTTTTCACCCTCGCCTTTTCCTCGAGGGCAAACTCCAGCACTTCGTCCACCACATCGGGCACTTCATAAGCCTTTTCCTCCATTGGACACTCGGGCTTAAGAAGGGGTAGGTGCGACTTCTCACACACATAGCCTGGCTTGTGAAAGTCCAGTGGCACGAGCAAAAGTCGCACATTGCCCATGTGAAGCTGTTCGAGCACCCTTGAAGTCCCCCTTACCGCAAGACCCTTCCCTTCAAGCTCCTCAAGCTCTTTCAAAAGTTTCTCCTCCTCTTCCTTACCCTTTTCCAGAAGAAGGTTAAAGACCTTTTCCTTTAGTTCCTCCGCATCCACATAGGAGGGGCTTGCCTGTATGTATCCTACGAGCCTTTCCATTAGATAAGTGTGCAGGTGATTTTCTATCTCTTTTATATCCTCTCTGTCTGAGCCTATCACCAGCCTGTCGAACTTGTTTTCCTTCCAGGCTTCCATGAGGGCGTCGCAGGCAATCTTAAAGAGCCTGTGTTTCTCCTCCCTTATCCTCATGTGAAACCTGTATTCGCCAAAGGAATGCTGAACCATGTTAGGTCCCCCTACCCTTGAGGGCATGGAAAACCTCATAGTACCCTCCGCACCCTTGAGCATGCTACCGCCAGAGTGAAACTTGTGAGCTCTGGTTGCCAAGGGCTCCACGAAGTCCGCCACCTCCCTCATACCCTCTAAGTCAAGGAGGAAAAACCTTACATGCTTTCTATCCAAAAGGAGAAGACCAACCCTTCCTAACTCCTCGTCCAAGGAGGCTATCTCTCTTATGAGGGGGTCGGGGGATACAAGAAGCCTGTTTCTGTATGTGTAGGGCAGTTTTAAGAACTCAAAAAAACCCTTTGGAGAGCAGGAAAAAAGGGCTATGCCCCTACAGCCCTTAAGGTTCTCCGGCTCTGACAGAAAACTTTCCATCCTTTCAAAATCCCTCTCCACACCTCTGAGGACGCCTTCTTCCAACCCCCTTTTCTCCAAGTATTCCCTCTGGATTTTAACCAAGTCTTTGAAGGTTCTCAGATACTTTCTGTCACTCCTTTCCTCCACCCCCAGCCTTAGATAGAGATTGGTAACCATGTAGCCCTCTGTTTTGAGAGCTAAAAGGTTTTCCATGGTCTCTTTCAGAGCTTTCATCACTACCTCCTTTGCATGTCTTTAATCCTTATATTTTACCAGAAGCTCTCTGGCGTAGCGTTCCTTGAGCTTGTCCTCTTCTCCCCAAAGGATACCTATCACCTTCCAGCGCCTGTTTTCTCCGAAGGTAAAGTATATCCTTCCACCCATGGGCTTGAGTTTGAACACGTTCCTATAACCCTTCATTGTCTCAAACCTCTCCTCGTATCCTTTCATGTTCAGAAGGAAAAGCTCTCTTAGGAATTCTTTCCTCGCTTCTCTGTTCAAATGCAAGAATTCTCGGACTACCCGCTCTTCCAGTTCTACGTTTTCCAAAAGGCTTTCAAACATCTCTCTGTAAACTTCCTTTTTGCCCTCCCACTGCACCCTCAGGTTTTCCACTTCCAGCTTTAGAGCTTCCTTTTCTCTCTTCTCCTTTTCAAGTGTCTGCCGTAGGTTTTCGTAGTCTTGCCCAAGCTCCTCCTTTTCCCTAATAAGCTCCTCTATTAACTCATGGAGTTGGACGAGTTCCTTGGAGAGCCTTTTCCTCTCCTGTCTTAGCCTTGAAAGTTCATCCTTTGCACTCCTCGGCTCTCTCTCCTGAAGCGCGTCGAGCATGTCAAAGAGTTCTCTGTTTACGCGCGTAAGCCTCTCCAACCTTTCTGAGTATTCCTTTAACCTCCTGTGGTTTTCTTCGAGCTTCCCCATGAGCTCCGCCCTTTCTCTTTCTAACCTCTCCTTCTCTGCCAGTTCTTCTTCTCTTAGCCTTCTGTATTCTCTCTCTATCATCTCCTTCTCTATGTTGAGCCTATGGGTTAGCTCTCTTAAAAGGTTCATCTGCTCAAAAAGCCCACTTATCTCGCTTTGATTTTTGGAGAGCTCTTCCTCAAGTCTTTTCCTTTCCTCCTCAAGCTTCTTTGTTCTTCTTTCTACAGGAGACTCAAAAAGCCATATGAGGAACAGAGTGATTAAAAGAGAGGGAAGGAACTTAGTTATGGTGTGGTATTCTTCTCTAAAGAGCGAAAGTCCTATGACCTGAAAGAGGTATACGTAGGCAAGCCACACCACAGTCTTCTCTCTGTATCCAAAAAGCCAGGCAAGGTAGAGGGCGGAGTTAAGAGAAATAACCATGAGAAGACCCTCCAAGTCGTTAGGAAAGAGGTAAAAAGAGAGAAAAAGAGATAGGTAGTGAAGTGTAAAGTTGTAGGAGACTATCAGAAATAATAGCTTGAGAGCCTCTCTTACCATAGTTATAATATAGGCTATGGAAATTTTCCTCCAGCTCCTGAAGACCATGGAGGAGCTCCGCTCAAAGTGTCCTTGGGACAAAAGCCAAACCCACGAAAGTCTAAAAAAGTATCTCTTAGAGGAGGCTTACGAGCTTCTTGATGCCATAGAGGCAAAAGAAGACCAGAGGTTAAAGGAGGAGCTTGGAGACCTACTCCTGCAAGTGGTCTTCCACTCTCAGATAGCAAAGGAGAGGGGTTCTTTTGACATATGGGATGTGATAGGAGCGCTCAACAGAAAGTTGGTGGAAAGGCATCCTCATGTCTTTGGTTGTGAAACCCCTGAAGAAGTGCTCCAGAACTGGGACAGAAGGAAGCTGGAGGAAAGAGAAAGTCTTCTCGAGGGCATACCTAAGAGCTTGCCAGCTTTGATGAGGTCCCAGAAGTTGCAGGACAGGGCTAGCCTCGTGGGCTTTGACTTTGAAAGACCGGAGCAAGCTCTTGAAAAGCTCATGGAAGAATTAGAAGAGTTCAGAGAAGCCCTCAACTCTGGCAACAAAAAAGAGTTAGAGCACGAACTCGGTGACCTGCTCACCGCAGTGGTGGAACTGGGAAGACTTCTCGGTCTTGATGCGGAGTTTTGTCTCCAGAGGGCAAACGACCGCTTCGAAAGCAGGTTCAGATACATGGAAAGGAGAGCTAAGGAGCTCGGAAGAAAGCTCGAGGATATGAGCCTTCAGGAGATGGACCAGCTCTGGCTTGAGGCTAAAAGGTTTGACTACAGACAAGAGGGCTGACCTTCCTGCCTGTCCTCTTCTCAAAGTATCTCACGCCCGGGTTTCCAAGACTGCTCGCACCTGCAAAGAGGTATGCTTTGGAACCCTTCAAAATGTCCTTCCGCTCCTTTAACAGTATATCCTTTACCTGAGAGAGGCTTATGCCCCTGCAGTCCTGAAGGGTGTCCGCAGGCAGAAACTCTATCTCCTCCGCAGACTGACTGCCTACGAGAAGTAGGATAGACTTATCAGGACCTATGCTCGTCTGAAGAGTTGCCACCGCCCTGTTTTTCAAGAGTAGCCCCTCATACTCCGCAGGGACGAGGAATGTAGGTTCACAGAGACCGTCAAAAAGTTCAAGGGGTTCATCCTTTAAACTCTCCATAAGCACCACCCTGAGACCGCCCCTGCTGTAGTAGATGGTGTTGCCTACTTTTTCGAGAGGGTCTGCCTTGAGAACACCCCTTATGGAAGGTGAATAGGGTCTAACGAAGGAAGGGAGAGCCTCACCACCCACTTCCAGCTTACCGCTAAGCAGTTTCCAGTTAAGAAAGCCAAACTCCCACTCCCTGCAAGGAAGCCTGAGCTCCTGCTCCGCAAAAAGCCTTACCTCCTTTAGGAAGAGGAGCTCTTCCTTGCTTCCCGGTCTTCTACCGCCAGAGGACAAAAGGTCCCACTGCACCTCACCCTTCTTCTGCTTGAAAAGTCCGTATATACAACCACAGTAATCCTGATGGTATATCTCCAGCTCCTTGGATAGTCTAAACATCTCCTGAGTGCCACCGCCTTTCCTGTAGTCTAAGGCTAAAAACTCGATTCCGGAACCCTTACAGACCTTTTCACCGCTCTCCTTTAGCATGAGGAATTCCTTCTTAGGGCTCATCAGTAGGGTGGTGGTCAGATGAGTGGCACCCACCTCCCCTGCGAACTCCACACTTCTCAAAAGCCTGTAGTCGAAGCAAAGCTCACACCTTTTGCCCCTTTCAGGCTCCTCCTCGTAGCCCTTTACCGCCCCCAACCAGCCTTCAAGGTCGTATTCACCCTCGTGGAGTTCTATGCGGAGCTCTTTGCATATCCTTTGGGTTTCCAAAAACCTTAACTTGTATTCCTCGTAGGGGTGTATGTTAGGGTCGTAAAAAAAGCCCACCAGCTGAGACTGAGGGTAGTCTTCCCTAAGTTTTTTGAGGAAGTATACTGCGTCTGGCGCACAGCAGATGTGGACCAGAATTTTCATTTCTTACCCTTTACATACTGCTCCCAGTTTTCTGGGTTAAAGGGAGAGAGCTCTCTGAGAAGCTTGACGGTCTTCGGAAACTCTTCCAGAACGTATTCCACATCCTCCTCGCTGTTGTCCCTTCCAAAGCTGAAAACTATGGAGCCGTTTGCCACTTCTTTAGGAACACCTACCGCAAAGAGCACGTGAGATTGCTTTAGAGCTAAGGAGACGCAGGCAGAGCCAGATGCGGTTTCTATGCCCATAAGGTCAAGCCTCAGGAGCATAGCTTCACCCTCTATAAGATGGACTATGAGAGAAAGGTGGTGAGGGAGCCTTTGGGTGGGGTGTCCCGTGAACTCTATCATATCAAGCTTTTCCTCAAGCCCTGCCCTGAGCCTGTCTCTATATCGGGATAGCCTTTCCCTTCTGTCGGAGAGCTCCTTCATGGCAAGCTCGCAGGCAGCACCGAAGCCCACTATGCCCGGCACGTTCTCCGTTCCAGCCCTCACACCCCTTTCCTGCGTGCCACCCTCTATGAGGGGTCTTAACTTCACACCCTTTCTGGTCCAAAGGGCTCCCACACCCTTAGGTCCATACATAAGATGTGCGGTAAAGGAGGCGGCATCTACGCCCCATTCCCTAAGGTCCACGGGATAATGCCCGAGGGTAGGGCAGGCGTCCGTATGGAACAAAACCCTGGGGTTCTTCTCCTTTGCAGCGCTAACCAGCTCCTTTATGTTCTGTATGGTGCCTATCTCCCTGTTAGAATGACCTATGCTTACCAACACCGTGTCTGACCTTACCGCCTCTGAGAGTTGTGCAGGGTCTATGAGACCTTTATTGTCGGGCTTGAGGTATGTAACCTCCCATCCCTTTCTTTCGAGGCTTTTCAGAGGATGAAGTATGGAGTGGTGTTCTATATCTGTGGTAACTATGTGTTTACCCTTCTTTTCATAAGCCTCCGCTATGCCCTTTATCGCAAGGTTGTTGGCTTCTATACCACCTGAGGTGAAGATGATTTCTTCTGGGGAGTTTGCCCTTATGAGCTGTGATAGCTTTTCGCGAGCTTCGTTTATCGCTTTTTTTGCAGTTTGTCCAAAGCTGTGGAGAGATGTAGGGTTGCCAAAATGCTCCCTGAAGTAGGGGAGCATAGCTTCAATAACCTCCTGAGCGGTAGGCGTAGTGGCTATGTGGTCTAAATAAACTACCCTTTTTCCTGCCTTCTTTAAAAACATCCTTTTACCTCCTCTCTGTTAGATCGCTTATGAGTTTTGCTATGCTTATAAAGGCTCTTGCGGTGTCCGAGTTGGGATGGCTCGCCACCACGGGATTTCCCAGGTCTGAGGTCTCAGAAACCTCTGGGTCAAGGGGTATGGAGCCAAGTATTTTAAGACCGTAGGCGGTTGCAAACTCCGCCACCCTACCCTTTCCAAAGATATAGTATTTCTTACCGCTATCAGGGCAAAGGAAGTAAGCCATGTTCTCTATAACACCCAACACCGGTATCTGGACTTCTTTGAACATGGCAACCGCCTTCTTCACATCCGCCAGAGCCACATCTTGAGGCGTGGTGACCACAACCGCACCGGACATATGAACGTTCTGGGCTAAGGTAAGCTGGACATCTCCCGTGCCTGGTGGTAGGTCAAGCACGAGATAGTCAAGCTCTCCCCAGTTCACATCAAAGAGGAACTGGGTAAGGGCTTTCATGAGCATAGGACCCCGCCATATGACGGGCGTGTCCTCCGAGGGTAGTAGAAAACCTATGGAGAGCAGGCTTATTCCATGCCTTTCCAGAGGTATTATCCTGTTGTTTTGGTCCACATGCACCCTTTCACCCTTAACCCCCATCAGGGTGGGTATACTGGGTCCGTATATGTCCGCATCCAGAAGTCCTACCCTGTAGCCAAGCTTTGAGAGAGCAAGGGCAAGGTTAGCGGAGACGGTAGACTTACCTACGCCCCCTTTACCGCTACCCACCGCTATAAGGTGCTTTATACCTGCAACCCTCCTTCTGGTAAAAGCAGGAGCACCCATTACCGGCTGGGCTGGCACTTCTTCTACAAACCTTACTCTAACGTCCTCCACATCTGGCACCCTCTCCAGAGCTTCTCTTGTCCTGTCCACCAGGTATTCTTCCATGCCCTTTTTTGGAAGC
This sequence comes from Aquificaceae bacterium, assembly GCA_025056375.1. Taxonomy (GTDB): domain Bacteria; phylum Aquificota; class Aquificia; order Aquificales; family Aquificaceae; genus Pampinifervens. Next base: position 13,286 of record JANWWH010000010.1, read on the forward strand.
TTGTAGAGTATCTCAAGAGTCCTACCTATGAGCTTTATATCCTTTACGAGCTCCGAAAGTCTTGAATTATCTACGATCACATCTCTAAGGGCTTCCATGACATCCTTTACCGCCATTGTGTCCTCCTTTTGAAGATTAAAATATAGACAACGGGTAGTAGAAGGTTATGAGAATAATCAAAGAGGTGACGAAAGATGAATTACATGCCCTACATAGTCAATTACCTGAGCTCGATTGAGGAGATTGCGGAGATATATCTGGCTCCAGGTGCCTTTATTACCGAAAAGAGGGGAAACAGACTTATAAAGGTCTCTGACGCCATACTTACGCCAGAGGACATAAGGGATACCTTGGTTTCTCTTAGAAGTCATACACCCTTTGCCGCAGGCCCCATTGGTAAAGAGGGCAGGTTTTCCTTTGGTGTCAAAGATGTGGGTAGGTTTGGTGTGAACTACATAACTCAGAGGGGTAGTTATGTGGTGCACATACTTCGCACACCTTACAACATACCACTCCTCGGCAAGATATGTCCTGATAAGGATAGCATAAACCGGATGGAGGAAATCGTAAGACTGCACACCTCTGGTCTTGTAGCCTTTCAGGGTAGAAACCAAGCTATCGTAAACACTCTCGTGTATTCCTTTTTACAACATATCTGTAATAACTACAGCAAGGTTATATTTATACTGGAATCACCCCTTAGCTTTCTTCTTAAACACGGACAGTCCCTGGTGCTTCAGAGAGAATTGGGTGTGGATGTGGAAACCCTTGAAGAAGCTCTAAAAGACGCCTTCCACATGAACTCGGACATACTCTACATCAGGCACAGGGACATCCTGCCTTCTAAGGAACAAGACCGGATGCTAAGAGCCATCGAATCTTACTCTCTGGTGCTCCTGAGCCTGCCAACTATGGAGGTGTCCTTTTTTGAAGAGCTTGAGGGACGACTGAAAGCCTTGGTGGAGGTGGAATTAGATGAAGGGGGCGCTTTCAGATGCACTTTTAAAGAGCCCGCACCTCAGGCTTTGAAAAACCATTAAATTCAGCGGCGTAAACGGTGGTGTAGGCACCGGAGGAGAGTATATAGAGATAGTCCCCCACCTCTGGCTCTGGAAGGGCTACCTTGCGCGCTACCACATCCATGCTGTCGCAAGAAACACCACCTACCGTCCACTCCCTTAACTCTCCCTCCCTTTCTACGTAGAAGGGATACCTTATGCCACCAAGTGCCTCCGCAAGCCCATTAAACACACCCGTATCTATGTAAAGCCAGTTTTCTTCCCCTCTTTTGGCTTTTCCTATGACCCTACAAACCATAAGCCCCTGGTCTCCTACCACACCCCTGCCGGGTTCTATTTGAAGTTCATGGGGTAAGGAGGGCATGAACTTCTGCAAAAGACCCCTCACATAGTAGGCTATGTCCTCTATCCTAAGAGCTTCGTAGGTGTATTTTACCGGCAGCCCACCACCTATGTTGAGCATCTGAAGTCTCAGCCCCTTTAACTTTGCCTTTTGCCACAGTTCGCTGGCCTTCTTTATGCCTATGAGCCAGTTTCTGAAGTTGTTACACTGAGAGCCTACATGGAAGGTTAGCCCGTAGGGGACAAGCCCTTTGTCCTGGGCGTAGAGAAGGACCTCCAGAGCGGTATCCACATCTACGCCAAACTTTTTAGACAAAGGCCAATCACTTCCTTCGTTTGGAACCACAAGCCTCACGTAGACCCTTGACCTTGGTGCTACCCTTGAGAGCTTGTCCACCTCCGTAAAGGAGTCTACCACGAAACGGTTTACGCCCTGCCCATAGGCGTAATCTATAAACTCCAGAGGTTTTATTGGGTTGCTGGATATGACCCTTTCGGGCTTTACGCCAAGGCTCATAACCCTTCTGAGTTCTTCTGAGGAAGCCACCTCAAAACCTGAACCCAGGTCCGCCAGAAGCTTGAGCACTTCTAAATGGTCGTTTGCCTTGACCGCGTAGTAAACCCTGAACTGGGGAAAGTGATACTTTATCTCTAAATACCTGCTCTTTATACCCTGAAGGTCCAAAAGGAGCACGGGCGTCCTCGAAGGTTTAAGATGTAAGGTAAGGTGTTCTCTGGAGGAGAGAAACTCTTGGAAGTATCTTCTGGCAAACTCATACTGGAGGGTTAATGGGTCTATGGTATCTTTTACCATAATGGCATATAATATAACCGAAACGGCCCGTAGCTCAACTGGACAGAGCGTGGGACTACGGATCCCAAGGTTGCGGGTTCGACTCCCGCCGGGCTGGTTTCATTGAATTTTCACAAAAAAATCCCTTAAAATTAAATTAAAACCTATAAACCTTAGGAGGTGCGTCATGAAGAAGTTCCTATTAGCAGGATTGGTCTTCGGAGGTGTGGTCTTTGCCCAGCCCAAAATTGAAGTAAAGGATGCCTGGGTCAGGGAAGTGCCCCCCACTTCCAAGATGTCCGCAGCCTACATGATAATTGAGAACAAGGGCAATCAGCCAGATAAGCTGGTTGACGCAAAGAACAACGCCTCTGAAATAACAGAGCTCCACGAAACGGTGGAAGGTAAGATGAGGAAGGTAAAAGCGATCGAAGTGCCCGCCAACGGAAAGACGGAGCTCAAGCCCGGTGGTCTTCATGTGATGCTCATAAACCTAAAAAAGCCACTAAAGGAAGGAGAGACGGTAGAGCTCGTGCTCAAGTTTGAAAAGTCTGGTGAGGTAAAGGTGAACGCCCCAGTTAAGAAGGGCATGGGTGGACACAAGCAGGGACACTGAGTTTTCTCATAATTTGGGGTCTGTGGGTGGGGTTATAATCTCATAAAAACTGTAAGGAGGTAAGCCATGCCAACACATAAGCTTCAGCCAAAGGACCATCTGAAACCTTCTAACCTAAAGGGTATATCCAACGAGCAGATAGAGCCCCACTTTGAGGCTCACTACAAAGGCTACGTGACCAAGTACAACGAGATACAAGAAAAGCTCGCAGACCTTTGCTTTTCAGACAGGGGTAAGGCAAACCAGAACTACTCTGAGTTTAGGGAGTTAAAGGTAGAGGAGACCTTCAACTACATGGGCGTTGTCCTTCACGAGCTTTACTTCGGTCACCTGGGTGCAAAGGGAGAGCCCTCGGAAGCTTTTAGGAAAAAGGTAGAGGAGGACTTCGGCTCTTGGGATGCCTGTATTCAGGAGATAAAGGCAACGGGCATAGCCTTTAGGGGATGGGCTCTTCTCGGTCTTGACATCTTTTCAGGAAGATTGGTCGTAAACGGTCTTGACGCCCACAATGTATACAACTACACGGGTCTCGTCCCTCTGATAATTCTGGATACATACGAGCATGCCTACTATGTGGACCAGAAGAATAAGAGACCTCCCTACATAGATGCCTTCCTTCAGAACCTAAATTGGGAGGTGATAAACGAAAGGTTTGAAAAGGCCATAAAAGCCTACGAAGCTCTGAAGGACTTTATCAAGTAGTGCACTGGGGGCTCTGCCCCCACTTTACCCACCCCTCTTCTCTGTTTAGGCATACCTTTTTTACTCCATCGTAATTTATCTCTCTGGATATCTTGTAGTCTTGGGGGTTTTTTATAAAGGCTTCCATGTGTTCTCTCCTATCAAAGTAGAGCAGGCTTTTACTGTCCATAAGGACGCAGTAGCGGGTATTGGGGTTTATGTAGGCTCCGCAGACGGGACAGCGAGTAAAGGGTTTGGGCGGAGGTGGAAAACGCTCCCTGTATTTCTTTATCTTGTGAGCTCTTAAAAAAAGTAAGAGGCTCAAAGCTATCAGCAAGGCATCTGCCAGTATCACGCCCGGCAGAGAGAGAAAACCCGTCAAAACACCTGCAAGAACCGCAAAAAAACCCAGGAGGTTTACCGCAAAAACGGCAAAGGTGTAGGAAAGGGGGAACTCTTTTACCAGCATGAGAACCGCAAGGAAGAAGCCGAAGACTTGGAGGAAGCGGGCAAGTATTATGAGAAGGTTTACAAAGTCCCACTCTTCCTGCGTCATAAACTCTACCTTAACAGAAGCCTCAGAGGGCTTCAATGATAAAACTCATCAAGCTCCACATGTATAGCCCTTAAAATATCTTGGGCACATGAAGGAAACGCGTATAGTAAAGTATATAAAGAGCGTCATAAGAAACCACCCATACACGACCACAGAAGACATCTTGCTCATGCTTGAGAGATACTACCAGCTACCTATCAAGGTTCCTTCCCTTTACTATAAATACCGCGCTATTATACGCCAGTGTAGGCAGGAAGTCTATAAGGAAAGGAGGAAGAAAAGGGATGTATGATTTGGTTATAGTTGGTGCGGGAAGCGGAGGCTACGAGGGAGCACTTTATGCCCACAGACGGGGCATGAAGGTTGCCCTTGTGGAGCTGAGCCCGGAGAGCGTAGGTGGTAACTGTCTTAATAAGGGCTGTATACCCTCCAAGTATATGAGGCAGGGTGCTTATCTGTTAGATAAGTTTCAGAATTTAGGAGAATACGGCATCCTTCTCAAGGGCTACGAACTGAGTATGAGGAAACTAAAAGAGGGTAGAGAAAGGGTAGTAAGGACCATAAGAGAAAACTTTAAAAAATTTGCGGAGCATATCAAGGTGCCCATCTTCTATGGAAAGGGCTTTCTGAAGGGACCAAACAGCGTAGTGGTGGAGCCCTCCGGACAGGAGCTGAGGGCAAAACACATTCTGCTTGCAACCGGCTCCTCAACAGTGGCACTCGGGGACCTCCTTCCCGACGGAAGATATATCTACGACACAGACCAGATATGGAGCCTAGAGGAATTCCCCAGAAGGATAATTGTATTGGGTGGGGGTGCGGTTGGTGTGGAGTTTGCCTACATCTTCAGGATGTATGGCTCCGAGGTTGTTTTGGTAGAGTTAAAGGACAGGTTACTCCCTTCTCCAGATATCCCAGAGGAGTCCTCCAGATACTTAGCGAGGAAGCTAAAAAAGCTCGGTGTGGACATAAAGCTAAAAACAACCCTTCAAGAATGGAGCACCCAGTCTGAGGGTGTAAGGGCTATCCTTTCTGACGGTTCTGAAGTGACCGCAGACCTTATCCTCCTCGGCGTTGGAAGAAAGCCTAACACGGAGGGCATAGGTTTGGAAGAAGTGGGCGTGGAAAGGGATAGCAAGGGTTTTATAGAGGTAAACCAGTTTTGTCAGACCAGCGTTCCAAACATATACGCCTGTGGTGACATCACATCTTCCACCATGCTCGCCCATAAGTCCATGTATGAGGCAAAGATAGCCATAAGCCACATGCTGGGCGAGAAAGACATGAAAAGAGAGGAGAGGCTCCTTCCAAAGGTCATATACTCCGCCTACGAAATTGCCAGCGTGGGGCTTACCGAGGAGCAGGCGGAGGATGAAGGTTATGAGGTAAAGGTGGGCGTGGTATCCTTCGTGTCCAACCCAAAGGCTATGGACGACGGCGAGAACGAGGGCTTTGTAAGGTTAGTGGCGGATGCAGAGGGTAACCTTCTCGGCTGTCACATACTCGGACCCCACGCAGGCGAACTGCTACACCAGGTCATGCATCTTATGAAGGCAGGACTGGGCTTAGACTTCCTATCAAAAGCCCTCTATTCTCACCCTTCTCTCTCGGAGGCTATAGTTCAAGCGGGTATGGAGGTCCACTTTGGACCTATAACCTGGGCAAGAAGGCACTAAAGCTCGGAGAGCACCTCATCTACTATAAGTTTACCCTCCTTTAGCCTCACCCTTTTCACCAGAGCCTTTACAAAGGGTATGTATAGCCTACCGCCGTCCACCTCCAGAAGGTCGTAGGGTTTCTGCTCCACAAGTCCCGTCACCTTGCCCACCCGCTTACCCCTCTCTGTGAAGACCACCAGACCTTCAAGCTCGTAGTAATAATACTCACCCCCTTTCTTTTTTGGGAGCTCAACCTCCGGCAGAAATATCTTTGCCCCTCTATAGCCCTCCGCCTGAGCCAGGCTTTCACAACCTTCAAAACGTAGGAGTAAAAGACCCTTGCCATGAAGCCTGAGCGTTGCGAGGTTAAAAGGCACATACTCACCGCCCCTCCGCTTCAGAAAGACCCTCTTTATTCGTTGCCAGTGCTTTGGCTGTAGATAGGGCTGAACCTTTAGTTCTCCTTTGAGACCGTAAGTGTCCAGAACCTTCCCTATCACCACATAATGATTTTTCTCATTGACCCTTTCTCTTTCCCGCATAGGATTTAGTTTAAATCCTTCAAAAGGAGGAAAAGCGTATGACTATGCCTACATGGGAAGAAGTGGAAAAGGTGCTTGATGAAATAAGACCTGCCCTAAGGTTTGATGGTGGCGATGTGGAGCTGGTGGACATAAAGGAAGATGGCACTGTTCTGGTAAGGATGGTAGGTGCCTGTTCTGGGTGCGGTATGTCAGTGCTTACCCTTAAGGCGGGTATAGAAAGAGCTCTGAAAAACAAATTTCCAAGCATAAAAGAGGTCAAGGACGTAAACATGGACATACCCATGACCTTCGGCTTTTGAAACCTTATTGAACCTTTATGTAGGCAAACCTTTCCACCGCCTGCAGATGTCCTACGACGCCTACGCCGGATGGTATTATCTTCACAAATTCGTGGAGTTTGTTTGGGTCAAGTTTTAATCTCTGTAGTGTTATGTTGCATATGTAGTATTCCACACCGTAGGTGGATAAAGACTTCTCCTCTTCGTAAAGTTCCTGTATCTTTAGCGTCTCCTTATCCCAGGGACTTCCTGAGAGGTCTTTCATAAAGAACTTCACACCAGGTCCGTGGGCTACCACTACCACCTTTATCTTCATGGGGTTGAAGTCGTATACAGAAAGGTGGTTGTTTATGTTCCTGAGCATGGTTCTGAACCTGTCCTCTTGTGGAAAGTCGCAGTGATATAACACGCCTATGTCCGCACCCTTCTTTATCTCGGACATCTCTAATTTTTTAGGACTGGCGGAAGCTACTTTGTTGATAAGTGGAAAAGAAGCAAAAACCGAGAAAAGGCTTAGAAAACCTCTTCTATCCATGGTTTACCTCCACTTTTTCTTCTAAAAGATAGGTAAAAACCCATCTTTCGCAATAAAGTATGTTCTGCATCATAAAACCACCTTTCTGGTCGTTGCCATTATAATCCCTAGGAATGAAAGTTTTTGTCTCCGGTGGTGGCACCGGCGGTCACTTCTTTCCAGCTCTTGCTCTCATTGAGTGTCTTTTAGAAAAGAGCATACCTACCACCTTTATTGGCTCTCGGAGGGGTATAGAACAAAAGCTCAAGAGCCAGATACCTGTGGAGGCTCTTTTCCTCTCTTCACACCCCTTCATGGGGAGGGGCACAGGGGAAAAGCTCGTAGCGGTTCTTAAAAACCTCAGTAGCACCTTAGGACTCCTCCAAAAGCTCCGAGGTGAAAGTGCGGGTGTGGTCTTCGGAGGCTACGCAAGCCTCCCTCTGGGTTTAAGCTGTATACTTAGGAAAAAACCCCTTTACCTGCACGAGCAAAACTCGGTTCCTAGCGAGAGCAACCGCCTTCTTTCAAAGTTTGCCAAGAGGGTATTTATAACCTTTGAAAGCTCACGGGTATACTTTCCAAGGGAAAAGGTGGTGAAGGTAGGACTTCCCGTGAGAAAAAGGCTACTGGAGGGTAGGTCGCTGAGTGTGAGTAGGGCAAGGGAAGAGCTGGGGCTTGAGGAGGGGTTTACGCTCTTGGTTATGGGCGGCAGTCAGGGGGCGAGCTTTCTGAACAGGCTTGCCCTCGAGGTATTCTCCCAAACGGGGTGGCAGGGTATACACCTGACCGGCGAAAGGGACTACACGAGCATAAGCTCCTACTACAAAGAAAGAGGTATAAAGGTGCTAACCCTTCCCTTCAGCCATAGCATGGAGGTCTTGTATAGGGCAAGCGACATAGCCATAAGCAGGGCGGGTGCGAGTTCAATAACGGAGCTCTCCCTTTTTGGAGTTCCTGCCCTCTTCATACCCTTTCCCCATGCAGTTTACGACCATCAGTTTTACAACGCAAAGGAGATAGAAGAGTTGGGCGGTGGGCTAATCCTTAGAGAGAGGGAGGCGGATACGGAGAAGGTTATCCTCTTCTTAGAAAAATTAGCTCGGGACAGAGAAGCCTTTTCTGAGAGGATAAAGACCTTTGCAAACCCAGTTGCCTGTGAACTCATGTTGGAATATATTTTGAAAGGGGGTTAAATGTTAAGAAAGGGTTTTTTATGCCTCCTCACTTAAGTAAATCTATGTAGAGGGATAACTTTACGCAGGAGGTATAGATATGGAGGTGAGAAAAGCGGTTTTGCCCGTAGCGGGCTGGGGGACCAGATTTCTTCCCGCAACTAAAGCCATGCCAAAGGAGATGTTTCCCGTAATCGACAAGCCCGTCATCCAGTTCATCGTAGAGGAGTGTCTGGAAGCGGGTATAGGCAACGTGGTCTTCGTCACAGGAAGACACAAAAGACCCATAGAACATCACTTTGACATAAACACGGACCTTGAAAAGCACCTTGAACAGTGCGGTAAGACGGAGCTTCTAAGGAACATAATGGAGATAAGCAGGCTCATAAACCCCATTTACATAAGACAGAAAGAACAGCTCGGGCTCGGTCACGCGGTTCTTGTGGCGGAGCCAACGGTGGGTTATGAACCCTTTATAGTCTGTCTTGGTGACGTGATACTAAGAGACGAGGAGAATGTGCTTAGCAAGATGATGGAGGTATATAGAAGGTTTGGCAAAAGCGTTATAGCGGTCTTTGAAGTTGAGGAGAAGGAGGTTTCCAAATATGGCATAATAGACGGTAGACACATCGAGAGGGACATATACATAATAGACCATCTGGTAGAAAAGCCAAAGCCCGAAGAGGCACCCTCCAGACTTGCCATAGTGGGGAGGTATCTTTTTACACCCAAGATATTCGAAAAACTCAAGATAACGCCACCCGGCAAGGGGGGTGAGATACAGCTCACTGATGCCATAAAGCTACTCCTCGAGGAAGAGGCGGTCTACGCCATAAAGATAAACTCAAAGGTCTACGATACGGGCACACCCATGGGCTACATTCAGACCATGTTAGAGTTTGCCCTTCAGAGAGAAGACCTCAGAGAGGGGCTTATAAAATACATAAAAGGTCTCCTTATACAGCCCACTGAGGTATAATTTAAAGACTATGTTGAGGCTCTCTCTCGGACTTGCCATACTTTTCACCTATATCGTTATGATATGGGGGGGAGCGGTAAGGTCCACCGACTCGGGACTTGCCTGCCCAGATTGGCCACTGTGTTACGGTAACTTTCAACTGCCAAAGGACACCTCCGCAAAGCTAGAGATGGGTCATAGAACTGTGAGCGGTCTTGCGGGGCTTTTTGTGTTTGCCACCTTCTTCCTCCTCTGGTTCAAATATAAGACCTTTCCCAGGTCTGCCAAAATGGCCTCTCTTGTAGCTCTTCTATTCACCGCCTCCGCAGCCCTTACGGGTATGAAGATGATACAGTCGGAGGCGCCAAACCTTAAGTATGTCTCTCATATGCTTCTCGAATCTTTTCACATATATGAGTCCATGATAATACTGGGTGGGCTGGTGCTTACCTACCGGTTTATAGCAGGAAGAGACCGGGCAGGTGGTATCCCTTGGTGGGCTTATGCCTTTGCGGTGACCACCATGATAACCGGTGTTTTGGTTAGATACACAGGCTCAGGAGAAGCCTGCGGTCATCAGTGGCCCTTGTGCAATGGTCAGCTTATACCAGACCTAAACAACTGGCAGGTAGCCCTCCAGTTCGCCCACAGGAACATAGCCTACGTTACCTGGCTTGCTTTCTTGCTCGCCCTCCTTTCCAAATACAGTAGGACAACCCTTACCGCTTTTATCCTTATAAACCTACAGTTCCTCTTTGCGGTGTCCATGGTGGTCTCTGGCTTTTTCTTACCACTGGTCTTTCTTGATACCGCCATGGGCTTTTTTCTCTTTGCTTGGCTCACCTACAACCTTCAGCTAAAATCCACACCTGAACCAATGGTAAGACCTGCATGGTAAATAAAGCCATAGTATACAGCGGCGTGCTAAAGGATTATCTCATTCTTACAAAACCTGGCATAGTCCTTCTGGTGCTTATCACAACCCTAACGGGCATGTATTTTGCTCAGAGGGGTTTCCCAGACTCTTGGCTTATCTTTTGGACTCTTTTGGGCACTGGGCTTGCCTCCGCAGGTTCTGCAGGTCTTAACCAATTTTTTGACAGAGATCTGGATGCCCTCATGGAAAGAACAAAAGACAGACCTCTACCCAGCGGTAGCGTGAACCCAAAAAACGCCTTTCTTTTCAGCCTCCTCCTTATCCTCCTCTCCACCTTTATCATGGTCTTTAAGGTGAATCTTCTCGCAACATCTCTTGTTCTCTTTGCCTCTCTCTTTTATGTGGTGGTCTATACCCTTGCTCTTAAAAGGAAAAGTCCACTCGCTACGGAGGTAGGTGGGGTTTCCGGTGCCCTACCCCCAGTTATAGGCTATGCGGCGGTAAGGGGGGAGCTAGGGTTTGAAGCTCTCATCCTCTTCCTCATAATGTTCCTATGGCAACCACCCCACTTCTGGGTCCTTGCCATAAAGTATGCGGAGGACTACAGGCGCGCAGGTATACCCACGCTGCCAGTGGCAAAGGGTGTGGAGCACACAAAACTGAAGACCCTTATATACACCGCAGGCTTACTACCTATGAGCCTTCTCCCTTCTTTATATGGTATCGCGGGGCACCTATACTTCCTGTCCGCCCTCCTACTGAGCCTTGTTTACCTCCTCCTCACCCTCAAGTTTACGCTCTCAAAGAAGCCAAACGGTGCCTTCCTGTTTTTTTACTCGGTGCTTTACATAACTCTGCTTTTCTCGGTGATGGTCTTTGACATGAGGAGGTAGGATGTCTACAAGATGGCTTCTGCTATCCATAGTATCTCTGGGTCTTGGTGGTTTTCTTGCCCTTTTGGCGGCTGTAGCCAGAACACCTGCGGTATATCAATTGGTGCCGCCGGGCTACTTCTACCATGCCCTAATAGGTCATGTGGACCTGGCAATAGTAGGCTTTTTCCTTACCTTTACCCTTCTCCTATGGCAGTTAACCCTTAAAAGAGAGTTGAGCTCTCCCTTCTACCTTTCTGTGGCTGGCATATTTCTTATAGCTCTGGTCACTCTGTCGGGCATGGGCAAGGGTGTTTCCAACAACTACCTTCCTACCATAGACCACCCCCTTTTCTGGCTCGGTGCCCTGCTCTTCTTCTCCGGCTTCTGGCTCGGTGCCTTCCTTCTCCTTAAGGATGCGGAGAGGGGTCTTTTCTCCGAGGACCCAAGGGAACACCTTTCCTCCTTGGCTGTCCTTCTCTCCATCTTGATGTTCTTCGCTTTTCTGACCTCACTTCCGAGGGCGGGGAGCAGAGAGGAGCTCTACCTTTTCTACGAAAGGCTCTACTGGGCACCCGGTCATACCCATCAGTTTATAAATGGCACCATGCTACTATACGCCTGGTATTACCTGCTTGAAAGACAAGGGCTAAGACACCCAATTGGAAGGCTTAGGTATCTGAGCTTTTTCTTCCTCTCCTTTTGCTTTACCTACACGCTCCTACCCCTTATTTACGGAAATCCAGTCTCGGAGGGTGCAAGACGGCTTACCGACCTCGGTTACGCCCTTGGTCTTGGACTTCCGATTTTTTTCCACCTTTTTCACATACTCAGAGTTTACAGGTTAAACTTCAAAGACCTTTACTCGGTAGCTCTTTTTATCTCACTAATGCTTTACCTTCTTGGTGTGTTCATAGCCTATGCAGGACTCTTACCCTCTCTGCTTTCCTATGTGGTAAACCCAGAAGGTGGATACATAGGCATGAAGTCAAACCTGAGTATACCCGCCCATTACCACGGCGTCATAACCAGTCAGACCCTCGCCTTCATGGCAGTTGCCTACCACCTCTTTGTATCCCGAGGCTACATCAAGAAGCTCAGCGGTATGGCTTTACCACAGGTTTACCTCTACGGCTTGGGTATGCTCCTCTTCGTTCTGGGTCTTTTCTTTGCAGGGCTTAAGGGCGCGCCCCGCAAGACTTACGGGACTGCCTTTACCGATGACCCACTGGTGCTTGCCTCCCTTGGTCTTATGGGCTTGGGCACCCTTTTTGCGGTGCTGGGTGGTGTCTTATTTGTCCTTTATGCCCTGAACCTACTTCTGAGAGGGGTTCCTAAGGCTCAAGCTCATAGAAGCTCCTAATAGTTCTGTGCTCACCCCTTTGGGGTGTGCCTTCTCTTACCACGAGAGCGGTGTTCATGCCTGCGAGCTCCGCAGCTCTGAGTTCCTCTTCCCTATCAGACAGAAAAAGGAACTCCTCCGGCGCAAGCCCTACGAGATTGGCTATCTTTTCGTAAGAACTTCTCTCCCTCTTGCTTCCTACAGAGGTGTCAAAAAAACCATCAAAGAGCCAGTTGAGGTCTCCGTATTCTGTGTGCCCAAAAAAGAGCCTCTGAGCCTTTACAGAACCAGAAGAGTAAACATAAAGCCTGTAGCCCTTCTCCTTCCATTCCTTTAGCTTTAGGTAAGCATCCTCGTAGATGTGACCCTTCAGCTCTCCAGATATAAAACCTTCCTCCCATATGTGTCCTTGGAGCTCTTTGAGGGCTGGTTCCTTAAGGTCTCTCTCTATCCAGTCTTTAAAGGTTTCTATTGCAAGCTCAAGGCTAACCGGTTTGCCGAGCCTTTTTTCAAGTTCTCCTATTATACTCCTTACCCACTCCTTTTGCCAGTGACTCTGAAGGAAGGTCTCCAGCTTCTCCTTTGAGTAGGGAAACATGACCTCCTTCACGTAATCTATGGAGGAGGTTGTCCCCTCTATGTCGGTGAGTATGGCTTTTATCATCCCAGACCGCTTATCTGGTCGTGGGTGGGTATTTTTGTGGATATGTCTGAGCCCGTAAAGTTGGCCACCCAACCCTCAGGTATGGAGAAGAACCTTATAGCCTTAAAGAAGGGCTGAGTCCCCATGTCGAACCAGTGCCTCGTGTTAGCAGGGACGCTGATGAAGTCTCCCTTTTCACAGAGGACCGCATAGACCCTGTCACTGGCGTGGAGGTAAAAGGTTCCACAACCTTCCACGAAGAAACGCACTTCAAAGTCTGAGTGGGTATGCTCGGAGAGAAACATATTCCTTAGCTCCTCTTTCTTAGGATGCTCTGGCGTAAGGCTCACCACGTCAAGAGACTTAAATTCAAACTCCTCCACTATCCTTTTCACCTCTTCCTTGTATACCTCCAGGACCTCTTCTTGCGTGGCGGACCAGGGAAGGTCCTTCTCAACCCTCCACCTTTCAAGCCTTACGCCAAGGGGAGCAAGCCTCTTCTCTATCTCCTCATGTTCCTTTACGAGCTCCAGGAACTCACCTTCTTCTGTGTAAATTGCTAACAGGCTCATAGTGTTTATAATTTATCACAACCATGAAAAGACTGGCGGGTTACCTCTTTTATTCAGACCCTCAACCAGAGAGAGCTCTTAGAAGCTTCTTGAAAAAGCTCTTTATGTGCTTTCTAAGAGGGAGCAGGGTATGCCACGTGGCTCTTGCGGGTGGCAGGACGCCCCTTGAGCTTTACCGTATGCTGTCTTCAGAGAAACTGCCCTGGGATAGACTGAGGTTCTACCTGAGCGACGAGCGGTATGTTCCCCAGGGCTCAGAGTTTAGCAACTACAGCTCTGTTAAAAGAGCCCTTGGAGAAAGGTCAAGGCTTGCCTTTTTTAAAACGGAGATGTCCCCAGAAGAGTGTGCCTTAGATTACACCCTCCAGCTCCCCGAGAGGTTGCATGTAGCCCTTCTGGGGGTGGGTGGGGACGGACACACTGCCTCTTTGTTTCCCGGCGTGGATTGCCAGGACATAAGTCCAAAGGTCTGTCTGAGCAGGTCTCCCGATGGACTTTTGAGGCTCTCTCTTACAGAAGAGTATCTGAACCACTCCTGTGTAGTCCTTTTCTTCCTCAAAGGCGAGGAGAAGAGGAAGGTTCTTGAGAGCATGATAAAGGGTGAAGGACTACCTGCCTGTAGGGTCAAAGGAAGGCTTAGGACTTACATATTTACGGACTTACCATGGAAGGTCTAAAGTCTCTATAAGGGGCATGTATTTTTAGAGCTTTATAATCTTATCTATGGAAGCTCAGGTGCTGGTGGTTGACGACGAAAGGTCCATAAGAGAGACCCTGAAAAACATCCTCAAAGAGGAAGGCTACAGAGTATCCACTGCGGAGAGCATAAAAACCATGAAAGAGAAGGTAGAGAGAGAATACTTCCACTGTGTCCTTCTTGACCTTTGGCTTCCGGACGGCAATGGTCTTGACTACATAGCCTATTTAAAGGAAAAGCTCCCTGGCTCCGCCCTTTTGGTTATAACGGGACATGGCAAGACGGAGCATGCGGTAAGAGCTATAAAGGAGGGCGCTTACGACTTTCTGGAAAAGCCCTTTTCCATAGACAGGCTCATCACTACGATAGAAAGGTCTCTGAAGGAGCTCTTGAGGTCAAGAAAGGGAGAGGAGGAAGACCCCATACTGGGCAACAGTAAGCAGATGCTTCAGGTAAAGGAACTTCTTCAAAAGGTTGCAAAGACGGACGCAAGCGTCCTCCTCATGGGTGAAAGCGGGACTGGTAAGGAGTTGTTTGCCAGAAGGCTTCACAGCCTCTCCACAAGGTCCGAGGGACCTTTTGTAGATATAAACTGTGCAGGGCTCCCTGAGGAATTGGTGGAGGCGGAGCTTTTCGGATACGAGAGGGGTGCCTTTACCTCCGCAACCCACAGAAAGCTGGGCAAGCTGGAGCTGGCTCATGGGGGAACACTTTTTCTTGACGAGGTGTCCGAACTTAGCCCGAGAGCTCAGGCAAAACTCCTCAGGGTGTTGGAGACCAAGGAGTTTACTAGGCTCGGTGGTGTCCAGTCTATAAGGTCAGACTTTAGGCTTCTGTGTGCTTCCAACAGAGACCTGAGAGAAGAGGTGGAAAAGGGAAGGTTCAGAGAAGACCTTTATCACAGGATATCCACCTTCCTTCTCACTTTACCACCCCTTAGAGAAAGGGGAGAGGACATCCTCCTACTTGCGGAGCACTTCCTAAGCCTTTACCTACAAAAATACCACAAGGCGGAGAAGTATATGAGCGAAGAGGCAAAAAGGCTCTTGCTTAGCTACCAGTGGAAGGGCAATGTAAGAGAGCTGAAAAACCTTATGGAAAGACTGGCAATCCTTCACGAGGGCATTCAGATAACGGAGAAGGACCTGAGACGCCTTTTGGGCTTTGAGCACGAAGTAGAGGACATAGGCTCTCTCCTTTCAGAAAAGGAGCTTAAAAAGGCTAAGCAGGAATTTGAAAAGCTCTTCATAGAGAGAAAGCTGAGAGAACATGGGTATGACCTCAAAAAAACCGCAGAAGCCATAGGCATAGACCTTTCCAACCTTTACAGGAAGATAAAGCAATACCGCATAGAGGTCGGCGTATAATAGATATATGGATATAACAGAAGGCTACACCTTCGACGACCTTCTTATGCTACCCCAATACTCGGAGATACTCCCCTACGAAGTGGATGTGTCCACCCAGCTTACGAGGAGGATAAGGCTTAACATACCCATTGTCTCGGCCGCTATGGATACGGTTACCGAATCCCGCCTTGCCATAGCCCTTGCTCGTGAGGGCGGTATAGGTATCATACATAGAAACCTTTCAATAGAGGAGCAGGTAAGCGAGGTAGAAAAGGTTAAAAAATCCGAGAGCGGTATGATACTCCAGCCTGTAACGGTGAACCCCGAGACTACCGTAAAGGAAGCCCTCCAGATTATGGAAAGATACAAGATATCTGGCGTGCCAGTGGTTGGAGATGGTAACAAACTGGTTGGTATACTCACCAACAGAGACCTGAGGTTTATAAAACCTACCGATTACGACAAACCCGTATCCCTGTTTATGACCTCTGAGAACCTGGTGGTGGCGCAGGAAAGGGTTACCCTCGAGGAAGCCACGGAGATACTTCAGAAACACAAGGTAGAAAAACTGCCCATAGTGGACAGAGAAGGAAAGCTGGTAGGACTTATAACCATAAAGGACATAACCAAGAAGAAGAAATATCCCAACGCCTGCAAGGACCACCTTGGAAGGCTCAGGGTAGGGGCTGCGGTCGGAACGGGTCCAGATACTATGGATAGGGTCTCCGCTCTGGTTTCTGTGGGCGTGGATGTGATAGCGGTGGACGCAGCCCACGGGCACTCCAAAAGGGTCATGGATACGGTGGAGAGGATAAAGTCTCTGTATCCCCAGCTTGAAGTTATAGGGGGTAATGTGGCTACTGGGGAAGGGGCTCTTGACCTCATAAAGGCGGGTGCGGATGCGGTCAAGGTAGGTGTGGGACCAGGTTCTATCTGCACCACGCGCATAGTGGCTGGCGTGGGCGTGCCACAACTTACCGCCATAAGATGGGCTTACGAGAGCGCAAGGCAAGAGGGTGTGCCCATAATTGCGGACGGGGGCATAAAGTATTCGGGGGACATAGTAAAAGCCCTCGCCATGGGTGCAAGCTCGGTAATGCTGGGAAACCTTCTTGCGGGGACCGAAGAATCTCCAGGAGAGACCGTATACTATCAAGGAAGGGCTTACAAGGTGTATAGAGGTATGGGTTCTCTCGGGGCTATGATGAGTAGGAAAAGTGCGGACAGATACGGGCAAGACAAGCTGGAAAAGTTTGTTCCTGAGGGTATAGAAGGAAGAGTGCCCTACAGAGGAAAACTCAGCGATGTGATATACCAGCTGGTTGGGGGGCTGAGGTCTGGCATGGGCTACGTGGGGGCAAGAAACATTGAGGAACTCAGACAAAGGGCAAAGTTTGTAAGGATAACCTGGGCGGGCTACAAGGAATCTCACGTCCACGATGTGCAGATAACGAAGGAAGCTCCCAACTACTGGGTGGAATGAGAGCAACTTAGCATACACCTTCAGAAGCTTCAGGCTATAATTAGAAGCATGAAGGTGGCGGAATATGTGGAAAAGGGTTTAAAAAATCTGGTGGAGGAAAAACCTGAGGGTTACACAGAGGTGGGGAAGTGCACCTCCGGTTGCCACTCGGTAAGCTTCTTTATCAAAGGAAGCCCGGAGGTGGTTGAAGACATAAGGTTGAAGGCGACAAAAAGATGTAAAAAGCTCCTTGCAGTAGCGGATTTAGTAGCTGACAAGATAAGGGAAAGGGGAAGGGTATACCTTGATGAGGAAGAAGTTTTGGGGCATTTCTCCGAGGAAAAGGAGCAGGACAAGTTGAGAGATAGGATTTCTATGGTAAAAACCGCCCTCGGGCTTTGAGGAATATATAATTAACCCTATGGAAGCGTTAAGGGTTAGGATAAGGGATAAAGAACTACAGGTGGAAAGGGGCACCACCTTAGGAGAAGTTTTTAAGGCTTTAGGCATAAAAGATGCAATAGGTGGAAAGGTGGGTTCGGAGCTCATAGACCTCCTTACGCCCATAAGGGAAGACCTTGAGGTTACCCCTGTCTTCAGAGAAGACCCAGAGAGCCTTGACATAATGAGACACACCCTATCTCACATAATGGCTCAGGCTCTTAAAGAGCTCTACGGCTACGACAAGGTTCACCTCGGGGTGGGTCCTACGACCGAGGAGGGCTTTTATTACGATGTGGAGGTGGAAGGTCATACGCTGAGCGCCGAAGACCTGGGGAAGGTAGAAGAAAAGATGAGAGAAATCGTGAAGAGGGATTACCCCCTTTTCAGGAAGGAGCTGGAAAGGGAGGAAGCGGTGAAGCTCTTTTCTCAACTCGGAGAGAAATACAAAGTGGAAATAATAAACAGGATAGAAGAGGGAGAAACCATATCCTTATACGGTCAGGATGGTTTTACGGACCTGTGCAAGGGTCCTCATGTGCCCTCTACGGGTATGGTGGGTGAGTTTAAACTTACCCACTTAGCGGGTGCCTACTGGTTAGGAGATGCCTCCAGACCCATGCTACAGAGAATATATGGCATCGCCTTCTGGAAAAAGGAAGAGCTCGAGGAGAGACTAAGGTTTTACGAGGAGGCAAAGAAAAGAGACCACAGAAAACTGGGGAAGGAGCTGGAGCTCTTCCTTATAGAAGAAGAGGTTGGTGCGGGGCTCGTCCTATGGCTACCAAAAGGTGCCATGCTGAGGAAGACGCTGGAAGACTACTGGAAAGAGGAGCACATAAAAAGGGGCTACCAGCTCGTATACACGCCCCACGTGGGCAACGCAAGGCTTTGGCAGACCAGCGGACACCTTGATTATTACAAGCCAAACATGTTCTCACCTATGGAGGTGGAAAAAGAGGAATACTTCGTAAAGCCTATGAACTGTCCCTTCCACATAGCGGTCTATAAAAGCAAGATAAGGAGCTACAGAGAGCTCCCCTTCAAGTTGGCAGAACTCGGCACCGTATACCGCTACGAGATGTCTGGCGTCCTTCACGGACTTATGAGGGTAAGGGGTTTTACTCAGGATGATGCCCACATCGTATGCACGCCGGAGCAGGTGGAGGAAGTGATAGAGGAAACCCTTGAGTTTGCAGTGAATATGCTGAAAGACTTTGGCTTTGAAGACTTCAGGGTATACATATCCACAAAGCCCAAGGATGCCATAGGCTCTCCAGAGCAGTGGGAGCTGGCGGAGGGTGCTTTGCGAAAGGCGGTGGAAAAGGTGGGGCTTGACTACGAGGTGGATGAAGGTGGGGGTGCCTTCTACGGACCTAAGATAGATGTTAAGATTAGGGACGCCATAGGTAGGCTCTGGCAGTGTTCCACTATACAGTTTGACTTTAACCTACCAGAGCGTTTTGATATGGAGTATGTGGGTCCTGACAACAGAAGACACAGACCCTACATGGTTCACAGAGCAATCTTTGGCTCTGTGGAGCGCTTCGTTGGTGTTCTCCTTGAACATTACGCAGGTCTCCTACCCCTTTGGCTCGCACCAGTGCAAGTAAGGCTCATACCCATATCCCCAGACAAGCACGGAGCCTATGCGAAGGAAGTGGAGGCTTATCTAAGAGACAGAGGTATAAGGGTGGAGATAGACCTTAGAGAAGAAAGGCTAAATGCCCGCATAAGAGACGCAGAGCTTCAGAAAGTTCCCTACATCTTGGTGGTGGGTGACAGAGAAGTGGAAAACAGAAGCCTGTCCGTGAGGCATAAGGGGGAAGGAAATCTGGGTTCTATGTATCTTGAAGACTTCGCTCGCATGCTTCTGGAAAAGGTAAGCAAAAGGGAGTAATGTTAGGAAGGGTTGCGGTCCATATCTCCGAAGAGGAACCCGAGTATCTGAGCTATGTTAGGGAGGTAACCAGCCGCCTCCAGGTGGCACCACACTTTGTCTACTTTGAGGAAGAAGACCCCTTTGGAGATATACTGGGCTTTTTCTCCAGACCCTCTGAGGAAAAGCAATTAGCCATAAACAGGAGCATAGGCGAGCTCTTTAGAGATGCTTACCTTCTGCCTCTATCCGGCAACAGAGACCAGACCCTCACAAGGCTTCAGGAAGACTACGACCTTCTCTTCGTAAGATACAGAAGACAGCTTCTCAGAAAGTCCATACCCGAGTGGTTGCTATCAGAAACCGAAGGGCTAAGGCTTTGGGTCTACAAGGATGGCGCAAGGGCGGACATAAGGAAGGTGTGTCTTCCTGTGGATTTCTCCGACAGGTCTCTAAAACAAGTGGAGTTCGTGGACGCGCTGAAGGACTTTTTCGGTTTTGAATACCATCTTGTGTACTCCCTCAACATGGGCAGGCTCAAGAGTAAGCTGAGCGGAAAGGATTACAGAAAGAGCTTCTTAGACAAGGAGGAAGAGGTAAAGCACATGTATACGGACATGTTTGGAGAGAGAAGTCTGGACATTATACTCCTTGAGGGAGACCCATACAAGGACATGGTAAGGTATATAAACTCCGAAGGCTACGACCTGGTGGTGGTAGGAAGAAGGGGAAAGGGCATGAAAGAGCAAATAGGTAGCGTGTCCCTGCACCTCATAAGGAGCCTGAAATGTCCTCTGATTGTCCTTTAAGCCCTTTGAGTAGATGGCTTTTCTCACCCGTCTGCCCCTTGGTAAAGTTTGCCTTTAGAAAGCTCTTTCGTGTTGAAGTCTATGGTGTTGAGAACATCCCTCCGGGTCCCTGCATCGTTGCCAGCAATCACAGGAGCCACCTTGACCCGCCCCTTCTGAACAGCATATTTCCCAAACCTCTAAGATTTCTGGCAAAGGAAGAGCTCTTCAGGGTCCCCCTTTTGGGTAGGTTAATGCCCCACATGGGTGCTCTGCCGGTAAGGAGGGGCTCGGGAGACCTCGAGGTCCTTGAGCTTGCTCTGGAGCTCCTACACTTTGGTTGTAAGGTGGGCATATTTCCCGAAGGAAGGAGGGCAGACCCCGGTGAGTTTCTAAAGCCCAAGCTGGGTGTAGGTCTTTTAGCCATAAAGAGCCAGAAACCTATCCTACCCGTTTACATCGAAGGCACGGATTTAGTCTTCCCCAGGCATGCGAGATTTCCAAAGCCTGGGCACCCCATAAGGGTCTTTTTGGGTAGGAGTAGGGTTTACTACGAGGAGGACAGCCCTAAGGGCTACAGAAGGGTTGCTGAGGATATCATGGAGAGCATAAAGGAGCTTGCCCGTGGAGAAAATAGTTAGTGTGGTGGGTTATCACAAGGCAAGAAAGACCACCATAGAGCTCATACCCGAGCTCCAAAGAAGGGAGTATGTTTAACCTGCTTCTTTGGCTTTCGGAGATTACTTCCACGCAAGAGTTTCTTAAAGAGAAGAACCTTCCCCTTTGGAGTGTGGTTGTAGCCAATAGGCAGACCGCAGGTAGGGGAAGGCTGGGTAGGGTTTGGCACTCTTCAGAGGGCGGGCTTTACCTGAGCCTTTCTCTACCCACAGGGCTCAGAGACGAGACAACAATACCGCTCCTTATAGCTGGTGCGGTGGCAGAATATTTGAGGTCTCTTGGGTTCATGCCCGCTATAAAGTGGGTCAACGATGTATACTTGCAGGGGAAAAAGGTGTGCGGCGTGCTCACAGAAAGGCTCAGAGAAAGAGTTCTTGTGGGTATAGGCATAAACCTGAACCAAGAAAGCTTCCCAGAGGGTCTGGAGGCGGTGTCTCTAAAAATGGTCTCTGGCAGGAACTTTGAAAAGGTGGACTTTTTGCTGGGTTTGTTAG
>JANWWH010000011.1 GCA_025056375.1 Aquificaceae bacterium
AATGGTGGACGACTTGGTGACGAAGGGTGTTATGGAGCCTTACAGGCTGTTTACCTCAAGGTCCGAGTGCAGACTACAACTAAGGCAAGACAACGCCATCCTTAGACTTTCAAAGTTAGGCTACCAGTTAGGTCTTCTGAGCGAGGAACAATACAAACTGGTGCAAGAGCTCCAGAGGGAGGTTCAGGATTGGGTGGAATTTTACAAGTCTCAGAGGGTGGCGGTGGCGGTTAGTTCAGACACGAGAAGCTACACACCCTCTCAGCTGCTTACTGCGGAGTATACCCTGAAGGACCTTGAGGAGCTTGGCTTTGAAGTGCCAGAACACTCTTACGTAAAAGAGGAGGTGGAGATAATCCTTAAATACGAGCCCTATGTGGAGAGGGAGCAAAGGCTCAACGAGAGGTTGAGGAAGTTGGAAGGCATAAGCCTTCCTGAAGACATGGACTACGACAAAGTGCCGGGACTTACCAAGGAGGCAAGGGAAAAGCTAAAAAAGTTCAGACCCCTTACGGTGGGTCAGGCGAGCAGGATAGATGGTATAACCCCAGCGGCGGTAACCGCACTCCTTGCCTACTTAGGAAAGTTAGACTGAGGGGATTGGTTTAAACTCTATATGCTATGGTGGATGTGCTTATAGTGGGGAGGCCAAATGTGGGTAAGTCCACCCTTTTCAACCGTCTGGTGAAAAGGCGCAAAAGCATAGTTCACGACATGCCCGGCGTGACCAGAGATGTGGTAGAGGGCGTGTGCCTCTGGCAGGGCAAAAGCTTTAGGGTGGCGGATACGGGTGGTCTCCTCGAGAAGGGTGACGAGATAACGGAGGGTATCAGGAGGCAGGTTCAGAAAGTGCTGGAGGGGGCAAAAGCCATCATCTTCTTAGTGGATGGAAGGGAAGGGCTTACCGCCGGTGACCAGTATTTGGCAAGACTCCTCTACCCCCACAAGGAAAGGGTTTTTCTTGTTGTCAACAAGATAGAGGAAGACAGGCTTCAAGAGAGGGTTTACGAGTTTTACTCTTTGGGCTTTGAAAGGGTTTTTCCTATATCCGCCCAGCAAGGTAGGGGTGTGGGTGAGCTTTTGGACAAGTTGATGGAATACATACCCGGGGTGGAGGGAAAAAGCCTTGAAGGTATAAGGATAGCCTTCCTCGGAAGACCAAACGTGGGCAAGTCCTCTCTCATTAACGCCCTTTTGAAAGAAGAGAGGGTTTTGGTCTCACCCATACCCGGCACCACCAGAGATGCGGTGGAGGTGCCCTTCTCCTTTGAAGGTAAGGACTTCATCCTCATAGACACTGCGGGCATGAGGCGGAGGAGCAGGGTAGAATACGGACCTGAGTTCTTCTCCGTGGGCA
The DNA here is from genome assembly GCA_025056375.1 of Aquificaceae bacterium. GTDB lineage: Bacteria > Aquificota > Aquificia > Aquificales > Aquificaceae > Pampinifervens. The sequence continues at coordinate 1,358 of JANWWH010000011.1, forward strand.
GGTCCCTAAAGGCTCTTGAGCTTTCAGACATATCTTGTCTCGTCCTTGACCTCTCTGAGGGTATAAGTGACCAGGATAAAAAGATAGGTAGTCTCATAAAAAGAAGACACAAGGGCTGTGTTATAGTGGGCAACAAGGTGGACCTGGTGAAGGCTGGAAGGAAAGAGATGGAAGACTACATAAGGGGGGAGCTCCACTTCCTGCCCTACGCACCAATAGTCTTCACCTCAGCTCTGAAGGGTCAGGGCATTGAGGAGCTTCTGAGAGCCTGCGAGCTCGTCTGGCGGGATTACAACCTCCAGCATAAAACCTCCTTCGTAAATAGAGCGGTGGAGAAGGTCTTGAGAGAAAAACATCCTCCTTCACACAGGGGTAAGGAAGTAAAGGTTTACTACGCCTTTCAGGAAAGCACCCGACCCCCTACAGTTGTCCTGTTTACCAACGACCCAGAGCTCTGGCGGAAGGACTACCTGAGGTTCTTTGAAAAGAGGTTAAGAGAAGGGCTGAACATCAAGTATGCCCCCCTAAGGCTTCTCCTCAAAGGTAGAGAGGAGGAATAGAGTTTAAAATAAAAAACCTATGGTAGAAAGCCTTTTTAAAAATCTCTGTCCTAACTGTGGAGGAGACATAAGCGCAGAGAGGCTGAACCTGGGTCTGCCCTGCGACGCCTGCCTACAGGAGGAGAGAGATAATTACTGCGCGCACCTGAAAAGAGAGGGTGAGCTCCGCAAGGTATGCCAAATGCAAGAGGAGCTCAGAGACTGGGAAGAGCACTTTGAGAGATGCCTGAGGTCAAAGCCCTGGAGCTTACAGCTGGGATGGGCGAAGAGAGTTTTTATGGGGAGCTCCTTTGGGCTGTTAGCACCTACGGGCGTGGGTAAAACCTCCTTCGGTATGGCTACCGCAAGCTATCTGGCAGGAAAGGGAAAAAGGTCTTACATCCTTTTACCCACAAAGGTTTTAGTGGAGCAGGTCGCCCATAGGCTAAGGCTCTTCGGTCATGGGGAGGACGTTCTTCACTTTTCAGAAGAAAGTCAGAAGCGCAAGGAGGCTAAAAAGCTTAGGCTTCAGGAAGGGGATTTCAAAATACTGGTAAGCACCTCCATGTTCCTCTACAGAAACCAAGACATAATACCCCCTGACTTTTCCTTTATCTTTGTGGACGATGTGGACGCCTTTCTCAAAACCGCAAGGAACATAGACAAGCTCCTTTCACTTTTGGGCTTTGAGGAGGAAGACATAGAACTCGCTATGACCCTTATAAGGCTCAAGGAGAAGAGGAACAAGGGTGAGGAGGACTGGAAAAACATAAGGGAGCTGTCCGAGAGGATAAGGAAGGTCTCCGAAAAGAGAAGGGGCGTCCTCGTGGTTTCCTCTGCCACTTCAAACCCTCGCTCCAGCAGGATAAAGCTTTTTAGAGAACTTTTAGGCTTTGAGGTGGGCACGCCCACTTTTTACTTAAGAAAAGTGAAAGACCTCTACGAAGACATACATTCAAAGCCACTTGAGGAGTGGATAAGGCTTTTAGGAAAGGGTGGTCTTCTCTTCGTGCCCTCGGACAGAAAGAAGGAGTTCGTGGAAGAGCTGGTTTCTTACCTTCGGGAAAGGGGCATAAGGGCTTTTTCTTACGAGAAGCTGAACCAGGAAGTGCTGGAAAGATACGAAGAGGGAGAGGTGGACCTTCTCGTAGGCATAGCCTCTCACAAAAACCCCCTCGCCAGAGGTATAGACCTGCCCCACGTCATAAGATATGCCCTTTTCTACGGCGTTCCAAAGATAGTCATCTCCCTAAGCTTTGAAAAGAACCTGTCACATCTACTCTGGGCTCTCATGTCTTTGAGGAGTCTGCTGGCAAAGAAACTGCCCCACCGTCTGAAGGACGTGGACAGGTGGCTTGAAGGTCTCAGAAAGTATCAGTATCTGAGCGAGGAGTTCCTCCGCGACAAACCTGAGCTCGTAGGCAAGATAGACAGGCTCAGAGAGGAGGTAAGACAGTTCCTAAGCTCAGAAGAGGTTCTCCTGCTCATGGAAGCCTCCGAGGAGATAACCCTGAGAAAGACGGAGGAAGGCTACCAGATGGTGGTTTCTGATGCCACAGGATACCTGCAGGCAAGCGGTAGGGTCTCTCGCATGTTCGCAGGCGGTATAAGCAGGGGGCTTAGCTTAGTGCTGGTAGAAGACAGGAAGGCTTTTAAACACCTTATGAAAAAGGTAATGTGGTTCAACGAAGACATAGAATTTGTTAGGGCTGAGGAGGTGGACTTTCAGGCTTTGCTGGAGGAGATAGATGAAGACAGGAGGAGGATAAAGGGCTTTCTTTTAGGTGAAGAGAGGGGTGAGGGCGGAGAGGTGCTGAAGCCTGTTCTCATAGTGGTAGAGTCGCCAAACAAGGCAAGAACTATAGCGGGGTTTTTTGGAAAGGCAGTGAGAAGAAGGGTAGGAGAGCAGGAGCTCTTAGAAACCTCCGCAGAGGACCGCTACCTGATGATAACCGCCAGCCTCGGTCACGTGCTTGACCTCAACAGAGAAGAAGGATTTCACGGTGTTCATGTGAACTGCGAGCCCCTACCAGTCTATGAGGTTATAGAGGGTAAGGAGAAGCTGATTGAAAGTCTCAGACGCATGGCTCTTGAGGCACAGGAGGTCCTCATCGCCACAGACCCTGATACGGAGGGTGAAAAGATAGGCTGGGACGTGGCGGAGCTCCTTAGAGCCTACAACCCAAACATAAGGAGGATGGAGTTTCACGAAGTTACGAGAAAAGCTGTGCTTAGAGCTCTGAAGGAGAACAGAGACTTCAACCCGAACTTAGTGAGAGCTCAGGTGGTAAGAAGGGTGGCAGACCGCTGGGTAGGTTTTGAGTTTTCTAAGCTTCTTCAGTCCGCCTTTGGCAAAAACTGGCTGTCCGCAGGAAGGGTTCAAACGCCAGTTCTTGGCTGGATTGTTCACAGAGAGAGGGAATACAGGCAAAAGCTATACCGGGTATCCTTTCCTGTGGACAACGAGGGTAGGTTTAGGGTAGAGTGGGACTTTGAGAAGAAGGAGGAGGCGGAAGCCTTCTACGAGAACCTCTCTGAAGTCCAGCTGGAGCTCGTAGAAGAGAAGGAAGAAGTTAAAAATCCACCACCACCCTTTAGCACTGATACCCTTTTAAAGTCCGCCAGCGACGCTTACCGTTGGTCTCTGCCAAAGACCATGGGGCTTGCCCAGACCCTTTTTGAATTAGGTTACATCACCTACCACAGGACGGACTCCACCAGAGTGTCTGACTACGGCATAAGCCTGGCAAAAGAATACATAAGGGAAGAGCTGGGCGAGGAATACTTTCAAGGAAGGAGCTGGGGAGAGGGTGGAGCTCACGAGTGCATAAGACCCACAAAGGCGATGGACCCGGAGGAGTTGAGGGCTCTCGTTTACAGCGGTCAGGTGGAAGGGCTTACGAGAGAGCACTTGCTCCTATATGAGCTCATATTCAGGCGGTTCATTTCCAGCCAGATGAGGGGTGTAAGATTAAAGGTTTTTAGGTTAAAGCTGTTTGCCGCAGGAAGGGAGAGGGAGCTGGAAGTGCCCGTAGAGGTCTTGCAGGAGGGTTGGAACAAGTTTCTGCCCTTAGAAACCTACAAGGTAGAGGGGGGAACTATAGATGTAAAAGCCCGTAAAAGGCTCACCAGCCAGCCAAAAGCTTACTTATACACGCACGGCGAGCTGGTGCAGGAGATGAAAAGAAGGGGCATAGGAAGGCCTTCCACCTACGCCAGTATAGTGGAAAAGCTCATAGAGAGGGGTTACGTAATAGAAAACAAGGGTTTCCTCATACCCACAAGACTCGGCAAGGAGGTTTACGGCTATCTGGAAGGAAGGGAGGAAATACACGAGTTTTTAAAGGAGGAGTTCACCAGAAGAGTTGAGGAACTTATGGACAAGGTAGAGCTGGGCGAGGAGGACTATAGGAGCATCCTCATGAACCTCTACAGAAGTATAATAGAAGTGGATAAAAAGTTGGAGGTGTTATAATGGTTTTGCACCCGCTCTTTTCTTACCCCACTATTCTTCTCGCCCTTTTTACCTTCGGCTTTTACATACTTGCCCTGCTCAAACTGAAAAGTCTTATGAGGGTTGCCCTGTTTGCCAACGGGCTTCTGATGGTCCTCGCCCTCCTTTCTGTAATCTTCGGCTTTGGTGTGTCCAATGTTCCACTGGTTCAGTCCAAAACACCTGGCATCTGGAGTTTTCCTCACAAGTGGAACGGCATAATGCTCTTCCTGATTTCGGTGGTTAATTTTCTTATCTTTTGGTTTAAGGGCGAGACCGCAGGCAGAAAGCTGGTAGTCCTCCCCCTTTTAGGTCTTCTCCTGACCCTATTCCAGCTACTTACGGGCTGGATGCTAAGGCTCGTGTTCTTCTCCTGAGAAGGCTTGAAAGGTAAGAAAAGGCGTATACCTTTATAGCTTATGCTGGAAAAATACAAGTTTTTAAGAGAATACGGTGGTCCGGCGGACCTGAAAAGATACGACTACGGAGAGCTTCAGGAGCTTGCGGAAGAGGTAAGAGATTACATAATAGAGGTCACAGCAAAAAACGGTGGGCACGTGGCACCAGGTCTGGGCGTGGTAGAACTTACCCTTGCCCTCCTAAGGGTCTTTGAACCACCGAGGGATGTAGTGGTTTGGGATATAGGGCATCAGGCTTACCCTTGGAAGGTGCTGACCGACAGGAAAGAGCTCTTCCCCACCATAAGGCAGTTCGGTGGACTGTCGGGCTTTTTGAGGAGGGAAGAGAGCCCCTTTGATGCCTTCGGCGCAGGGCACAGCTCCACTTCCATCTCCGCCGCACTGGGCTACAGAAAAGCCTTTGACCTTTTAGATGAAAGAGACAGGTATGTGGTGGCTGTAATAGGGGACGGTGCCATGACCGCAGGCATGGCTTTTGAAGCACTGAACAACGCAGGACACCTCCGCCCTGACCGCTTTTTGGTAGTGCTCAACGACAACGAGATGTCCATATCTCCGAACGTGGGTGCCATATCCACCTACCTCAGCAAAATACTCAGCGGACATTTTGTCCAAGAGACCAGGCAAAAGGTAAAGCACCTTTTGGAGCATCTGGGAAGCCCTGCCCTAAGGGTTATGAAGCTCACCGAGGAGTTTCTGAAGGGGCTCATGTCGCCGGGTATCCTCTTTGAGGAACTGGGCTTTAACTACATAGGTCCTGTAGACGGACACGACCTTCCCGCTCTTGAAAAAACCCTCGAGAACATAAAGCGTATAGAAGGTCCTGTCTTACTGCACATCTACACAAAGAAGGGGAAGGGCTACAGACCAGCGGAGAACGACCCGGTCACCTGGCACGGCGTCGCACCCTACAAGAGAGAATCAGGAGAGTTTATAAAGAAACCTTCACCACCCACTTGGACATCCGTCTTCGGGAAGGCGGTGGTGGAACTGGCGGAGCAGGACAGAGAATTGGTGGTTATAACCCCCGCCATGAAAGAAGGCTCTGGGCTCGTGGAGTTCAGTCAGAGGTTTCCCGAGAGGTTTTTTGATGTAGGTATTGGGGAACAGCACGCCTGCACCTTTGCGGGTGGGCTTGCCTGCGCAGGGCTCAAGCCCATCGCCTGCTACTACTCTACCTTTCTCCAAAGGGCTTATGACCAGCTGATACACGATGTTGCCCTTCAGAAGCTCCCCGTGGTTTTTGCCATAGACAGGGGAGGTCTTGTAGGGGACGATGGTCCTACCCACCACGGTGTCTTTGACCTCTCCTACCTGAGGTGTGTTCCTAATCTGGTGGTCTGTGCACCAAAGGACGAGCAGGAGCTAAGAGACTTGCTCTATACCGCCTTGCATTATGGCGGCCCCTTTGCCATACGCTACCCGAGAGGACCTGCTTACGGCGTGCCTACAGAGGGCTTTAGGCTTATCAAAGTGGGTAGCTGGGAGGTTCTGAGGGAAGGCAGAGAGGGTGTCATTCTTGCTGTGGGCTACCCAGTCTATCAGGCTCTTCAGGCTTCGGAGGAACTTCTCAAGGAAGGGTTAAACTTTGGAGTGGTAAATGCCAGGTTTGTAAAGCCCATGGATGAGGAGCTCCTTGAGGAACTCTCGCAAAGATACGAACTTTTCGTGACGGTCGAGGATAACGCGGTGATGGGGGGGTTTGGCTCGGGGGTGCTTGAGTGGCTTGCAAGAAAGGGTTACAGTAAGAGGGTTCTCAACATAGGCATACCCGACAGGTTTATAGAACACGGTAACCAGAACCTCCTGAGAAGCTTGGTGGGCATAGATGCAAAGGGTATAAAGGAAAGGGTTCTGGAGTTTGTAAAGGGGTGCGTCATCATATAAGGCTTTCACAGCCGTAGAGAGGGTGTGCTCTAAAACTTATTACTTTGCTAGTTTCAGAGACTCTTCCACCATCCTGTTTTTCTCGTAGAGCTTTCTGAGGTTTTCGCTCCTTTCCGTTATCCAGTTGCTCCTATAGAGGTGCACCTCCCTTGGCATCTCTCTATTAACCGAGAGGACAGAGGTGGGTTTTTTATCCCCTTCAGGCAGGTATTCTAAAAGACTTCTGAGGAACTCCGTATGGTTGAAAGAGCCCGGCAGGAACCTCTTTGCTCTGAGCTCGCCCATAAGGGTGCTGTAGGTGCCCTCCAGCTCACCCATGAGGTCAAGGGGCACTTTTATCTGTGCGTACTGGGCTATGCCATCCTCAAAGGGTGATAGGACAACCAAGTGCTCCAGTCTCTCAAAAGACTTCTTTAGCCTTTCCACGTCCACGTAGTCCAGCAAGTCCTCTCCGAAAAGGACTGCGTTTTTTGCAACCTGAAGGGACTCCAAAGGGTCAGAGAGCCATTCCAGAGGTATGTTGCCTATGAGCCCCAGAGAGTTACCCTCTTGGAGTAGTAAGAGCCTGAAGCCCTTTTCTTTACACAATTCTTTCAGGTATAATCCCCACTCCTCCGCCTCCTTAGCCCCCATACCAAGGGGGTTGAAAACTATAACCCCCTCACCTTCCAGCCCCTTCAGCTCTTCCTTGTCTATGTCTACGGGGTTAAACTTTAAGTCTCTCTGGCTTTTACCTACCCTGTAAACCTTTCCCTTTATGTAATAAGAAAGGACGGGTGCGGTGGAGGTCACATCCTGACCCACAAGAACGTAGAAGTCAGCCTCCAGTATGTCTCTTATGGTAAGGGGTATGTATTCTCCGTAAGCCCGAAGGAAGGGAAGGAGGTCAAAGGAAAGGGTTGAGGCAACCATAACCCCGGTCCTTCTTACAATTTCTCTTATAAGCTGATAGTCCTCGTTGCTCAGGTAAGAAGAGAGCACCAAGAGGGTCTCTTCTCCCTTCCCCTTTAGAAGTATGGAAAGATAATTGGCTACATTTCCCTTGGTCTCCTCTCTTCCAAACATGCGGGGGCTTTTCAGTCTCTGGTGGTTGAGGTGGTCATAACCGAAGAAGGCTTTGGCGCATATGTTTAACTCCTCTGTGGGTTTTGTTCTGTAGACCTTCTCCTTTGACCTCCAGTCACCCACACCATACTCTATCTGTATCTCACAGCCCACGGGGCAGAGGTTGCAGATGGTTTTCTCCTTTTTAAGGAGCCAGCTCCTGGTCCAGTACTTGAAAGGCTTGGATATGATAGCTCCTACGGGACACACATGGACGCAAAGACCACACATCTCACAGGTAGAAGTGTCCATGGGCTTGAGGGTGGGTGCTATGTTTGCCTGAAAGCCCCTTTCTTCCACATAGAGGGCATGAGCCCCCACCACATCATCACAGGCTCTGGTGCACCTGTAGCACACCACACACCGGTTAGAATAGTATTCCAGAAAGTCGCTCTCCCAGTCCACCTGATGTCTTTCCTTATGAAGTGCAGAGACGGGAACTATCTGCCTTTGGGGTCCAAAAAGAGCTCCGTAGTTCTGAAGGTCGCACTCCCCAGCCTTGTCACATATGGGGCAGTCCAGAGGATGTCTTGTCATAAAAGCCTGAAGAAGATACTTTTGGTTTTCCAATACTAAGGGGTGTTTTGTAGATATGGACATACCCTCTTCTGGGTAGACATTGCAAGATGTCATGAGCCTCCCCGTCTTTTCGTTGAACACTATACACATTCTACAGGCACCTATTATCCTCAGTCTGGGGTGGTAGCAAAAGTAGGGAACCTGAATACCCAGTTCAAGAAGGCTTTGAAGCAGGGGTTTTCCCCTGTCCACCTCTCGCTCTATGCCATCAACTTGTATTCTTACACTGTTCATCCTTTTTTCCTCCATCTATCAGGTATACTCTCTCTTTGGACGCGGCTACGCCAATTTTGCCCCTTCCGGACTTCTTTGCCTTATACATGGCGATGTCCGCCCTTTCTATCACATCTTCATACCTTTCGTCCTGCTCCAGAGGATGGGTCAGACCTATGCTCACAGAGAGGGGAAAGGAAAACTCCAAACACTCTACATAGCTAAAGACTCTTAGGGCTACGCGCTCACACCCCTCCAGAGCGGTGTTGGGGAGTATAATCAAAAACTCGTCACCCCCATACCTGCAAGCTACATCCGATGACCTTAACATAACCTTCAAGTAGGAGGATATCTTCCGTATGACCCTGTCGCCCGTCAGATGCCCCTGCTTATCGTTTATCTCCTTGAAGTTGTCAATATCTATAAACATAAGCCCGAAGGGCTGTCCGTATCTCTTCCACAGGCTGAAGTTCTTTTCAAGAAAACTCTCCGCAAAGCGTCTGTTGTAGAGACCTGACAGAGGGTCTATCATACTTAACCTGAGCACCTGAATGCTGGTTATGTTTATTACATTTTCCCAGTATATACCTTGGGTGGGTGCACTGCCGTAGCCTCTTATGTAATTTTCGTAGCTGACGCTTATTATGTCCACATCCGTTATCTTATCGTAGACAGGGCATTTAATACCCATATGGTAACATGGTTCGTTAAAGGCGTAGAGCACCTTATAACACTTTTTGCCTACCACATCACCAAACATACGTCTCGCGCTGTCGTTCAGCGTTAGGAGGTTGTAATCCTCGTCTATGGTAACGGAGGGTATGTAGCTTCTCAACTCCTTTTCTTGAACCTCCGTTATTTCCATGCCTTTACCTCCTGGGTTTATAGACTTATTTTAACAGCTGTTCCCCTTCTCATGAGCTTTTCCACACCCTCCACAGCACCTTCAAAATCTACAACAAAACCCCCAAAGCCTCTCGAAAATTTCTCCGCATCCTCTTTGCTGGTAAAAGCTATGGCAGAGGGTGAACAGCAGGGCATGGCGGAAGAACCTAAAACATACCAAGCGGAGAAACAGCTCATGGGCTTGCAGTTTATAAAGTCCCAGGTCATGCAGGCTTCTATGTCCTCCTCCTTAAGATTTTTGTATAGTAAAAGACCGCAGTGGGCACAGCAGGCTTTTACAAGCCTACCTCTCCTGAGCCTGTATGTGAACTCCAACCTTTTCTCAATAGGTTTTGTGCAGTAAGCACAGGTTGTTACCCCTTCTTCCAAAACTTCCCCTGCCTCTTCTCTGAGAAGGAGCTCCCCGTGTTTCCTAACAATCCTCCCTTCCTTCTCAAGCTCTCTCACATCTCTGTATATGGTCATAAGAGAAACACCAAAATGCTGCGCAAGAGATTTCACATTTCTCAACCCCTGAGTTATAAGTTCCACTATTTCTTCCTTTCTGGTCATGCTAAAATTATAGTCCTGAAAGCGGAAGCTGGGAAGGATGTTACCCCAGAGGGTTTATACTCGGGCTAAGGTTCACACTTCCCTGAGTTTCTCACCTAACATGTATATAGGTTAAAATATAGGCTTTAATGAAAAAAGTCCTAATCCTCGGCAGTGGTCCGAACCGCATAGGTCAGGGTATTGAATTTGACTACGCTTGCGTGCATGCGGTCTTTGCTCTAAGAGAGCAAGGTATAAGGACCATAATGCTCAACTGCAACCCTGAGACCGTGTCCACTGACTACGACACTGCGGACGCCCTTTACTTTGAACCCGTGGTGCTTGAAAATGTGCTCGAGGTCATAAGGAGGGAAAAGCCTGACGGCGTGTTCCTTCAGTTTGGGGGTCAAACCCCTCTAAAACTCTCCCTGCATCTAAAAAACTTAGGCATAAACATTCTGGGCACGCCGCCTGAAAGCATAGACATGGCTGAGGACAGGGAGCTCTTCCGAAGCCTTGTGGAGAAACTGGGCATAAAACAGCCGGAGAGCGGGACCGCAAGGACAAAAGAAGAGGCTCTAAGGGTAGCGGATGGGCTGGGCTATCCCTTGCTTGTAAGACCCTCTTACGTGCTTGGTGGAAGGGCTATGAGAATAGTCTACGATAGGGATGACCTTTTGCAATACCTTGAGGAGGCAGTGAGCGTAAGCTACGAGAGACCCATACTCATAGACAAGTATCTCTCCGACAGCGTGGAGGTGGATGTAGATGCCATAGGAGACGGCGAAGAGTATCTAATAGGTGCGGTTATGGAACACATAGAAGAGGCTGGGGTGCACTCAGGAGATAGCGCAGCCAGCATACCCCCATACAGCCTTCCACCGGAAGTGGTGGAGGAGATAAAAAGACAGTCAAAACTCATAGCAAAGGAGCTGAGGGTGAAGGGTCTGGTGAACCTTCAGTTTGCGGTGAAAGAGGGAGAGGTTTACGTGCTTGAGGTAAATCCAAGGGCTTCAAGAACCGTTCCCTTTGTTAGCAAAACTATAGGCTATCCTTTGGCGAAGCTCTCCGCTCTGGTGGGTATAGGCAAAGGGTTAAAAGACTTAGTGCCAGAGGTTTTTGAAAGATTGAGAGAAGGCACAGCCCACCCTGCCAGTGACTTTATGTCTGTGGACAAAAGGATATACTCGGTGAAGGAGGTGGTCTTTCCTTGGAGTAGGTTTCCTGAGGAAGACCCTGTGCTCGGACCAGAGATGAAAAGCACGGGCGAGGTGATGGGAGTTGCGGACTGCTTCGGCCTTGCTTATTACAAGGCTCAGCTCTCTGCAGGGAGCAGGCTACCTACTTCAGGTAAGGTTTTTCTGAGCGTCGCGGACAGAGACAAGCCCAAAATAGCAGACCTATGCGTAGGCTTTCTCAATTTGGGCTTTGAAGTATACGCCACCCAAGGCACTTACCAGTATCTTACAGGCATGGGACTTAAAGTAAGGCATGTTTTGAAGGTATCCGAAGGGAGGCCCAACGTGGTGGACATGATAAAGAACCAAGAGATAAACCTCATCATAAACACGCCCACTGGTAGAAAGGAAAGGGGCGACGCCCATCACATAAGGAGGTCTGCGGTTCAGTATGGTATACCTTACACTACCACCGTGAGGGGTGGGTATGCCATGTTGGAGGCTATAAGGAGCTACTTGGAGCACGGTGGAAAGCTCAAAGTTTACGCCCTTCAGGACATATGAAGATAGTTATAACTGGGGAGCCTGGCATAGGTAAGACTACTCTCATAAAGAGGTTGGCGAAAGTCCTGGGTGATAGAGCCGTAGGCTTTTGGACGGAGGAGGTAAGAGACCCACGGACGAAAAAACGCACTGGCTTTAGGGTGGTCACCACTGAAGGAAAGAGCGCGCTCTTTGCAAGCAAAACCTACACCTCCAAACATCTCGTGGGCTCTTACGGTGTAAACCTTCAGAATTTTGAAAGCCTTGCACTTCCGGTGCTCCAGAGGGCACTTGAAGAAGATAGGGTGGTGGTTTTGGACGAAGTGGGCAAGATGGAACTCTTTTCAAAACCCTTCAAAGAGATGGTGAGAATGCTCGTCCAGGACCCTAAGAGGAGGATGCTCCTGACCATACCCATAAGGGATGTGGACCCTCTGGTGGCAGAGATAAGAAGGTTACGCGGGGCGGTCCTTCTGGAAGTTACCAAAGAGAACAGGAACAGTCTGTTTGAGAACATACTTACCCTTCTTGACAGGGGGTAAGGTTATAGGGTATAGTTTTCTTACCTCCACGGAGGTAAAGGAGGGTTAAAGATGAAAAGGATTGCGCTTTTGGCTGCGATAGTGGGTTCTCTTAGCCTTTCCGTGCCCTTAGACCTTTCCTTTGCAGGCACAAAGGTAAAGAAACAGGTAGTGCAGGGGAAGGCTAAGAAGAAGGTAAAGAGCAAGGTTTCAAAAGCCAAGAATACAAAGACTACCTACAAAAGGCCTAGATACGCAAAGAACATAAACCAGCCTCAGGAAGGTGAACTCTTAAAGCTGGAGGGTATGGTCAAGGACCTTAATGAACAGTAAAGAGTTAAGGCTCATAGAAGAGTTAAAGATACGACAGGGTGATACCTGGCGTGTGCTTAAGATAATGAGCGAGTTTGTGGAGGGTTTTGATGCCCTCTCCTCTGTAGGTCCTGCCATAACCTTCTTCGGGAGTTCAAGGCTCACAGAGGAAGACCATTACTACCGTATGGCTTACAGAACCGCTTTCATCTTAGGTAGTCTTGGGTTTCATATAGTTACTGGTGGAGGGCCGGGCATAATGGAGGCAGCTAACAGAGGTGGAAAGGATGCGGGGGCTCTTTCTGTGGGTCTAAATATACAGATACCCACGGAGCAAGTGCCCAACCCTTACCAGAACCTTTCGCTGAACTTCAATTACTTTTTCGTAAGAAAGGTTATGCTACTCAGGTATTCTACCGCCTACCTTATATTTCCCGGCGGTTTTGGAACTCTCGACGAGCTCTTTGAAGCCCTTACCCTCATACAGACAAACAAAAGCCCCCCCTTCCCTATTATCCTCTTTGGCTACGATTACTGGTCCAAGCTGGTAGACTTCATGCGAGAGACTATGATAAGCTACCGCACCATAAGCGACAGCGACCTTAACCTCATCTCTCTCTGTAACACACCGGAGGAGGTGGTGGAGCTGGTGCTGGACGAGATGAAAAGGCTTTACGACAGGCTAAAGGAAGAAGAGGGTTACAGTCAGATGTTGAGCAGGCTGGAGGTTATACTTAATAGGGGTGGGGTTATGATATGAGACTGCTCCACATATCAGACCTACACGCAGGAAAAAGGCTATACGAGCACGTGAGCAGGAAGGAAGACCTCCTCTACGCCCTTGAGCAGGTATTTAGAATATGCAAAGAGGAGGGCGTGGAGCTCCTTCTCATAGCAGGAGACGTATTTGACAGGAAAAACCCAGACTTTGAGTCTCAAGAAATAGTGCTGGAGTTTCTCACTGAGCTTAATTCTGTGGGGCTTCATACCCTTCTGATTGCAGGAAACCACGACAGCTACGACTTCATGAAGATATACAAAAGTCTAAAAAAGCTGGCAAACATACACGTTTTTGACAGACCAGCGAGGAACGTCTCGGAGGCAATCTTTGAGTATGGAGACCTAAAGGTGGCATGCCTTCCCTACCCTGACGAGAGGGTAATAACCCACCTTCACGAAGAGAAGGAAAGGAGCTACGCGGAGAAGGTTGCCCAGTATATGAGAGCCTTGGCGCAGGAGGTAAACGATGCCAGGTATAGGGTTCTCCTCTCTCACCTTATGTTGGACAAAGCCTGGATAACCGGTAGTGAGCTTCCCTCCACTGTAAGTCCCTACTACGCGGTGAGGGCGGACTCCATACCCGAAGAGTTTCATTATGCGGCGCTGGGGCACGTTCACAGAAATCAGAGGGTTGAAGGTGCGGTTCCTAAGGTTTACTACTCGGGCAGTCTCTACCAAATAGACTTTTCTGAGAAAGGTATGAAAAAGTTTGTTAATTTGGTGGTGCTTGAGGATGGTCTTGCGCGCGTTGAGCAAATAGGTCTCTCTTTGAAAAGAGAGCTGATTGAAATAAAGCTGAAGGAGGGGGAGGACATAGAAAGGGTGCTTGAGCCAGTTGCAGCTAAAGAGGTTCTGGTAAAGGTGCAGATGAGGGTGAACATGAAGGACACTTCTTACAATGTAAAGAAGGAGCGGGTGCAAAGGATACTGGGCGATAAGCTCGCAAGGCTGGAGGTTGAGCCTGTGGACGGTGGTGAGCCTTTAAGTCTTAGGGACGAGAGCCTGAGCCTTTTGGGGCTATATGAGGAGTTTCACAAGCGGAAATACAACTCAGAGCCGGCAGGAGAGCTGAAAGAGCTTTTTGGAAAGCTAATAGACAAGGTGAGCCATGAGACCGGTTAGGCTTGAACTTGAGAACTTTGGAGTATACAGGGGCAAACACGTTATTGACTTTTCTCCTTTGAGCTTTTTTGTCATAAGGGGTAGGACGGGTGCAGGCAAGTCCACTCTCATGGATGCCATATGCTACGCCCTCTATGGAAAGGCACCACGCTACGGAGAGCAGAAGGCTCATAAACATCTTATTTCAAAGGGTAGTAAGGGCATGCGCGTAGCCCTTGACTTTTCCGTAAAGGGCAAGGTATACAGGATTGAGAGGGAACACGACGGCGGTAGGTCTGATTTCAGATTTTACGAAAGTGGCATACCTAAGAGCCTCAAAGAAAAGGAGCTGGAAGAACGTATAAAAGGACTTCTTAGGCTCGACTACGGCACTTTTACGAAGGTTCTTCTACTGCCCCAGAACCAGTTTGACAGGTTTTTAAAGCCGGAGGACAAAAAGGACAGGAGGGAAATACTCAACTCTTTGCTTGGCTTTTCTGGGCTTTTTTTCCATCTTAAAAAACTCGTAGGGGAAGAATATAAGGAAAGGTCTGGCAAGCTTGAAGTTCTTCAGTCAAGGCTTTCACAGCTTGAAAATGTAAGTCCGCAGGCAATAGAAAAGCTCGAAGTAGACATGCAGGAACTTCAACAAGAATACGAGCACCTTTTTGAGAAAAGGTCTCAGGCTCAAAAGCTTCTGGAGAGCTGTAGAGAAAGGGACGGCTTTTTGCAGGAAGCCTCGGAGCTTGATAGAAAGCTTGGCGAACTCTTATTGAGACGAGAGGAGATGGAAAAGCTCAGGAAGAGGCTTGAGGTTGCCCTCGAGCTCCTGCCCTACCTTCCAAGATTGGAGGAGTATGAAAGGATTTTAGGGCTGGAGGAGAAATACACGGAGGACAAAAGGCGCAAGGAGCTGGAGCTCAAAAAGTGTTCAGAGGATAGGGTGCGTGTGGAGGTGGAGTTAAGGAAAGCAGAGGAAGAAGCTGGTAGGCTTGAAGAATACAACAGACAAAGCCTCGAGACGAGCCAAACGCTTCAGCTTCTGAATAGCTATAAAGAGCTATACAGAGAATCTCAGGACATACAGAAACAGTTAGAGGTGGTTAGGGGTGAGATTGAGCGCGAGAGAAAGGCGGAGGAGGAGTGCAGGCAGAGGCTTGAGAAAGGCTTCGAACTTATCAGGGAGGTTAGGAAGGAGATAGAGAACTACGAGAAGGGGGGCATAGAGGAAAAGATAAAGCAAGTAGAGAAGAAAAAGGAACAGCTGGAAAGGCTCAGGCGCCTCAGGGCGGAGAGGGAAAGGCTGGAAAGGGAGCGAAAAAACGCAGAAGAGGGTTTGGAAGAGCGTAGGCGAAGGATAGAGAAGGAGCGAGAAGAATACCAAAGGGTTGGAGAGGAAATAGAGAACGTGGAGAGGCTCATAGGGGAGTTGAGGTCTTCTGTAGATAAAGAGGTGGAACTAAGAGAGCTCTACGCAAAGGCTAAGGAGCTAAAGGATGTTGAAAGTGAAAAGAGAAGGCTTGAAAGGGAAAGGGAGAGCTTCAAGAAAGGGCTTGAGGAGATAAAGGGAGAGCTTTCCACTCTTGAGGAGAAAAAACTTGAGCTATACGCTATGGAGATAAGGTCAAGCCTGAGGGCAGGTTCTCCTTGTCCTGTGTGCGGTGGAGTAGTTTCGGAGGAGGAGCACGCAAAAAGAGAGGAGGACATAAGGGCTTTAACCTCAAGGCTTTATGAACTGAGAGAAAAAAGAGAAGACCTTGCGAGGGAGTTGTCTGCGAGAGAAGCCCAGTTCTCCATGCTTGAGGAAAGGGAACAAAAGCTCATAGAAAGCCTTCGGGATGCCACCAAAGAGGTGCATGAGCTTGAGGAAAGGCTGAGAAAGGTAGAGAAGGATAAGGCTCTGCTTAAGAAAAGGGAGGAAGAGCTTGGACTTCTTAGAAAAACTCATACAGAGATAGCTAATAAGTTAGAGGAGCTAAGAAGAGAGGAGTCAGAGTTAAAGGAGAGATTGTCTTCAAAAGGTTCTCTGCTGGAAAAACTAAGAGAAGAGGAGGAGGAGCTCCTTGTGGAGCTCGGGGGTAAGTCTGAAGAGATGCTTAAAGAAGATATAGAAAATACAGAAAAAGCCTATCAGGAGCTGAGGTCCTTGAGAGAAAAGGAAAAAAAGTATGTCCAAAGGTTGGAAGAACTTCAAGGGGAACTCTCGCAGAAGGAGAAAAGGCTTACGGAGCTCCAGGAAAGGGAGAAAGGTCTGAGGGAACAGAAAGAGTCAAAAGAGGGAAGACTTAAGGAATTGGAGAGGGAAATAAGAGAGAAAACCGGTGAAAAGCCTTCAGATTATCTTGAGATAAAGCTAAGAGATAAGATAGAAGAGCTTTCCTCAAAGATTAAAGAGGCTCAGGAAAGATACGCTACGGTAAGCAAACGCCTTCAGGAGGTAAAAGCAAAAGAAGCAAACCTCCTTTCTGACCTTCAGAAAACAGAAGAGTTTCTCAGAACTCTACAAGAACAGAAGAGCAGCATAGCTAAAGAGCTCTACGAGCTAAACAAAATATTTGGAAGTCTTGAAGAGGCAAAAAGACATCTTCTGAGCCAAGAAGAGATAAGAAACCTTCAACAGACTTTTGAAAGCTACGAGAAGGAAAAACACAACCTTGAGAAGAGGCTTCAGGAGCTAAGGTCAAAACTATCTTCCCTTGAGGGTCTCCCTCCAACGGAGGAGGTAGAGAGGGCTTTTAAAGGGCTTGAAGAAGAGCTTCACAAAAACAGAGAGCTCTACGGCAACCTAACGAGTGAACTGGAAAGACTAAAAGAAGACCTAAGAGAAAAGAAGGAGCTCATAAGAAGCATAGAAGAGCTTAAAAAAGAGCTTGACCTTTACGAGAGGCTCAGGTCAGACCTCACGGACAACCAGTTTCCTGAGTTCGTAAGCCGTCTTATGCTTCAGAAAGTGGTTGAAAGAGCTAACTATTATCTTTTCAAGTTTAGCTCAGGACAGTTTAGTTTTGAACTGGTAGAAGGCGACCTTCAGGTTATTGAACACGGCACAGGACACCAAAGACCTGTCTCAAGCCTGAGCGGAGGTGAGACATTTCTTGCAAGCCTCTCTCTTGCTTTTGCGGTCGCAGACATCCTCTCTCAGAACGCACCCCTTGAGAGCCTCTTTATAGACGAAGGTTTTGGTTCTTTGGATAGAGAGACCAGAGAGTCTCTGTCTGAATTTTTTGACCTTATAAGGGAGTCAACTAACAGAATGGTGGGTATCATAACTCATGTGGAGGATGTGGCAGACAAGTTCAGTCAGCGTATTGAAATAGAAAAAAAGGAAGGCTCCGCGAGAATAAAGGTTATATATTGAAACCTATGAGCGTCATAAACAAAGAAGAACTAAAAGAGCTCTACGACAAGGACTTTCCTCTCTGGGCTGAGATAAACTTAGAGCTCCTCAAAGAAAAAGCTTACGAGCTCGTGGACTGGGAGAACCTCTTGGAGGAAATAGAGGACATGGCAAGGTCAGACCTGAAGGCGTGTATAAGTCATTTAGCGGTCATCCTTGAACACCTTTACAAGTGGGACAACTTCAAGGAGCTTGCTGGCGGTGAGGCCGCGGGCATGGGGTGGATAAAAAGTGTAGAGAATTCAAGAAGGCGTATAAACACACTTTTTAAAAACTACCCAAGTCTCAGCTCAAAACTGCCCTGTGAACTTCACCGAGCATGGAACCATGCGATAGATAACCTTATTGAATGGCTCGACGAAAATGGATATAAACCTGAGAACTTTCGCATTCCAGAAACTTGCCCCTACACCTACGAAGAAGCTATGACCAGAGACCTGAGGAAGGAGCTAAAGCCATGAAGACCATAAGCAGAGAAGATTTAAAAGAGCTTTACGACAAGGATTTTCCTCTCTGGGCTGAGATAAACTTAGAGCTCCTCAAAGAAAGAGCCTACGAGCTTGTGGATTGGGAGAACCTCTTGGAGGAAATAGAGGACATGGCACAGAGGCACTTGGACGCCTGCATAAGTTACTTGGCGGTCATCTTGGAGCATCTCTACAAGTGGGATAACTTTAGGTCTATGACGAGAGCGGGCGGAGAAAGAGGAGGGCTTGGTTGGATAAAAAGCGTAGAGAATGCAAGGCTTGATATATGGGCTCTTCTTGAAAAGTATCCAAGCCTAAGGGCAAAACTTCCCTCTCAGATTGAAATGGCGTGGATAGATGCAAAAAAGGAAATAGTGAAAAGCTCACATGAGCTTGGTCTTTCTCTTTCAATAAAAGACCTTCCAGAAGCCTGCCCTTACACTTACGAGGAAGCAATGACAAGAGACCTAATGAAAGAGTGATGAGAATTTTACTATTACTTTTGGGGGTGTTTACGATGACCACATTAGCTTTTACTGGTGAGCTTAAGACCTATAAACTGCCCAACGGGGCAAAGTTGGTGGTAAACCGCAGAGAAGACTCGGAGGCGGTTGCCCTTCACGTCTGGTTTAGGGTTGGCTCTATTTATGAAGACTACCACCAAAAGGGCATGGCTCACTTTCTTGAGCATATGCTTTTTAACGGTTCGGAGAAGTATCCCTACGGTCATATGGACTACATAGTGGAAAGTCTTGGAGGAAACCTAAACGCAGGCACTTCAAAGGAGTACACCTTCTACCATATAACCATAGCAAAGCCTTACTGGAAGCAGGCTCTTGATGTTCTCTATCAGCTTACCCAAAAACCCTTGCTTGCGGAGGATATGGTGGAAAAGGAAAAGCCTATCGTAATAGAAGAGCTAAGGCGTGGAAAGGATAACCCTACCACAATCCTCTGGGAGGAGTTTGAAAAACTTTTCTATAAGGTTTCACCCTACAGATACCCTATAATAGGTTACGAGGAAACCATCCAAAAGTTCACAAGAGAACTGCTCCTTGAGTTTTACAAGAACTTCTACCAGTCAAGAAACATGTATCTGGTTGTTGTTGGTGATGTTGAACCTGAGGAAGTTTACAGAGAGGTGCTACAGACCTTTGGTAAGGAAGAAGGTAAACCCCTTCCTAAGGTGGATATACCACAAGAGCCCGAACAGCTTGAAAACAGGACGAAGACAATAAGAGACAACAGGGTGGAAAAGACCTACTGGCTTGTTGGCTGGAAGGTGCCAGCGGTAGGCACTAAGGAGCAATACGCCCTCGTAGTTCTTGACCAGATTTTAGGCAACGGCAGGACCTCTCTCTTTTATAGAGAGCTCAGAGAGAAGGGGCTAGTCTACAGTATATCCACAGGCGATTTTGGCAGACCAAGAGACAACCTCTTTTTCATATATGCCACCCTTGATGCGGAAAAGCTTGAGCAGGTCAAAGGAAGAGTATTTGAGCTTATGGGTTCTTTGAGGGAGGCTCTTACGGAAGAGGAGTTTCAAAGGGCAAAGTCAAGGATAATAAACTCGGAGGCTTTCAACCTTGAGAGGGTAGAAAGGGATGCTTATTACATAGGTTATTCGCTCACCGTGGTAGGAATGCTGGATTACTACAGATATTTTGAAAACAACATAAGGAGCGTCCGCAGAGAGGATGTTTTAAGGGTATTGGAAAAATACATCCTAAGAAAGCCTTACTCTGAGGTCATAATGGTGCCAGACAGATGAGTTATATAATACTTCTTCTTATCTTTAGCCTTTCTTTTGGGGGTGTAAAAGTGCAGGAGCGAGTGCTTCCTAACGGCGTGAAGCTCATACTCAAAGAAACCAGGGGCAGGGGTATAGTCTCGGGCGTCATCTTTATAAAGTCTGGCACTCATGGAGAGAAGAAAAGAGGACTTACGAACCTGACCGCAACCCTTCTTACCAAGGGAACGAAGAGCTACAGTTCCTATCAGATAGCCAGCACCTTTGAGGACTATGGGGGAAGCCTGTATGCCTCCGCAGGGGACGATTTCATAGAGATAGGCTTCTCCACCAAAGTGGAAGGTTTACCCAAGGGGCTTTCGGTCATAAGGAGCATACTAACAGAACCCCTTTTCTCCGAAGAAGACCTGCAGAGAGAAAAGAAGAACGCCCTTCAGACCCTAAGGTCAAGGAGGGAAAGGGGACAGGAGCTTGCCACTGATGCCCTCAGAAAGCTTACTTACAAAGGCTCCAACTACGAGGTGATACCCCTCGGAAGAGAGGAAGACATAAAGACTATAGAAAGAGAAGACCTGATAGAGAGATGGAAAGAGGTGCTTCGCTCGGAGAACTTGGTTCTGAGCCTCGTGGGCGATTTTAAGACGGAGCAGGTTCTCCCCCTTCTGGAGGAGACCTTCTCTCTACTTCCTGGGGGTCGCTACGAGCTAAAGACAGAGGATGTGCCCATGAGGGAAGACCTGATAGAGAGGGTTAAAAGACAAGGCTCTCAAGCTACGGTGCTATGTGCCTTTGATGCACCTAACTTTAAGGGCGAGGAATACTTCGCCTTTAAGGTGTTGGACGCGGTGCTCGGGGACGGCATGACCTCAAAGCTCTTTAAGGAACTGAGAGAAAGGAAGGGATACGCCTATGCGGTTTACTCCACCTATCCTACGCGACTGGCTTCACCCAGGCTCATAGCCTACATAGGAACATCACCCGAGAAAAAGGAGGACGCCCTGAAAGACCTGATAGAAATGGTCAAGAACGCCCCTATAGAGCCCGGGGACGTGGAACTTGCCAAGAACAAGATAGTAGGTGACTTTCTGCTCGCCCGTCAGACTAGGCTCAGGCAAGCTTGGTATTTAGGCTTTTTTGAGGTTATGGGCTTTGGCTGGAGGATGGAGGGTAAGTATGCGGAGAAGGTCAATAGCGTTAGCTTTGAACAAGTGCAGGAGGTAAGAAAAAAGTATCTTAAAATACATCACTGCGTGGTGGTGGAACCCTGATGGGAGACTTTACGAAGGCAGGGCTTGACAGAGGTGACCTTGAAAAGGAACTGGAGCACACCCTCCTATCCGCAAAGATGCTATACAAAACCTATTCGGCTACCTTGGAAGACCTAAGGAAGGAAGAGCTCCTGCACGACCTTCGGGAATACGAAGACCAGCTAAGAAGGTTCATCCTGCCTCTGGTAAAAAGGGCAGAGGAGACGGGGGACAAGAGGCTCGTGAACACCGCTTACGAGATAAGATACACTTACGAGAAGCTCCTCGAGCTCATTAGGCAGGGTTTAGATAATTCCTGAGCTTTTCTATCGCAGAGCTCTTAATCTGAGATACCCTCGCCATAGATACACCTAAAAGTTTTGCCACTTCCTTCAAAGGTAGCTCCTCGTAGTAGAGGAGCTGAAGGAGGAGTTTTTCTCTGTGGTCTAACCTTTCTATCGCCTTCAGTAGCTTTTCCTTGAGGTCTGCTCTTATGACCGCCTCTTCTGGACCCTCTTCTTGGCTTTCAAAGAGCTCCTCGTAGCTCCTCCCTTCACGGAAGAGCTCTTCGAGGCTCATCAAGTAGGAAAAGCTGATAGCTTTGAGGTCTTC
This sequence comes from Aquificaceae bacterium, assembly GCA_025056375.1. Taxonomy (GTDB): domain Bacteria; phylum Aquificota; class Aquificia; order Aquificales; family Aquificaceae; genus Pampinifervens. Next base: position 22,937 of record JANWWH010000011.1, read on the forward strand.
TTTTAGTTTTTCAGGGCTTTCTCCGAGAAACTTTGCCAGCTCTTCGTCGCTCACCTCCTCTCCCCTTTCCATGCTTAGCCTTTCAAGAGCTTGCTTTATAGCCTTCTCCTTGGACCTTATGTTCCTGCTTACGAAGTCCAAACTTCTTAGATAGTCATACATGGCACCCTTTACGCGTAGCTTAAGGTAAGCGGTAGGGTTCTTACTCCTGTCAACCTTGGGCAAGACCTCTATTAGAGCAAGAACCCCGTAACCTATCAGGTCGTTAACATCCACTGAGGAGGGCAGGTGCCTGTGGAGGCGGTAAGCTATCTGTTGAACGAGGGGCAGGTAGGAAAGCACCAGCTCCTTCTCTTCTTTGGTCATGAGAATATTTTAGCCCCGAGGGACTTATACTATAGTCCTATGCTACGGGAAGGTTGGGTGGTCCTTGCCTTCATAGTAATACTCTCCGCCATAGTTCTACCCATACCCGCCCTACTTCTTGACCTTTTGTTAGCCCTCAGCATAACCTTTTCCATGACGGTGTTGGTGCTGAGCTCTTTCATAAAGGAGCCTTTGGAGCTCTCCGCCTTTCCCAGCATACTCCTTTTGGGGACATTGCTTAGACTCTCTCTTAACATAGCGGCTGCGCGGAGGATACTACTCTACGGACACGAGGGCACCTCGGCCGCAGGGCACATCATCGAAGGTTTTGGCACATTTGTGGTGGGTGGAGATGTGGTGGTGGGTCTTGTGGTCTTCCTTATATTCATAGTGATAAACTTCGTGGTCATAACCAGAGGTGCGGAGAGGGTTTCTGAGGTGGCGGCGCGTTTTACCCTCGACGCCATGCCCGGAAAGCAGATGAGCATAGATGCGGACCTGAACGCGGGTCTTATAACCGAGGAAGAAGCAAGGAGGAGAAGGTCACAGCTGGAACAGGAAGCCAGCTTCTACGGCGCCATGGACGGTGCCAGCAAGTTCATAAGGGGGGATGCGGTCGCAGCCCTTATCATACTCTTTTTAAGTCTGGTGGGTGGGCTTGTGGTGGGTCTTGTCTTTAAAGGTCTCGGCTTTTCTGAGGCTCTCAGAACCTACACTCTGCTTACCGTGGGCGAGGGGCTCGCCAGTCAAATACCCGCCCTAATGCTCTCCACCTCCGCAGGTGTGGTAGTAACCAAATCCTCTTCAAAGGAAGAGCTGGGAAAGGTGCTCTTCAAAGAGTTTTCAAGAGAGCCCAGGGTTTTTCTCTTTTCTTCAGGACTGCTCCTTTTTATAGGTCTTATACCCGGCTTTCCAAAACTCCCCTTCTTCCTCATGGCTGGGGTTTTAGGCGGTCTCTATTACACCCTTAGAAGAGCTCTTAGGGAAGAGGAGCTAAAAAGGCTTGAGGAGATGCTAAAGGAGCAGAAAAGACCCTCCCCAGAGAAAAGAGAGGAAGAGTTTATCACACAGCCAGAGCCCATAGTCCTTGAGATAGGCTACGGGCTCATACCCTATATGGACGAAACCCAAGGGGGCGATGTCCCTGAAAGGATAAAGGCAGTAAGGAGACAACTCGCAGGCGAGTATGGTGTGGTGATACCTCTCGTTCACATAAGGGATAACCTAAGGCTCAGACCCCACCAATACCGCATACTCATAAGAGGCATAGAGGTAGACTCCTACGAGATAGTGCCAGGACACTGGCTTGCCATAGACCTGGGCGGTGCAAAGGAGACCCTTCAGGGCATAGAGACAAAGGACCCTTCCTTTAGGCTCAAAGCCTACTGGATAAGGGAAGAGCAGAGGGAAAGGGCTCAGAGGCTGGGTTACATGGTGGTGGACATATCCACCCTTATATTAACCCACATAAGTGAGACTATAAAGAAGAACCTCCACGAGATACTGGGGAGGTCGGAGGTTATGGAGCTCGTGGAAAATCTTTCAAGGAAGTATCCTAAGGCAGTTCAGGGGCTTGTGCCGGATGTAGTGCCCGTCTCGGTGCTTCACAGGGTCCTACAGAACCTTCTTAGAGAAGGCATACCCATCAATGACCTCCTTACCATAATGGAAACCCTTGCGGACTACATAGAGCAAACCAGAGACCCGGATACGCTTACCGAATTCGTGCGTCAGAGGCTCTCCAAAAGGATAACCAGGATTTATGCAACCAACGGCACCCTCTACGCCACGGTGATAGCCCCAAAACTGGAAACGAAGCTCACCGCCTACCTTCAGGAAGGAAAGGAGGATGAGTTTTTGGACCTTCTCGTAAACAGGTTATACCCAAAACTTTCGCAAGAGTTGACAAAGTTTAACCAGTATCAGGCTATGCCTTTGGTGATAACCTCGGGAAGTATAAGAAGGCATGTGAGAAAGGTGCTTGAAAACTACATACCAACCCTTACGGTGCTGTCTTATAATGAACTTGACAGACAGCTGAACCTTAAGGTCATAGGTGTCATAGATGAAGATTAAAAAGCTTTTAGTGAACTCTCTTCAGGAGGCGGTGGAGGAGGTCCGAGCCCTTTACGGCTCCGAGGCGGTCATTCTCTCTACGAAGGTGGTAAAGGAGGGGCTCTTCCCCTTTATACCCTTCCCTAAAAGGTCAAAGTTGGAGATAACGGTGGGCATACCCGATAAAGAAGACTTTGCAACGGAGCTGAAAAAAGAAGAAAGCTTGTATCAGGAGATAAACAAGCTCAAGGAGAACCTAAGAGAGGTTATGGAGCTTGTAAAGAGACAAAAAACGGAGAAGGGGGAAGTCCACAAGGACGACTTAGAGAGCGAGTATTCTATAAGGGCTCTTTATCTCATGAACAAGCTAATCAACAAGGGCGTATCTCGGGATGTGGCACAGAAAATCGTCGAGTCCGCCTGTGGATACGACTTTGAACTGAAAAGGCTGGACCTAAAGGGTGAGAACTTAGAATCTCTCGTAGAAGGTTTCGGCAAGAACCTGAGGTTGGTAGATAACTTTCCTGAGGGAGACTTTAGCGTTTTGGCACTTTTGGGACCAACGGGCGTGGGTAAAACCACCACGATAGCCAAGTTAGCTTACAAGCTAAAGAGTATGGGTAAAAGGGTTGGTCTTATAACCATAGACAGCTACAGGGTTGGTGCGGTGGAACAGCTCAGGACTTACGCAGGTATTATGGAACTACCCTTCAGAGTTGCGGATACTCCCTATCGTCTAAGAGAGCGCGTGGGGGAACTTTCTTCTTTAGATGTGGTGCTGGTGGATACGGGTGGCAGGAGCCAACACAACGAGGTAAGGATGAAAGAGCTGATACCCTTTTTCACAAGACTTCCCGCCCTTAAGGCTTACATAACCCTCAGCGCCAATACGGAGGAAAGGGTTCAGTACGAGGTAGTCGAGGGTTTCAGCGTGGTGGAGCCTTCAGGTCTTATATTTACCAAGCTGGACGAGACCAGCTACTACGGCACCACCATAAACGTGGCTTACCGGACACAGCTACCCATACTGTGTTTTACCATGGGTCAAAGGGTGCCAGAAGACCTTGTAATGGCAAGCTACGAGTATCTTGCCAAGATGTTTTTAGAGGTTGTGTGATGGAGACGCAAGCACTTCACCTTTTGAAGATGGAAGGAAAGGAAAGGAGGACGGGCTACCTTTCCATAGCCAGTGGTAAGGGTGGAGTAGGCAAGACGCTTATAACCGTAAACATGGGCAGGATAATAGGCAAGAACGGCAACAAGGTGCTCATAGTAGACGGTGACCTAGGGCTTAGCAACATCCATCTAATGCTTGGCATAACACCCTCAAAGAACCTTTATCACTACTTCATGGGGGAGGTGTCGCTGGAGGAAGTGGTGGTGCCCATAGAGGAAAACCTCTCTTTCATCTCCAGCGGAAGTGGCGTCAGGGAACTGGTAAGCCTTCCACCTACACAGCTTAAAAACCTTATCTACAGGCTTCAGGAGTATGCGGAGAGAAACTACCACTGGGTCCTATTTGACACACCTCCTGGCATACACTCGGACACTCTTGCCCTCGTCTCCTCCTCTCACATACCTGTGATAGTGACCACCCCCGAGCCTACCGCCATAGCGGACGCCTACGGTCTTATAAAGGTGCTTAACCAAGAGGAAACGCTGAAGGAGTTTTACCTTATAGTAAACAAGGTCCAGAGCTCTGAAGAGGGTAAAAGGATTTTTGAGAGTATAAGAGTGGTCTGTGAGAAGTTCACCTCCGCAGAGGTTCAATACTTGGGAAGTATAAGATACAACCCAAAAATCATAAGGCAAATAGTAAACCAGAACCCCTTTGAGGAGGGCTTTACTAAGGAGCTTACCCACATACTCACAAAGCTACCCCTTAACATCAAGCCCCACCCTGCGGGTTTCTGGGAAAGACTTCTAACCAAGCTGAGGAGGCGTTCATGAGGCTGGGCGTAATAGGTTATGGCAACATGGGGGAGAGTTTTGCAAAGGCTCTCCGGGAAAGAGCGGAGGTCGTCGTATACGATGTAAGTGAGGAGAAAAGACAGAAGGCATGGGCTGAGGGTTTCGGAGTTGTAAAAAGCACGGAGTTTCTTCTGGAACACTCTCAGTGGCTTCTTGTTGCGGTCAAGCCCCTGGATGTGGTGGAAGTCCTGAAAAGCCTAAGGGGAAAAGTAGGAGAAAGACTGCTCATAAGTCTCGTAGCGGGTTTGAGCCTCTCAAAGATGAAAGAACTCTCGGATGCCTCGAAGCTCATAAGGCTCATGCCTAACATAAACGCCCTGGTGGGGAAAGCTACGATAGCCTGTGCCTTTGGTAGTGGTGTGGAAGAGAAGGAGAAAGAGAGTTTTCTCAAGCTCTTTTCTGTCTGTGGAAGCCTTTATGAGCTCAAAGAGGAAGCCTTTGACGCCTTCACTGCGCTGGCTGGCTCAGGTCCTGCCTTTGTGTTCAGGTTTATCCATGCTCTTGCTTTGGCGGGAGTGAAGGAAGGTTTTCCCTACGAAGTGGCAAAATCTCTGGCTTTGGACGTGGTCTCCGGCTCCTGTGAACTCCTAAAAGAAAAGGGAGGACATCCAGAGGAGTGGGTTGTCAAGGTAGCATCACCCGGCGGCACCACCATCGAGGGGATAAGGGTTTTAGAAGAGAAGGGCTTTGCAGGTATAGTTATAGAATGCATACAGAAAACCTCGGAGAAAGCAAGGAAACTGCTGTGATTTTTAAACTTCAGAAGGGGAGAGCCAGGCTCGGGCTCAAAAGATGGGAAGGGGACCGAGACGTGTTAACCCTCAGGCAGGTGCATTCTTCAAAGGTTTGGGTAATAGAGGAGTTTGTGGAGGGTCTGGAGGGGGATGCTCTCATAACGAAGAAAACTGGGTTGAAGATAGGTGTGAGGACTGCGGACTGCCTACCTATAGCCTTCTTGGGAAGGGAAACAGTTTCTGTGGTTCATGCGGGCTGGCGCGGGTTAAAAGAGGGCATAGTAGAGAGAGCCCTTGAAGAGCTCTCAAGGTTTGAACCCTTGGAGAACTTCTTAGTCTTTATTGGTCCCTCCGCAAAAGCCTGCTGTTATCAGGTGGGTGAGGACTTTAAGGAGCACTTCAGTAGCCTATACTACAGAGGGGGTAAGCACTACATGGACACCCAAGAAGAAGCCTTGCTAAGGCTTAAGAAGTCAGGCATAAGAGAGCTCTCCCTATACAAAACCTGCACCGTGTGCCACCCAAGCCTTCCCTCTCACAGAAGGGACAGGACACAGGAAAGGCTTCTGACCTTCGTGGAGTTGATAGGCTAAAATTATGGAGGTGGGCTACATGGTCACAAAAAAGACCGTTGAGGAGGTTTTTTCAAAGGTAAGCAGGAAATATGACTTTTTCCTAAATCTGGTCACTTTTGGTAAGATTGACCTTTGGCAGAGAGAGATGTTGGATATGCTTTCCTGCGAGGGCAACAGGTTGGATGTGGGAACGGGCACAGGGGAAGTGCTTCTCAAGTCTCAAAACCGGGGGCTGAAGGTAGGGATGGACCTTTCTAAAGACATGCTCAGGCGGGCGAGGGAAAAGTGTAAGGTGTGCAGGTTTCTGGTTGCGGATGCGGAGAACATGCCCTTTAAGAAGAGTTCCTTTAGCTCTGTTACCCTCTCTCTAGTCTTCAGACACCTCCTTGACAGAAGGAGCTTTCTGAGAGAAGTCAAGAGAGTTTTAAAGGAAGGGGGTGAGCTTGCCCTCTTGGACATAAACAGGTTTTCTCTAACGCCCCTGCTGGTCTTTTTGATGAAGTTTCCGCTAAAGCCTTTTGGACTCCTTATCTTCGGGTCTGAGAAGTGGAGCTTTTTTATACACTCCCTTGAGAACGCATTGAGCCTGGAGGAGGTCAAGAGGGAACTCACGGAGGAGGGCTTTGAGGTGGCAGAGGTCCAGAAAAGGCTTTTTGGCTTTGTATATCTTCTCCTTGCCAAAAGGCGCTGAGCTTTTCCAGTTACTCCTTTTTCTCTGTCTTATCTTTTTTGCCCTCTTTAGGGTCGAGAGGGAGGAGAGGTTTCTCTGGTTTGAGGAGGAGGGTTCCCTTGAGCTCCGTGTCCTGTCGCCACCTCAGGAGAGTGAGGAGGGTTTGAGGGTTAAGGTGGAAATCTTGGGTGGAGACTTTCCCGAGCTCCGAGGAAAGAAAGCCCTTCTCCTACTCTACCGCTCCGTGGACCTGCCTTCAAAGTCCTTTTCAATGTTTGCGGAGGTAAAAGCTGAGGGGAACAGGGTCTATGTGAAGGGTAGCTACAGAGATATAGAAGACCTGATAAGCACGAAGGAAAGCATAAGAGACCTATACATAAAACGGGTGGAAGAAAAGTTTCAGGACTTTCAGACAAGAGCTCTTATTCTCACCTATCTTTTTGGCGAGGCGAGAGAGTTCCTACCTCAGGACCTGCAATATTACTTTCTAAGGACGGGGCTTCTTCACCTTTTGGTCATATCTGGCTTCCATGTGGGTATGGTCTTTTTGATGCTGAGGTTTTGTCTACCTTACCCCTATGGGCTTTGGCTTGGAGCTGTGGGGGTAAGTTTTTACGTGCTCTTGTTAGTTCCTCAGGAACCGCCCGTCTTGAGAGCTTGGCTCATGCTCCTCCTCTGGGTCCTTATAAAACTGCAAGAGGGTAGACCTAACGCGCTGACCGTGCTTTTCTTCTCCGCAAGCCTCCTGCTTCTCATAGAACCTTCCTTCGTGCGCTCCTATTCCTTCTGGCTTTCCTTCTTTGCTACCCTCTACATCTTGCTGGGTCTCAGGCTTTTACCCCCTTCTGATTCTCTCATCTACAGATACGCTCTTTTGCCTACCGCTCTTTCCTTCTTTGCCTTCCTTGGCGTTTCACCCCTACTCTTGAGCTTTACCAACGCCAGTATGGGCGGTATAATCTTTAGCACCCCCGTAGGCTACCTCTTTTTCCCCTTTACCCTCTACGGTATCCTACAAATCCTCACCTTTTTCAGCCTGCCTACCTTCCCTTTAGAAGTAACAGGGAAGCTTATCCTGCACGTGGTTAGCCTCCTGTCTCATCTTGATATGGAGCTGAGAACGCCCCTTTCCACAAGAACTGCCTACATCCTGAGCTTTTGTATGGCTCTTTTTCTGTATGTTCTTGGTCTCCTCAGAAAAAGCTCCCAGCACTATAGAGGTTGAGACTTCCTTCTTACACTTAAAATCTCTGGCTTTTTTCCTTTGCTATAATATAGACCCTAATGCCAAAGAGAACAGACATAAAAAAGATACTCATCATAGGCTCAGGTCCTATAGTCATAGGTCAAGCAGCTGAGTTTGACTACTCTGGCACTCAGGCTTGTAAAGCCCTTCTTCAAGAAGGCTATGAAGTGGTTCTGGTAAACTCCAACCCTGCCACCATTATGACGGACCCCCAGTTCGCCCAGAGGACCTACATTGAGCCCCTCGCAGTGGAAGTTCTTGAAGAGATAATAAAGAAGGAAAGACCAGATGCCCTTCTTCCTACTCTTGGAGGACAGACCGCCCTAAACCTGGCGGTCAGACTGCAGGAGGAGGGTATTTTGGAAAGATACGGAGTAAGGCTCATAGGAGCAAGCTACACCGCCATAAAAAAGGGAGAAGACAGAGACCTCTTCAGAAAATCTGTGGAGAGGGTCGGACTTAAGGTGCCACCCAGTGTGGTGGTTTCTTCTCTTCAGGAAGCCCTCGAGAAAGTTAAAGAGGTAGGGTTCCCTGCCATACTCAGACCCGCCTTTACCCTCGGAGGCACTGGTGGTTCTATAGCTTACAACATGGAAGAGTTTAAGGAAAAGGTGGAAACCGCCCTCAAGTCCTCGCCCATACACCAAGTGCTCATAGATAAGTCCCTTATAGGGTGGAAGGAATTTGAATTTGAGGTCATAAGGGATGCCAAAGACAACGTGATAATAGTCTGCAGTATAGAAAACTTTGACCCTATGGGCGTCCATACGGGCGATTCCATCACCGTTGCACCCGCACAAACTCTTACGGACAAGGAATACCAAATACTCAGAGATGCCTGCATCGCTATAATGAGAGAGATAGGCGTTGACACTGGTGGTTCTAACATACAGTTTGCGGTGAACCCTTTGGACGGCGACTTTTATGTGATAGAGATGAACCCGAGGGTTTCTCGTTCCTCCGCTTTGGCTTCAAAGGCTACGGGCTTTCCTATAGCCAAGGTGGCCGCAAAGCTTGCGGTGGGTTACACCCTTGATGAACTAAAAAACGACATAACAAGGCATACACCAGCCTCCTTTGAACCATCCATAGACTATGTGGTGGTAAAGATACCACGCTTTGACTTTGCCAAGTTTCCGAGGGCTGAAAAGACCCTGGGCACCATGATGAAGTCTGTGGGGGAGGTAATGGCAATAGGAAGAACCTTCAAGGAAGCTATTGGTAAAGCCATAAGAAGTCGGGAGCAGGGTGTCCACGGACTGGCTGTGCCCGATTATTCCTCCCTTGAGGAAGAGGAGATAAGGAGGGGTTTGAGAACACCAAACCCTAACAGGTTGTGGTATATCTCGGGGGCTTTCAGAAAGGGTTTCAGCCTTGAGGAGGTTTACCAGCTCTCAAAGGTTGACCCTTGGTTCTTGGAAAACCTCAAACAGGTAGTGGAGTTTGAGAAGGTTTTGAAAGAAAAAGAGCTCACCCCGGAGACGCTCAGGCTTGCCAAGGAGATGGGCTACTCGGACGTAGAGGTGGCGTGGCTCAGAGGGGTCAAAGAGGAGGATATAAGGAGGATGAGGTATGAATGGAAGGTTCTCCCTGCTTTCAAGGGCGTGGATACCTGCGCAGGAGAGTTCATAGCTTACACACCTTACTACTATTCTACCTACGAAAGACCTTACTACAGCGTGGAGGGGCTGGAGTTCCTTGACGAGGATTAGACCATAAGTTCCTCAGGATAGGGCTCAAGGTAGGTCTGAGCCATAAGGTAATTGTTTTCAAACCTGTAGGCGTAAGCTTTGAGAAACTCTAAGGGAAGCCTTTTATCCAGCCTTCCCCTCTTGTAGTCTTCTACCAGTTTGAAGAAGTGAGCCTTCTCCCTTTCCTTGAGGTTTCTTGAGATGTGTCCGAATATGTGAAGAAGAGTGTTTACCTGCTGTCCTCTCGAGGGTTTTTTCCTTATAGCCTGAAGGAAAAGACTTCCGTAAAGGCTAAGTGTTTCCCTTAGGTTTTCCTCTTTAGCACTGGCTACGAGCCTTCCCATCTCCTTTAGCTTTCTCTGAGAATGTGCCATAAGAAGGTATTTGTTCCTCTGATGAAAGTCCATAAGCTCGCTAATGCGGTTTATCCTCTCCTTGTTCTCTCTGAGCTCCGCAACCGAGAAAAGCCTCGTAAGAAAATGTTCTCTTATCTCTTTGTCTTTCAGTCTTCCTTCGTCCTCCACCGGCAAGTATTCAAAGCGGTCCAAGACCTTGAGGGCAAAAAGACCCCTACCCTTCGAGTGGAACTCTCTACCTTCTGGGTCTCTGTATACCTTCGTGTTGGACACTCCGCAGGAGGGAGACTTGCTTTTCAGAAGGAAAGCGTCAACCCCTTGTAAGGTCTTTAGGAAAGTCTCCGCAAAGCTTTCCATCTTCTCCGTAAGCTCAAGCCCTGTAGAAGGTTGAGAAAGTCCGAAGGAGTTTTCCCTTCTGTAGACTATAACCCTTTCCCTCGGCACGCCAAGACCTATAGCCACCTCCGGGCAAACCTCTAAGACCTCACAGTAGGGTAAAAGCTTCAAAACAAACTCGTCTCTCACCTCTTGACCGTTATAGCGGACGGGCTTTAGGTTCAGACAGGCGCTTACCACTATTCTGGGTTTTGGAAAGTTCCTCACATAGAGCATTATAGGAAAGAGCCCCACGAGGGGGCGGTGTCTTCATCTGGGCATTATGACCGTATCTATCACATGTATGACGCCGTTGGAAGCCTCTATGTCTGTCTTGACTATGCTTGCGTTATCTATTTTTGCACCCCCTCTAAGACCTATGGTAGCTTCCTGCCCCTGCATTGTCTTTACCTTTTGTCCCTCCTTTAGGTCCTTTGAGTAGACCTTACCATCTACCACATGGTAAAGGAGCACCTTTCTGAGGGCTTCCTTGTTCTTCAAAAGGGCATCCAGCCTTTCCTTTGGTATCTTGCCGAAGGCTTCGTCGGTGGGTGCAAAGACCGTAAAACAGCACTTATTCGCCAGAGTTTCCTCAAGCCCAGCTTCCTTTAGAGCGGTAAGAAGGGTCTTAAACTGACCAGCTTGCTGTGCGGTCTGGACTATGTTTTGCTTCGCCTGCCCTGCACCTGCCTTTTTTTCACCCCTTTCGTGCATGCCTGCTACCGCAAGCCCTAAAGCAAAGGAAAAAACTGCAGTTCCAAGAAGAGCCTTTTTCGTAAGAAAAGCCTTTAACATGGTTTACACCTCCTTAAAGTTGTTTCTTAAATCTTCCTTTCCATGGTAACTTTTTTGAAGGGCACCCCCTCACCTTTTAATGGAGTATTTTTACCTCTCGTCTGAAAATAAGACCCTAAGGCTTTTGTGAAAGGGGGCTTTTGACTTTTAAGCTATAATTAGCAACTATGAAGGCGGTTATTCTTGAAAATTTCGGGGGTGTGGAAGGTCTCCGGGTGCTGGAAAACTTCCCTGAGCCAGAGTTAAAAGAGGAAGAGGTGCTCGTAAGGGTAAGAGCGGTAGCCCTTAATCACTTAGACCTTTGGGTCAGGATGGGGGCGCTGGCGGTAAAGCCAGAGCTACCTCACATATTGGGCTCGGACGTAAGCGGTGTGGTAGAAAGGGTGGGTAGCCTCGTAAAGGATATAAGGGAAGGCGATGAGGTGGTGGTGGCGCCGGGGCTTTCCTGTGGCGTGTGCTACGAGTGTCAGTCGGGGCATGACAATCACTGTAGGCACTATGACATCCTTGGTCTGAAAGCTAAAGGGGGCTATGCGGAGTATGTAAGCGTGCCAGCCAGAAACATAATAAAAAAGCCCTCAAACCTCA
>JANWWH010000012.1 GCA_025056375.1 Aquificaceae bacterium
AGAAGTCTTCCCAGAGCCCGGTGAGGACATGAGGTTTATGGCAAAAACGCCATGTTGCTCAAAGTGCTCCCTGTTTTCCTCCGCTTGAAGGTCATTTCTTTCAAGGACTTTTTTAAACACCTGAACCTCCACCCTCTTGGCATGCTCTTGGTTGGTGGAGCATCCGCAATCTTGGCACATGTCAACCTCCTGAATGGTTATTCACTAAATATAACCCCTTTCCAAACCCAGTCAAGCTAAAGGTCTTAGCTGAATTTTGGTAGTTTCCAACCGCTGTATGAGTAACTGCCTAATAAGTCTCTCTCTTTGAATCATGAAGGTTTCTATAAGTAACCTATACTCATAGAATCAGGCTCAAATTTTGAAGGGGTTGAATATCAGGCATCAGAGAGCATTTCGGGACACAGCAAAATGTATTACTTTCTCTCTCCAGCCCTATCGCTATGTATTATAATGTTTCCCAAAACCTAAAAGGAGCGTGTCATGGAAGAACAAGTCTACGCAGTTCCCTTCAGTCTCGTGGGTTTTTTCTTCACCGACAGGTCGGTGGAGGAGAGCATAAGAGGAGACCTTACGCCCGAGGAACTTGAAAGGCTTCAGGAAATAATAAGCAAGTTTCTCTTCAAGGAAGGCATCCAAGTAGCACTCTACCCCTCCGTCGTGCCACCAGACCAAGCGGAGGACGCGGTGGAAGAGCTCGAGGATATGATATTCGGTGAAGAGGAGGAAGAATGACCAGAGCTGTGCTTTGCGGTGCCCTCGGGAGGATGGGCAGAAGTATACTAAAGTTATCTCTTGAATACTCGGACTTTCAGGTGGTTGCAGGGGTGGAGCATCCTGACTGCGTGAGGTATCAGGACCTCGGTGAAGCTTCTGGGCTAGAGGAACTCAAAGGCTTACCTCTTACCTCAAGGCTTGAGGAGGTTTTACCCCTTTGCGACGTGGTAGTTGAGTTCTCCGGGAACACCACAGCTGCCCTTTCACATGTCAAACTCTCCACCCTTGCGGGTAAGGGCGTGGTAATAGGAACTACGGGCTTTAGCCTGCAAGAAGTAGAAGAATTAAGGTCCTGTTCAGAAGCTGCTCCAGTGCTTCTTTCACCTAACATGAGCCTTGGCGTAAACCTTCTGTTTAGGCTCGTAGAGATAGCGGGTAAGGTGCTGAGGGGTAGGGGTTTTGACGCGGAAGTGCTTGAGATACACCATCGTTTTAAGAAAGACGCACCCAGCGGCACCGCCCTCAGGCTCGAGAACATAATAAAAGAAAGCATGGGTCTGAAGGTAGGTATTTACGGAAGGGAAGGCGTGGCGGAGAGGAGGTCTGAGGAAGTAGGAGTTATGGCTCTCAGGGGTGGTGATGTGGTGGGTGAACATACCGTATACTTTCTGGGTTTTGGCGAGAGGCTTGAGCTTACCCACAGAGCAGGCTCAAGAGACATATTCGCAAGGGGTGCCATAGAGGCGGCTATGTGGATAAAGGGTAAGAGACCTGGATGGTATTCCATGCTTGATGTGTTAGGGTTATGAGCTTCTACGAAACTATAGACCGGGTAACTGCAGATGCGGGCATAAGGGTCTGGGCAAAAAGTCCTCAGGAGCTCCTATGCAAAGCCCTTCTGGCTACCTTTAACGAGATAACGCCTATAGAAGCCATACCACCGGAAGAGGAAAGGGTTCTGGAAGTGAGTTCAGAATTGCCCTTTGTAGTTGCGGACCTTATAAACTCCGCCATACTTCTACACGAAAAGGAGCTCTTTGTAGCTTCTAAGTGCGAGCCTATCGAGGTAAGGGAAGACTACGTAAGGGTGAAGCTCTTTGGTAGCAAGTTTGACCCAAAAAGGCATGAGCCAAGGCTTGTTATAAAGGCGGCTACCTACCACGACCTCAAGATGGAGAAGCGAGGGGAACTCTGGGTGGCGGAGGTGATATTTGACATATGAAGAGATACCTTGAACTTACCCGTTTTGAGCATACAGTTTTTGCCCTACCCTTTGCCTTAGCCAGTTTGGTTCTCCTGTATAAGGATATGCCTCCTATGTGGAAACTCTTCTGGGTGCTCCTTGCCTTTATAAGTGCGAGGACCTCAGGTATGGCGCTCAACAGGCTCGTAGACCTACCCATAGACAAACTAAACCCGCGCACTAAGGAATGGGTTCACGCAAGGGGCGAGGTCTCTCAGGAGGAGATAAGGAGGCTGGTGTTCCTATCCTCGGGCCTTTTCCTCCTTTCCTGCCTTTTTATAAACCTATATACCTTCTTTTTGGCACCAGTGGTGCTCCTTCTCCTTTGGTTATACCCTTACTCAAAGAGGTTTACCTACTACCCCCATCTGGTGCTTGGCGGTATCTACCTTCTCATACCTCTGGCTATAGACCTTTCCTTTAACCAAAGCCTTTCTTTCAACGCGGTCCTTCTGGGCATGGCGATGGGTTTTGGGTGGCAGGGTTCGACATACTCTATGCCCTTCAGGACTACGAATTTGACAGAGAGCATGGTCTAAAGTCCATACCTGTGAAGTTTGGCATAGAGGGTGCAATTATCATCTCAAGGCTTTTCCACCTCTTGACCTTTTTCTTCTTGCTTCTTCTCCTTTTCAGAATAGACTTTCTGGGTTTTCTATACCTTACCGGCCTTCTTGTTATAGGTGGCTTTCTCTACTACGAGCACTCTCTCATAAAGCCCCAGGACCTTTCAAAGATAAACAAGGCTTTTTTTACTGTAAACGGATACATAAGCCTGGTCTTTTTCTCTGTGGTCCTTCTGGATAGGCTTCTTTAGAGACCTGCCTGCTCCATTACTTCCTTCGGTATGTCAAAGTTTGCCACTACCTCTTTCACATCCTCAAGCTCCTCAAGGGCATCGAGAAGTTTGAGGATTTTTCTTGCGGTTTCTCCATCTTGCACCTGAACCAAGGTGTTGGGCTTGTATGCTATCTCCGCCCTTTCCACCTGAAGACCCATTGACTGGAGAGCTTCCTTTACTACATAGAGCTCCTCTGGCTTCGTGTATAACATGTAGGCGAGCTCCCCCACCTCCACGTCCTCCGCTCCTGCCTCTATGGCTCGCTCGTAAAACTCCTCCTCTGTTATACCCTCCTTCCGCACCTCCAAGAGACCTACCCTGTCAAAGAGGAAAGAAACACAACCGGAGGAACCCAAGTTCCCCCCGTGTTTTGAAAGGACATGCCTTACCTCCGATGTGGTTCTGTTCCTGTTGTCCGTCTGGGTTATTATCATAAGGGCAACTCCACCGGGTGCGTAACCCTCGTAGAGGACCTCCTCGTAGTTCTCTCCACCCAGCTCTCCAGTTCCTTTCTTTATGGCTCTCTCTACGGTGTCGGAGGGCATGTTTACCTTCTTTGCGTTTTCTATGGCGGTTCTCAATCTGGGGTTTGTGTCTGGATTGGGACCACCTTCTCTGACCGCAACCGTTATTTCTCTTATTATCTTGGTAAATATCTTACCCCTTTGGGCGTCTATCTTCGCCTTCTTGTGCTTTATCTGAGCCCAGTGACTGTGTCCTGCCATGGGTTTATATTATAAACCCTCAGTTGGCTAAAAACATCTCCTAAATTGCTTGTTGTAAAATATACCTATGTATTTTCAGGAACTGATAATGACCCTGCAAAGCTTTTGGGCGGAGAGGGGTTGCGCCATCTGGCAACCTTACGACATAGAGACGGGCGCGGGAACCATGAACCCTGCCACCTTTCTAAAGGTTCTGGGTAAGAAGCCTTGGAACGTGGCTTACGTAGAGCCCTCAAGGAGACCAAAGGACGGAAGATATGGGGAGAACCCAAACAGGCTTCAGCACTACTTTCAGTTTCAGGTTATCCTAAAGCCTGCGCCGGACAACCCGCAGGAGATATACCTTGATAGCCTAAGGGCTCTGGGTATAAAACCCGAGGAGCACGACATAAGGTTCGTAGAAGATGACTGGGAGTCTCCTACGCTGGGTGCCTGGGGTCTGGGATGGGAGGTATGGCTGGACGGTATGGAGATAACCCAGTTTACCTACTTCCAGCAGGCGGGAGGTCTTGACCTTGAGGAGATATCGGTGGAGATAACTTACGGACTTGAAAGGATAGGCATGTATCTTCAGGATGTGGACAGCGTCTTTGAGATAAAGTGGAACAAGTGGCTCACCTACGGTGAGGTCTTTAAGGTTTCTGAATACCAGTGGAGCGTCTACAACTTTGAGAAGTCAGACCCGGATGTGCTCTTTAAGTTCTACGAGATGTATGAACAAGAGGTGAAAAGGCTTCTCGAGGAAGGTCTCGTCCTCCCCGCTTACGACCAGCTTCTCAAGTGCTCTCATACCTTTAACCTACTTGATGCGAGGGGCGTTCTATCCGTGCAGGAAAGGGCAAGATACATAAGGAGGATGAACCTCTTAGCCCAAAGAGTGGCAAAGCTCTACTTGGAAACCCTGACATGAGAGTAGAGCCTAAGTTAGTCCAGCACATTTACGCTCACCAGCGACCTGTATAGGTTCCTGAGCCCCTCCCTTTCTACATAGTTCTTCCTTATGGCTCCTATAAACCACTTACTGCCGTCCTCCTTAGTCATGCGATATACAGAGTGATATATGACTATGTCTCCTCCTTCCATACCTCCGTATAACATCACGTGCCCTTTCATAAAAAGCAAGGTCCTAAAGGGCGGCAGGGTCTTCAGTAAGTTTTTAAACTCCTGATAAGAAGAGAAACCCGATGCCACTACCCTGCCTATCTTTGCCTGCTGGGCGGAGTTTCTCGGAAGCTCCGCACCAAATACCGCATATAGACTTTGCACGAGGGAGGAACAGTCCCACCTACCCTCCTTGCCTCCCCAGTCGTAGGGCGTGTCAAGAAGACTTTCCAGTATGGACCTCGCCTTCTCCTCGCTGAAGGCGGGATGCCCTTCCTCCAGCCCGTAACCCTTCCTTACCCAGAGGGAAGTTCCGTCGGGGAGCAAAACTTTATACCTTTTACCATCCTTTGCCAGATAGGGCACTTTTGAGCCAAGACCGAAGGTTATTTTGCCTATGTTTAACTTCCCCTCCGTAACTACGAGAAAGGGCATCTCTCTTAGCTTTAAGAGGCTCTCTCTGTCTCTTTGGTAGACATCTTCCTTTCGGACCCAGCCCCTCATGTAAGGGGCTTGCAGGTAAAGCCAATTTCCATCCTTAGAAGTATGGAGGATAGCCAAGGGGGTAAAGGGCTCCAGAAGGGTATACTGGTTGTAGTCTATTCTCGGGTTACCCTTATGTATGACCCTATCAGTGGGATACATGCGCATGTTGGTTCTTCTTAGGGTCCAGCCATGCCGAAGGATCACAAGCTCTCCTAAGCCTTCAAGGTTCATCTCCTCCAGTAGCATCTCCAAGTCCTTTTCCCCCATCTCTCTGTTATCTATAAAAAGCCTTCCTTCTGGCAGTTTGTCCTCCCTCATCCACTCCCTAACCTTCCTCCCCTCCAATACGGGAGGAAGCTCCTCTACCCTCTTCATATGGTCTATGAAGGTATAGGACTGAAGGCTTATACGGCTCACATCCAAACCAAAGGTTAGGTTGAGGACAATCAAGAGTATAAGCCAGCTCATGCCTGCCCTCTAAAACCCTTCCTGAAGGCTTCCTCTATCCAGCCAAAACACAGAGAATAGTTCTCCTCAAGTCTTGACCTGAGCCCTTGGAGGAAAAGCCTAAGCTCCTCGAGCTCCTGTCTGCTCATCTGTGGAACTCTCTTTATGAGCTCTTCGAGCTCTTCTCTCAGAGGCTCTACCCTAAAAGGGTCAAGAGAGAGTTCCTCTATCTTTTTGAGCCTTTCCTTCAGCTCCTCCATAACACCTATTATAGGGTGATGCGTCCAAGGAGGTAATAATCGCACCACTCTTTTAATGGGCATTCACCACATCTCGGCTTTAGAGGCTTACATATGGTCTGACCAAAAGCTACCAGAAGGCGGTTGTAGTCTCTCCAGTATTCCTGGGGTAGTATATCCATAAGAGCTCTTTCTGTTTCCTCTGGAGCCTTTGTCTTGAGAAGACCCCATCGGTTGCTTACCCTGTGCACGTGCACATCTACGGCGATGGCAGGCTTCCCAAAACCTTCAGAGAGCACTATGTTTGCCACCTTACGACCCACACCTTTTAGCTTAAGAAGCTCCTCAAGCCTGTCTGGCACCACCCCCCCAAACTCTTCCACAAGCTGACGGGCAAGCTCTTTTAAGTGCTTTGCCTTGTTTTTGTAAAAGCCCACAGGGTATATGAGTTCCTGAAGCTTTTCCAAGCTCATCTCCAGAATGTCCTCAGGGGAGCTTACCTCCTGCAGAAACCTTTTACACACCTCCGCAGTCGTTTCGTCCCTTGTCCTCGTAGAGAGCAGGGCACAGAGGAGGGCACTAAGGGGGTCCCTTCTCTTCTGGGCTATGAGCTTTACTATGGGTGCGTGCCACTTGGGAAACTCTCTCTTCATTATCTCAAGAACCCCTGGAAGGTCTTCTCTCTTCATGGTTTTAACCTCGTAAAGAGTGAAAGGGCGATAAGGTGCATAGCTAAGGAATAGAATACGAGGGCTTTAGGGGAAAGCTCATACAGGTAGCCCATGAAAAGACCACCTACGAAGGCGGAAAGACCGAAGAAAAAGTGAAAAAAGCCGTAGGCTCTACCCCTTGAAGTTTCGGAAGAGAGGCTGGCAACGGCGGAGCGCATGAGAGACTCCTGAACTCCGAGGCTCACGCCCCAGAGGACCACCGCCAGCAGAGGCTGATGAAGGAAGAAAAGTAAAGGGGAAGAAAACATGCCTAACGACAACCCAACAGATAAAGAGGTAAACCCTATCCTGTCGTAAAGGAAGCCAAAGAGGAGGGCGGAGAGGGCGTCCACGCCCATGGCAAGGGCAAAAAGAAGGGCTACCTTCCACCCTTCCATATGCATACTTTCGGAGAGATGGAAACCTATGAGGGGAAACTGTAGAAAGCTAAGGGAGACAAAACAAGAAGCCAAAAGGTAAAGGTAAAACTTCTTGTGGGAATTAAAGGGCTCTCTTTGTATGCTCTCTTCCTTAAAAGAACCGCCATAAACGCTCCTTGCCACAAAGAGGAAAATCAGAGCAAGTATTGCAGGAACAAAAAGAGATAGAAAGGTCATTTTATAGCTAAGACCTGAAAGCAACATAACACCCACTGCGGTAGGACCGAGCACCGCACCTATCTGGTCTATGAACTCATGGACGCCAAAGCCCTTACCGTGCCCCACTACCCCCGTAGCTCTGGAAAGCAGGACGTCCCTTGGAGGAGTCCTGAGACCCTTTCCGGACCTCTCTACGAACATGAGAACTCCAGCACTTTGCCAGTTTTTAACAAAACCCAGCAAAGGCACCGAGAGAAGGTTCAGGGCATAACCCAACAGGGTAAAAAACCAGTAGGTTCTTAGTCTGTCAGAGATAAGACCGGAGAGAAGCCTTACCCAGTAGCCTGCCAGCTCGGAGGCACCCGACACAAGACTAACCGCCAGAGCACTCGCACCGAGATGTGCAAGGTAGGGACCTACGATACCCTTGGCACCTTCGTAGGTAAAGTCGGAGAGCAGGCTTACAAAGCCCATCAAAACTATAAACCTGTAAGCCCTTGCCCTATCCCACATCTATACACTCAACTTCTCCTATGACCTCCACCCCTTCTATGTGTCTTCCTATACTCTCCACGAGAGAAAGGAGCTCTTCAAAGGTGTGTGGTGTTGCTATGAGGTAGACCTCCTCTGAGCTTTTTTCCTTGGTCCTTGCCACTGCCTTTCTGCCTGAGCCGTCAATGAGGGCGGTAAAGAGACCTATGCTCTCCTTAGGCACCCTTACCAGAAGGACCCTTGCCTTTACTTCTCTGTTCATGGCTTATGACCTTTGCGCCGAACATGTCCTTAACCTTCTCCGCAAAGGGTGGAAGAGCCCCGCCCTCTTCCTTTTTTAACTCCACCACAAAGTCAATTCTCCGCTCCAGAGCTCTTATCTTGTTCATCTCCTCGCTTGTAAGGTCACCCTCTTTTATGTAGAAGAGAAACCCACCCTCTTTCCTTTCGCACCTTGACCTTTTTAGCACCTCAAGGGTTAGAGTGTCAAGCCTCCCCTCAAGAAGCTTAATAGGGTCCTCCTGATGCTCTTCCTTCTTTCCCTGAGGCTTTTTCTCCCCCTCCGAGGGTTGAACCCCATACTTCAAAAGTTCACTTATGGGCACTATGTCTTTTACTATCTGGGTCTTTATTATCGCAAGCTCAAAGGCTCTTAAAAAGTCTCTGCTCCTTGCATCCAGCCTAACCGTGTTAACTACTTTTTCCAGATAGAGGAGGGCGTTCAAGGGCACATCCCCGAGCTTTGTATGGAAGTCCTCCACCTGCATAACTCTCTCTGGTTCTTTAAGACTTTTGTAGAGGAGAAGCCCTCTTATCTCTTCCTCCAAAAGGTCGCAAAACCTTACCAGATTGTAACCCCTGAGGCTTAAGTCCTTGAGGAAGCCAAGAGCTCCATCTACATCCGAGTTAAGGAGTAGGACTAAAAACTCCCTTACCCTTTCTTGAGAAACTATACCCAGAAACTCCTCCAGCAAAGTGGTGCTCACCTTCCCCTCACCGTAGGTGCCTGCCTGGTCAAGGAGAGAAACTGCGTCTCTCATACCCCCATCGCTCAGCTTAGCTATAAGATAGAGGGCTTTCTCCTCACACTGGAGCTCCTCCCTATCGCATATCCTCTTTAGGTTTTCCACTATCTGAGCCTCACTAAGCTTTGAAAATACGAGCCTCTGACACCTTGAGAGTATAGTAGGCATTATCTTTTCATATTCGGTGGTGCATAGCAGGAAGATGGTCTTTTGTGGAGGCTCCTCAAGGGTTTTTAGCAGTGCGTTGAAAGCTTCCTTCGTAAGCATATGGGCTTCATCAAGTATGTAAACCTTGTATTTACCCTTTATGGGTGCGTAGGACACCGCATCCCTTATGGCTCTTACATCGTCTATGCCTCTGTTGGAGGCAGCGTCTATTTCAATAAGGTCAGGAAAGGAGCCCCTGTCTATGGCGGTGCAGTTTTCACAAACACCGCAAGGTTCACCCTCTTCAGGTTTTAGACAATTTAGAGCCTTGGTAAGTATGCGTGCAAGGGTCGTCTTTCCCGTTCCTCGTGGACCTGCAAAAAGGTAGGCATGAGAGAGTTTATTGAACTTCACCGCGTTCCTAAGGATGCGAACCGCTACCTCCTGTCCTACCACCTCCGAAAATTTTCTCGGTCTGTACTTTCTGGCAAAGGGGACATACATAGCTGTATATAGTATAATCCGACCCCCCTATAATATAGGGTAGTAGAAAGTTATTCTTCGGGGTGCCCTGCGTCATCTGAAGGGAAATCGCCGGAGAAGGTTATAGATTATATATTTGAAAAAAATGTGATGGAGGATGAGATGGTATGTGTAACCCATCTGGAGTTATGCCCCCACTGTAAGAGGGTAGCTCTGAAGGTATGTGAGTATGACGAACCCTATCCAAGGGTTGAGGCGGAGTGTGAGTGCTGTGGCTACAAAGCCTATGACGTGCCTATGAGGCTTACTCAGGAAGATTTTAGGCGGATGCTGGACAGGCTGGGTAGTAAGTTGATAGGTGAGGTCTGCGTGGACGACCGATGTGGTTCCGCAAAGGTTATAAGGCTGATAAAGGAAGGAAACTACGCGGAGTATCGCTGTCTTGAGTGTGGTTCTGAATGGAACAGCGATGAGCTTCAGAGGTCTATAGACCGCGTCAAGCGCGTTCAGGAAAGTCTCAAGAAGGGAAACAGGCTCACGGAATTGCTAAGGGCAAGAGAAGGTGAATGCCCCCTCTGCGGTTGGGACATAGGTCACATGCATGTGGGTTATGCGGTATCCATTGAGTGCTTTGTATGCGGCTATCACACGGACACAAGAGAAGAAATTCCCGAGGTGGACATTACCACCCTTAACTGCCCGGGCTACGAGAGGTCGGAGGAGACTGGTTGAAACTACCCCACTACGAGTTTATAAGGTATGAGGGTTGGAAGGAGCAATTTCTTAAGGATTACGACCTTATAGTCTCTAAAGGGTTAGAGGGTCTGCAGGAGGAGATAAGGGACTTATATCCGGAGGTGGAGGAAAGGCTTCTCAGGGCTCTTCTCTCCCTCCATGTGGGCGGTTATGAAAAAAGGTTGGAAGACAGAGAGGTAAGATACTGGACAAACTGGGCGGGCTTAAAGACCTACAGGACTTTTAATTCTTTTCCTCAGCTCTCCGAACTGGAGCTTGCCTTCCTCTTCTATGCCATGGGCAAGGTCTTTGTCCCCCTGCTCCTTCACGAAAGGGGTGTGAAGTCCGAAAGCTTTAAAAGGTTAACACCAGAGGAGCAAGAAAGGGCTGTGATGGAAGAGTTGGAGGTTATTTGGGAGAACCATCTTATAAGGTTACTTCAGATAATACCCTTTCTTGACCTGAATTCAAAAACCAGATAGAAGCCACCCTTTTGAGGCACCGCCCTCACGTGCCAACCATGGAGCTCCGCTATGTGCTTTACGATTGCAAGACCAAGACCCATACCCTGAGGGTTCTCCGAGTGGTAAGGTAAAAAGATTAGCTCCTCCTTACCTTCCTCTATACCTACACCGTCGTCCCTGTAAACCATGTTATCCTTCCCAAGTTCAAACCACACCCTCTTCGCCCCCCACTCAAGACTGTTGTTAAGAAGGTTAAACAGCATGTCCCTGAGTAACCTGTCGTCTCCCGTAATCCTGAGCCTTCCCTCAACGCTGACCTGAAGCCCTTCATACATCCTTGCCACCTGCTTTATAAGCTCCTCAACCTCCAGTTCCTTGAACTGAGGTTCAACCTCCACCGACAGGCTACGAAACTGGTCCACTATCCTTTTTATCCTCTTGAGCTCCTCTAACATGAGCCTTGCACTGTTAATTATGCTCTCTGTCTCACACTGACCCCTTTCAAGGGACCTCATAAGCCTCTCAAGGTTCAGACTTATTGGGGTTAAGGGGTTTTTTATCTCGTGGGCTATCCTCTTCACTGCCATCTGCCAAGTTTTGAACCTCTCCGCCAGTATAACCGATTCCAAGTCTTCGTATATCACCAGCCTTCCTAAGCTGAGCTCTACGGAGCTCTCTCTCACGCTCGCCTTTTTTGAAAGCTCCTTGTAGGCTTTGTTCTCAAAAAGGTCCCCATCTCGAGATAGGAAGACTATGCCCACGGGTAAGGCGTTGAAAAGTTCAAGGAGGAGCTCCCTTTCTCTGTTGAGCCTCTCATAGAAACTCTTCAGCTCCTCCTTCATCCTTAGGAAGCTCCTTGCCAGTTCCTGCACCTCATCCCCGCTCTGCGGAACTTCTACGCCCACTTCAAAGTTACCCCTCGCTATCTCTCTTGACCTTTGGGTGAGCTTTTCCAGAGGTAAGCTTATGTGCCTCGCTATAAGGTTTCCAAACCATACCGCAGAGAGGAAAGACACAAAACCCGCCAGCACCATAAAGTAAACGTAAATGCCACCTATGATATCTCTGCCCTTCACCATGTTTCTTAGTTCTCTTGCGGTATTTTCTATGTCCTCCACCAACCCTGCGGTTCTAACCTCCCTTTCTACCCTTACGCTGTAACCTTCAAGACACAGGATAAAAACCCTTTCTTCCACCTTTTCCTTGCAGTTTGGGTCTTTTTCCACCCTTTCCAC
Organism: Aquificaceae bacterium; assembly: GCA_025056375.1. Lineage (GTDB taxonomy): Bacteria > Aquificota > Aquificia > Aquificales > Aquificaceae > Pampinifervens. The sequence goes on from JANWWH010000012.1 coordinate 11,690, forward strand.
ACCTGCCACACCTCTTAAACCTTCCAGCTCGACGCCTTCAGCCTTCAGCCTCCTCAAAAAATCTCTGTATAGCTCTGCCCTTTTCCTTTCCTCTTCTTGTAGGAAGGTGCGGAGGTTCTCCGACTTCTTCGCTACTTCCTTTAGCTGACCGCTTATAAAGGATTTGGTCGACTGGAGAAGGATAAGGGCGGTTATCAGGTTCAGGAAGAGGAGGGGTGTTATGATGTAGAGCATCAGGCTCGTGGAGAGTTTACGCCTTAGAGGCTCTTTCCTACCAGCCAGATAGGTCTTTAGGAACTTCCTAAAAAATACCATAAAGACCAATACCAACACAAGAAGGTCAAGGTTTATGACCAGCAAGACCAGAGGGTAGTTAATCTCCCATATATTCCTGAGATTATCCAGAAAGGCTATGTTTAGGGATAGGAAAAGGAGCAGGAAGAGGAAAAAGGCTAAGTATAGCCTCAATGCATATCCTTCTCCTTTGTGTGCTGGTGCTTAACCACCTCTCCCTCGGACCAGTATATGGTCATCTCCGCTATGTTCTCCGCGTGGTCTGCCATCCTTTCAAAGTGCCTTGCGGTAAAGGAGAGATGAAGAGACCTCTTTATGTTCCTGTGGTCCTCCAGCATGTAGGTGATGAGCTCTCTTTGCACCTGATGGTACAGCTCGTCCACCATCTCGTCCCTCTCTATCACCTTTCTTGCAAGGGCTACATCCCTTTGAAAGAAGGAAAGCACCGCGTCCTCTATCATACTCTTCACGTTGGCAGCCATGAGGGTAAGGTTTATGTAAGGCTTGAGGGGAGTCTCTTGAGCTAAAAGTATGGCTCTCTCCGCTATGTTCTCCGCCTCGTCCCCTATCCTTTCAAGGTCAGAGACTATCTTGTATATACCCATTATGAGCCTGAGGTCAACCGCCTCTGGCTGATAGAGAGCTATCATCCTTATGCACCGCCTTTCTATCTCTACCTCAAGCTCATCTATCTGGTCGTCGCCCTTTATGACCTCCTCCGCAAGTTCCACGTCTTGCTTGTTGAGAGATTCTATAGACTTGTCCACCGCATCCTTGACGAGCCCTGCCATCCTTATGACAAGATTTTTTGTTTCCTCAAGCTCTTGAAAAAGTTTCATCATGTCCTCCTTGATTATAACATTTTAAAAACTATTTGTTAAGATTTTGTTAACTTTTTTCGGATGTCTTAGGTTTCTTGAAGGCTCTTAGGCTAAAATATGGTATCTATGGAAAAGATTTACGAGCTTTATGGTCTAAGGGCTGAGGAATACACAAGGATAGTGGAAAGGCTTCAGAGAGAGCCAAACCATGTGGAGCTCGGTATTCTTGGAGCTCTCTGGTCAGAGCACTGTTCCTACAAGTCCTCCAAAGTGCACCTGCGGAAGTTACCCACAAAAGCTAACTGGGTGGTTCAAGGACCGGGTGAAAACGCAGGGGTAGTGGAACTGGACCAGAGGGTATGGCTTGCCTTCAAAGTGGAAAGCCACAACCACCCCTCCTACATAGAACCCTTCCATGGTGCCGCCACAGGCGTGGGCGGGATAATAAGGGATGTGCTGTCTATGGGTGCAAGGCCCATAGCTCTTGTAGACTCTCTGCGTTTTGGACTTCCTCCGGACAAGAAAATAGTGAGGGGGGTGGTAAAGGGCATATCTCACTACGGTAACTGCGTGGGCATACCCACCCTTGCGGGTGAGACCCTTTTTGAAGAATGCTACAAGACAAACCCTCTTGTAAACGTTTTCTGCCTGGGAGTGTTGCCTGCTGGCAGGATGCTAAGGGCGAGGGGTAAGCCCGGAGACCTTCTTTTTCTTCTTGGTTCTACCACGGGTAGGGACGGTATACATGGTGCGGTCATGGCTTCAGGAGAGTTCGGCGAAGGTTCGGAGGAGAAGCTTCCAAAGGTGCAGGTAGGCGACCCCTACTTTGGGAAAAAGCTCATAGAAGCAGTGCTTCAGGCTGTAGAGGAAGGTATTATAGAGGGGCTTCAGGACCTTGGTGCTGCAGGTCTTTCTGGCTCTGCCTCCGAGCTTGCGAGCAAGTCTGGCTGTGGTGTGGAGCTGTGGCTTCACAGAGTGCCCCTCAGAGAAGAGGGCATGGATGCCTTTGAAATCCTCCTCTCAGAAAGCCAAGAAAGGATGCTACTAATCACTCGGGAAGAGAAAGTGGAAAGGCTCAGAGAGCTGGCAGAATACTACCACCTGGAAGGAGAGGTCGTAGGAAGACTGGTAGAGGGTGGTGACTTCGTAGCCTACATGGGTCAGGAGAGGGTAGCTATGCTCCCCGTTAGCCTAATAGTAGATGAGGCGCCGGTCTACGAGAAGCCCTACAGAGAGCCTGAGTATCTTAAGTCCCTAAGAAACTTTGACCAGAAGAGCCTTCCCGAGGTGGAACTGAAGGAGGTTGTCCAGAAGTTGCTTACATCACCTAACCTCTGCTCCAAGAGCTGGATATACCGCCAGTATGACTATCAGGTGGGCACGAACACGGTCCTGACCCCCGGTGGAGATGCGGCGGTGCTAAGGGTCAAATGGACGCTAAAGCCAGAGCTCAGGAGCGATAGGCTTATAGCTCTTACCTCGGAGGGCAACGGGAGGATGGTCTTTCTAAACCCCTACGAGGGTGGCAAATATCTGGTGGCGGAAGCTCTAAGAAACCTTGCTTGCGTGGGGGCAAAACCTATCGGCATCACTGACTGCCTAAACTTTGGAAACCCAGACAGACCAGAGATTATGTGGCAGTTGGTAAAAGCTGTGGAGGGCATAGCCCATGCCTGTGAGTTCTTTGGCGTGCCCGTGGTCAGCGGAAATGTGTCTCTTTACAACGAAACCGTGGAAAGGGATGAGATAAGGAACGTATACCCCACACCCATCCTCGTGGCGGTGGGCGTCATTGAAGGAAAAAGATTTATGGACCACCGGTTTAAGGATAAGGGCGACTTGGTCTTTCTCATAGGAGACCTCAAGAGAGCCTATTCTCTGGGTGGAAGCGAATACCTAAAGGTGGTTCATGGTAAGGTTCAAGGCGACGTGCCAGCGGTGGACCTTGAAAAAGAAAGGAAGCTCCACCAGCTTCTCATAGAGCTCATAGAGGAAGGTGTTTTGAAGTCCGCCCACGATGTTTCTATGGGTGGGCTCTTCATGACCTTGCTTGAGGGGCTCTTCGATGGCGAGCTCGGTTTAGAGCTTAACCTCTTTGTAGAGGACAGGCTTGACTTTTTCCTCTTCTCGGAGAACCCAACACTGGTTGTGGTGAGCACGGAGAGAGAAGGCTCTCAGGCACTGAGAGAAAGAGTGGAAGCCTGCGGGCTTGACTGGCTCCTCATAGGGAGGGTAAGAGAAGAGGGTCTCTTTACCCTTACCAACAACGGAGAGAAGGTTTTTGAAGAAGAGCTAAGTAAGCTTCAGGAGCTATGGGAAAGGGCACTGGAATTTATCTTTTGATATACGGGCTTACTGCGCTTGGCGTTCTTGCCCTGGACCTTTACACGAAAAGCCTTGCGGAAGTCCACCTTGTGGATAAAAGCCTTACCCTTCTTCCCTTTCTCCATCTCCTACTGGTCTACAACAGAGGGGTAGCCTTCGGTCTCTTTTCAGAAGCCCCAGACTTCATAAGACTGCCCCTACTTCTCCTCACGCCCCTTTTGGCACTTATCCTCACCCTTATGTATACCTTGAGGTCCAAGAACTACTCCACAGCCCTTCTTATGGGTATGGTGGGCGGTGGTGCCCTGGGAAACTTCTACGACAGAGCTCTTCTCGGTCACGTTCGGGACTTTATCTATCTTTCCTTCGGTAGCCTCTCTTGGCCTGCCTTCAACTTGGCGGATGCCAGCATAAGCACTGCCATAGTCCTATTTCTCCTTAGGGGTCTTCTGGATAAGTCTGGAAAAGGTTAGGTCGGTTGTTATATTCTATTCCTATGCAGGTAGAAAAGGTAGCTCGTCTGGCAAGGCTCAGTCTGAAGGAGGAAGAAAGGGAAGAGCTGGGTAGACAACTTCAGGACATCCTTCACTTTGTCCACCAGCTCCAGGAAGTAGACACTGAAGGCATTGAGCCTCTGGTGCCCATCTTTGAAGAGACGCCCATGAGAGAAGATGAACCGAAGAGAGATTTTGACCCAGAGCTTGTCCTCGGGTATGCACCGGAGGGGGAAGGGTCTTTCTTTGTGGTGCCAAGGGTGGTAGAATATTAGAGGAGACAGTTATGGTGGAAGAAACCCAGAAGGAAGCCCTTGAAAAGAGAAAGGCTTTAGAGAACGCCCTCACCAGCATAGAGAAGCGTTTCGGGAAGGGCTCCATAATGCCTCTTAAAAGGGCGGAGAAGGTAAAGGTGGATGTGATACCCACGGGTTCTCTCGCCCTTGACATAGCCACAGGCATAGGGGGTATACCAAAGGGTAGGGTTATAGAGGTCTTTGGACCAGAATCCTCTGGTAAGACTACCCTTGCCCTTCACATAATAGCGGAGGCTCAAAAAAGGGGTGGAGTTGCAGTCTTTATTGACGCAGAGCACGCCCTTGACCCTAAATACGCGGAGAAAATAGGTGTGGACACGGAGAACCTCTACATATCCCAGCCTGACTACGGAGAGCAAGCTCTTGAGATAGTGGAGAGCCTTGTAGCCAGCAACGCGGTAGACCTAATAGTGGTGGACTCAGTGGCCGCTCTCGTGCCTAAGGACGAGCTGGAGGGTGAGATAGGAGAAGCCCACGTGGGCAAACAGGCAAGGCTTATGTCCCAGGCTCTTAGGAAGCTCAAGGGCTTGGCTCACAGAACCAACACCGCCCTACTCTTTATAAACCAGCTGAGAGAGAAGATAGGGGTCATGTTTGGAAACCCGGAGACCACGCCAGGAGGTAGAGCTCTTAAGTTCTTTGCGGATATGAGGCTGGATGTGAGGCGTGTAGGTGAGGTAAAGGAAGGAGGAGAAAAGGCGGGCAACAGGGTAAGGGTAAGGGTGGTAAAGAACAAACTGGCACCCCCCTTTCAGGAGGCTGAGTTTGACGTGCTTTATGGAGAAGGCATATGCAAGCTATGCGACCTTATAGACACCGCCAGTGAGCTCAAGGTCATAAACAAGAGCGGTGCTTGGTATAGTTACGGTGAGATAAGGCTGGGGCAAGGAAAGGAGCAAGTAAAGAAGTTCCTTGCGGAGAACCCAGAGCTTGCACGGGAGATAGAAAACAAAGTTAGGGAGGTAAGTGGACTTGCTACAGCTGATACTTAAAAGAGCTATAGAGGTGGGAGCCTCCGACATACACATAAAGACGGGTAGCGTGCCCTTCATCAGGGTAAAGAAGAAGGGGCTTATGAAGTTTGAAGAGTTTCCTGTGGTAGATGAGAAGGTTATGGAACTCATTATCAGAGAAGTGCTTGAGAAAAACAAGAAAAAGATGGCGGAGTTTGAAGAGCTTGGTGAAGCGGATACCTCTTACTCTCTGCCGGGTGTCGCCCGCTTTAGGGTTAATGTTTACAAGCAAAGGACAACCGTAGGGCTTGCCTTCAGGGCTATACCCTTTAGCATACCCCCCTTCGAGAACTTAGGTCTCCCCGAGGTGATGAGGAAGGTGGTTTTAGAAAACACAAAGGGTTTAATCTTGGTAACGGGACCTACCGGTTCAGGCAAGTCCACCACCCTTGCCTCTTTGATAAATGTAATAAACTCAAGAAGAGATAATGTCATAGTTACCATAGAAGACCCCATAGAGTATCTCTTTAAAGACGACAAGTGTTTTATAGTCCAGAGAGAGGTGGGTTTGGATACCTCTTCCTTCGCGAGGGGCTTGCGTGCTGCCCTAAGAGAGGACCCAGACGTGATAATGGTGGGTGAGATAAGAGACCCAGAAACCGCCCAGATAGCCCTTCAGGCGGCAGAAACGGGACACTTAGTTATGTCCACGCTTCACACCCTTGACGCCAAAGAGACCATAAACAGGCTTATAGGCATGTTCAACCTTGAGGTGAGAGAGCAGATAAGGCTACAGCTGGCAGGCACTCTGGTAGCCATATTCTCTCAAAGGCTTCTTCCTAAAACGGACCGTTCGGGCATAGTTCCTGCGGTGGAGATACTCATAAACACCCCATCCATAAGAGAAGCCATAATAGACCCCAGCAGGTTTGAGGAGATAAATAGTCTGATAGAGAAGGGTAAATCAGTCTACGGTAGTCAACTCTTTGACCAGCACCTTGAAGAGCTATACAGAAAGGGTTTGATAGACTACAACACCGCAATGCTATACGCCAGTAGGCCTACTGACTTAGAGCTGAAGCTAAAGGGTATAGGTTCAGGAGGCAGAGGCTTCTTCTGATGAAGGTAACCATAGACGGTCCTGCGGGCAGTGGAAAGAGCACTGTGGCAAAGGAAGTCTCGAGGAGGTTGGGGTTTCCCTACCTCAACACAGGACTTCTTTACAGAGCCTTTGCCTATATGTGTATGTCTGAGGGTCTAAAGGGGGAGGAGGTTTTAAAAGTCTTTGAAAAGCCTATTAAGGTGAGGCTGGACATAGCTACCACGGAGGTCTTTTACGGTGGGGAGGAAATAGGTCAGAAGCTTGGCTCTGAAGAAGTTGGCAGTATAGCTTCTCAGATAGCTACCCTACCAGCCTTTAGAGAAAGGATAAACCAGTTCTTTAGGGCTCTTGTGGGTGAGATGCAGGCGGTGATCGAGGGTAGAGATGCGGGCACGCACATCTTCCCTGATGCAGAGCTTAAAATATTCCTTACCGCCTCCGCCGAGGAAAGGGCAAGGAGGAGGTGGGAACAGCTAAGGCTTGAGGGTATAGAAGTGGACTATCAGGAAATCCTCAGAGCCATATTAGAAAGAGACGAGAGGGACAAAAACAGACCCATCTATCCCTTCAAGCCTGCAGAAGATGCAGTTCTTATAGACACCACCCAGATGGGCATCGGGGAAGTGGTAGAAAAGGTGCTGGAATTGATAAAGGAGAGGGTTCTCAACGGCGGTTTGAAATAAATATCTGTAGCAGGGCATCAGTGAATTTAGAGACCTCTCTTAGGAGATTAGTATGCAAAACCTCGCTCGCAATCCTATATTTTAGCATGCGGATTTAATCTCCTTTAACTTCCTGTTAAGAGCCTTGTGGTGAGAACCTTTCCAGTATATCTTTCCGCACACGGGACACATTGTGAAGTCCTTTCCAAAAAGATAGACCGCAGGAGGTATTCTCTCTTTAACCTCTTCTCTGTTAACAACTCTCAGCTCCGCGTTGCAGTGGTAACACCTGTTCAACCTCAATAGGGGCTCTATCTTAAAGTGTTTTATGAGCAGGCAGAGCTGAACCTTCCATTGGTCTCTAGGGATTATGAGATATCTTATGCCCCAGGCTTTAAAGTGTTCTTCCAACTTCCTTGAGGTGGTTATAAAAACCCTGTCTGGATATTTTACTACCTCCGCCTTATTTATAGGACCCTCCAGTAGGAGGGCGTCCTGTCCCAGAAGCCTGAGCCAGTAGGCAAGTCTGTGAAGGTCTGCTTCAAGCAAAAACCCCCTCAAGTTCTTCCCTTCTTACCACTTCTTCAGGGTGGGCTATTCTCCCAAGGACTGCGCTGGCGGCAACCACTGCGGGGTTTGCCAAATAGGCTTCGCTCTTTGGGTGACCCATCCTGCCTGGGAAGTTCCTGTTGGAGGTGGATATGCACCGCTCGCCCTCCGCAAGGATACCCATGTGTCCTCCAAGACAAGGACCGCAGGTAGAGACGGAGACCGCACAGCCCGCTTCAAGAAAGATATCAATGAGACCTTCTTTGAGAGCTTGCATGTAAACTTGTTTTGAGGCTGGTATGACTATACATCTCACGTAGGGATGAACCTTTTTACCTTTGAGTATGCTCGCCGCAATCCTGAGGTCTTCTAACCTACCGTTGGTGCAGGAGCCTATAAAGGCTTGGTCTATGTTGATGTGGGTGGATTCGGACACGGGGTGGACATTGGATGGTAGGTAGGGCCAAGCAACAAGAGGTTCTATTTCACTGGCGTTCCACTCGTAAACCACCTCGTAGCTTGCGTCCGGGTCGCTTTGGTAGACCTTCCAAGGCTTTTTTGCCCTCTGGGAGACATACTCTATAGTTTTTTCGTCGGGTGCTATGATACCGCTCTTTCCGCCCGCCTCTATAGCCATGTTGGCTATGGTGAGCCTTTGCTCCACCGAAAGACTTTTTATGGCTTCGCCCTCAAACTCCATAGCCTTGTAGAGAGCTCCGTCAACCCCTATATGACCTATGGTGTGGAGTATTAGGTCCTTGCCTGAGACCCAAGGCTGGAGCTCACCGTAGAATATAAACTTCATAGTGGGCGGGACCTTGAGCCAAGTTTCGCCCGTTGCCATCGCATAAGCTATGTCCGTAGAACCCATGCCAGTGGCAAAAGCACCTATACCCCCGTAAGTGCAGGTGTGAGAGTCCGCTCCTACAACAAGGTCTCCAGGGACCACTATGCCCTGCTCTGGAAGTATGGTATGCTCTATACCTTCACCCTCCTGAAAGAACCACTTTACGTTATGTTTTTTTGCAAAATCTCTTACTATCTTTGCCTGTTCTGCGGACTTTATGTCTTTGGCAGGGACAAAGTGAGAGAGCACGAGGGCTATCTTTTCAGGGTCAAAAACCTTGTTTATACCGTATTTCTCTAAGGTCTTTATGGCAAGGGGTGCGGTCACGTCGTTTGCCATGGCAAGGTCTATATTTACGGTGATAAGCTCACCCGGATAGACCTCCTTCCTGCCTGCGTGGTCTGCCAAAATTTTCTCTGTTATTGTCATACCCATGCCTTTACCTCCATAATAGTTTTAGGTGGAAACTTCCTGCTCAAGGCTTTCTTCCTTCTTTTCCATCTTAAACTCTTCCTTCTTGCACTCGTTCCTTACCTCCACCCCGTGGAGTTTAAGTATCTCAACCACCTCCTCACAGGACATGGTTTCCTTCTCTAAAAGCCGTTTAACCACCGCCTGTATGGCTTCTTTGTGCATCAGCACAATCTCCTTGGTATCTTCGTAAGCCCTTGCCAGTATACCTTTTACCTCTTCATCTATTTCTCTCCTAAGCTCCTCGCTTATGTCCACAGAGGTGGTCATACCTCCAAGGAAGGGGTTGGCGTTTCTTCTGACCGCTATCGGTCCTATCTTCTCGCTCATACCCCACATGGACACCATCCTATAGGCAAGCTCGGTAGCTCTCTGAAGGTCGTTCTCCGCACCTGTGGTTATACCTTCCCTTCCGTAGAAGACCTCCTCCGCCGCACGACCGCCCATCAGAGAAAGTATTCTGCCGTATAGGTCTTGCTTGTCATACATATGTTTGTCATCAATAGGCAGTTGCTGTGTTACACCAAGAGCCATACCCCTTGGGATTATTGAGACCTTATGAAGGGGGTCTGTGCCGGCAACCATAAGGCTCATGATAGCGTGTCCCATCTCGTGGTAGGCTATCTTTTCCTTCTCTTTTGGTGATATGACCATGCCTTTTCTTTCAAGACCCATGGTAATCCTGTCTATGGCTTCCTCTATGTCCTCCATCTCCACCGCTTCCTTGCCCTTTCTTGCCGCAAGAAGGGCTGCCTCGTTCATCACATTCTCCAGGTCCGCACCCGTAAAGCCAGGCGTAGCCCTTGCCACTATCTCAATGTCCACGTTAGGTGCAAGCTTCTTGTCTTTAGCGTGGACTTTAAGTATTTCAAACCTACCTCTCACGTCGGGTCTTGGTATATATATTTGCCGGTCAAACCTTCCAGGTCTTAGAAGGGCTGGGTCCAGAATGTCAGGTCTGTTCGTGGCTGCTATGACGATGATGCCCTCTGAGGTATCAAAGCCATCCATCTCCACCAAAAGCTGATTGAGGGTCTGCTCTCTCTCGTCATGCCCCCCACCTAAGTTGATAGCCCCCCTCGAGCGACCCACTGCGTCTATCTCGTCAATAAAGATTATGCAGGGTGCATGCTTCTTGGCAGTATCAAAGAGGTCTCTTACCCTTGCCGCACCCACGCCCACAAACATCTCCACAAAGTCGGAGCCAGAGACGGATATAAAGGGCACATGGGCTTCTCCTGCTATAGCCTTTGCCAGAAGAGTTTTACCCACACCCGGCTCACCGTAGAAGAGCACGCCCTTTGGTGGTCTTCCCCCAAGTCTTTGAAACTTAACGGGGTCTTTAAGGTATTCTATGATTTCTTTGACCTCCTCCTTTACCTCTTCCATGCCTGCCACATTCTGAAGGGTAACCTTTGGCTTTTCGTCTATGTAAACCTTTGCCCTGCTCTTACCAAAGCTGAAAGCTCTTGAGGTAGGGTTTCCACCACCGCCCATCTGCCTCATCATGTATATCCATATTCCTATAAAGAGTAGAATAGGGAGCCAGGAGACCAGGAAGGGCACAAGCCAACCACCTTCTTGCACCACTACTTCTACTTTTACACCCTTTTCTATGAGCCTGTTTACCAAATCCGAGCCGGGTGGTATGCCCGTTTCTATCTTTTGACCCTCTGTGGTTACGCCCGTAAGTATGTTGTCTTTAACCTTAGCCTCTTTCAGCTTGCCCTCGTCCGCAAGCTCCAAGATTGTGTTTACCGGTGTTCTCACCGAGGAACTACTTCTATTGCCTTCAAAAAGGTTGAAGGCGAGAACCATAAAGCCCAAAAGCACGACCCATATAAAAAGACTTTTCATCCAGTGCATTTTTTACCTCCACACTTAGAGATTTAATAATAATCAAGCACCTGAGCTTTTCAAGTATAGGTTACTATGAACCCTTCTTTATGCTCCTTATGGTATCTTCTATGTCCTTTAAGCTTCTAAGACCGTAGAGGCTGTATAAAACCCTCCGCTGTATAGCCTTTGGAAGTCTCATGAAGGCTCTTCTGTCTATGCCTTTCTCACTGCGAACTTCCTCTGTGGCTTTCTGCGTCATAGCTCGCAGGAGGTTCTCTTCCTCGCGGAGTATGTCTATGAGCCTCAGAAAGCTGTCCTCAAGCCTTGGGTTTATCTTCTTCAGCTCAGGAATTACTCTGTGTCTTATAAGATTTCTGGGTATACTCAGGTCGTAGTTGGTAGAGTCCTCTACCCAAACCTCCCCCTTTGACCTTACGAAGTCCTCTATCTCTTCCCTCTTTACCAGATAGAGAGGTCTTACCACTCTACCCTCCTTCTCTCCAAAACCCAAGAGCCCTTCTCTGCCCGAACCCCTTACCAGCCAGAGAAGGACCGTCTCCACGAGGTCCTTCAGATGGTGGGCGGTGGCTATGAGGTCAAAGCCTTCTTTCTCTCTTATCTTCTCAAGGGCTTCGTATCTAAGCTCTCTTGCCCTTGCCTCAAGGTTTGAACTCTCTGGGTTCAGGTTGAGCCTTTCCACGAATATTTCAAGACACTTATTTCTTGCAAAATCCCTGCAGAAGCTCTCGTCCCTGTCCGCCTCTTCTCCCCTTATGCAGTGGTTTACATGTGCAAGAGCAAGCCTTTCTAATTTCAGAAAATCTCTTAGTTCCAGCAGGGCAAGACTAAGAGCTACCGAGTCCACACCACCGGAGAAGGCAACCAAGATTCTGGAACCCTTAGGTATAAGTCTCTTGCTTCTTTGGAGGCTGACCACCTTCCTCAAAAGCCCGTGGTATTTCATGCCTTAAGTCTTTCCCTGACCTCTTGGTAAAAGGGGTGGGGAACACCTTCTTTGTGAAACTTCTCAAGGAGTTCCAGGGCTTTCGTCTTCTCACCCTTCCTTTCAAGGATGTATATCAGAAGCTCATAAGAGTTGAGCTGGGGTAGGCTACCACCCATCCTATCTCTTAGCTTATCCTTATAATCCTCAAAGAGCTGTAAATCTATGAGGGCATATCTTTCCATACTGTCAAAGTCTCTGAGCTTTTGATAGAGCATGAGGAGGTCATTAAGGATGAGGTGTTTTTCGTAGGGGTCTTCCGCAAACTCAAGGGCTCTGTGGTATAGCCACTCCGCATCTTCATACTTGCCCTCAAGGAGGGCTGTTTGGGCAAGGGTTCCCAAAAGAGTGGCTCGTGTGTAGCCAGGGTTATTGACCTCACCGTTTTCAAAGTGCTTTGCCCTGAAGGGGAAACGCATGTCCTTTATACTTTTCAAAGAGAAGTAATACTTGACCCTTTTCTGGTCTTTGGGGCTAAGGGCTTCATACCATTCCCAGAGGTCAAGAGCTCTGAGCACACCTCCCCTTTCCCTAAAGATGCGGAAGACCTTACCAATCATAGGTGCTTCCTACACCTTCTATTACCATATCTCTCCTTACTTCCCTTATCTGATTATACTCATCCACATATACTAAGTAAGGTCTGTATTCCTCCAACTCTCTTTCGCCATAAAGAGCGTAGGAGGCTATGATGATGATATCCCCTGCAGCACCAAGCCTTGCGGCTGCGCCGTTTAGCCTTACCTCTCCAGAATATCTCGGCGCGGGTATAACATAGGTTGAAAAACGAGCACCGTTGCTCACATTGTAAACTTCTATCTTCTCAAAGGGTAAAAGGTCTGCGGCCTCCATCAGAGCCACATCTAAAGAAAGACTGCCCTCGTAGTGGAGCTCCGAACCCGTTACCCTTACCCTGTGCACCTTGGACTTTAGCATGAACCTTTGCATACCTTCCTCCAGCGAAGATAAAAATATAGCTTAAAGCTTATGAACTTCAAGCCAAAATGAAGAAGTTGAATATCAAGCATCAAAGAGCATTTTTGGACACAGCAAAATTTTGCTATAATTTCCTCACATGGAATATGCATTCTTTGAAGGAAAATATGTGCCCGCAGAGGAAGCCAACATAAATATAAAGACCAACTCCTTTCATTACGGCACTGCAGTCTTTGAGGGTATAAGGGCATACTGGAACGAAGAGCACGAGCAGTTATACATACTCTTTGCCAGAGAGCACTACCAAAGACTGATAAAGAACTGCAAGGCTATGTTTATGGAACTCCAATACAGCGTAGAGGAATTGGTGAACATAACTGTGGAACTGCTCAGGAGGAACCAGCTCAGAGAAGATGTATACATAAGACCTATAGCTTACTTCAAAGACCTGAAACTCACACCAAAGCTCATAGACTATACCCCTGAATTAGCTATATACACTTACAACTTTGGCAGGTATCTGGATACATCAAAGGGTATAAGGGCAAAGGTTTCCTCTTGGAGGAGGAACGAGGATAATTCCATACCCTCAAGGTGGAAGGTGGCAGGTGCTTATGTAAACAGTGCCCTTGCCAAAACTGAGGCTCTTATGTCTGGATACGACGAAGCTATACTGTTAAACCAGCATGGCTTTGTGGCGGAGGGTTCGGGTGAGAACATCTTTCTCGTAAGAGAGGGCAGGGTTATAACGCCTTCTTACTCGGAGCACATACTGGAGGGTATAACCAGAAGCGCAGTAAAGAAACTGCTGAAAAACGAACTCTTAATGGAAGTGGAAGAGAGACCGGTGGCGCGCAGTGAGCTCTACGTGGCGGAGGAAGTCTTTATGACAGGGACAGCAGCGGAGATAACCCCAGTGGTGGAGGTGGATAACAGAAAGGTGGGGAAGGGTGATGTGGGGCAAATTACAAAGGAGCTCCAGGAACTTTACTTTCGTGCGGTCAGGGGTATGATAGACAGATACATGGGTTGGCTTACGCCCGTTTATGAAAGGTGATAGGCTGGAGTTTTTTAAAGAGTTCGCCTACAAAGTCCTTAGCTACAACAGGCTGACAGGCACCGAGGGACATAGAAGGGCACGCAGGCTCTTAGAATCCTCCCTTGAATACATATCCTCCAACTATCAGAAAGAAACCTTCAGAGTAAACAGATTTATACCCACGGAGGCTTGGATGAAGGTAGGTGAAGAAAAGGTAAGAGCGGTCGCCTACATAGGAAGCAAAGACACAGAAACAGAGGGGTATGTTAAAGAAGACTACATAGAGGGTGACATAGCCCTGATACCAGACCTTAACGGAGAAAAAGCTCTCGAGGCTCAGAGGAAGGGGGCGGTTGCCATAGTAAACTACAGGGGTGATTACAAAGCTAATGGGTATGTTTACGGAAGCTACATGGGGCTTTCCATACCTGTGTTGAGCATAGACAGGGATGACCTGAGAAAGGTAGCGGACTTTAAGGTCAAGCTCTCCGTCCGGTCTTCGGAAAAGACCTTAGAAGGCACAAACCTGCTCATGGAGATAGGCAGAGGACCCATAATCTACCTCCTTGCTCACATGGACACCGTCCAGAAGGTTTACGGAGCCGTGAACAGCGGTGTGGGTTTTCTTTTACTCCTTTTCATCTATGAGGAGCTAAGGGGAAGGTATAACGCGCCTTACAAGCTTCGTTTCCTGATAACTGACGGAAGGGAGCTGGGTTTTGAAGGTGCCCGGTTTCATGTAAGCAGAGGACTTAAGCATGTTTTTTACTGTATAAACCTTGAAGGTATTGGCTGGCACAACCCCTGCGTGATATACGAGGATGCGAAGGGATACAACGGCGAGAGAATAAATGAGCTCTTCTACAAACATGTGGAAGACCTAAAAGTAAAAATAGACTTCCGCAAGGCAAAAGAAAGAGAAGGTGACCATATGCCTTTTAAGGAAAGGGGCGTCCAGACACTTTTCCTTAGCTCACACCCTCTCACAATTACCCATACACTATACGACAACTACGAAGCCATAAGCTGGGACCACGTGGTCCTATGGTATGAGGTTATATTATCTTTCCTGAGGAGGTTTCACAGACTATGAAGTTCTTACTTCTCTTCTTTCTCTGGTTTTTTCCAGTCTTTTCTCAAACCTTTGAGGAGTTTCAAAGAAGGCTGGAGGAGATAAGAACCCTCAAGGTGGCTTTTCTCCAGCGTGTTCAATACCCCTGGCAGTCAAAACCAGAAGTATCAAAGGGCGTCTTCTACGCCCAAAAGGGTGGCAGGTTTAGAGTAGAATACGAACAGCCAGAAAGGACCCTTATAGTCTCCGACGGTTATCAGGTTATGGTTTATTCGCCCAGGGATAAGACCGCCTATGTGGAGCGTTTAGAAAAAAACAGCTCGCCAGTGGTGGAAGCCCTCTTCCTCATATCAAGACCTTTCTCCGAAGTGTTTGAGCTTATAGGTGAGATGGAAAACCCGAAGGGTAAGGTTTTTATCTTCAAACCAAAGGTAAAGGACGACTACTTCCTGAGGCTATTTGTTGAAACCTCACAAAGGGGGGACATAAGAAGCCTAAAGGTGGAAGAGAGAGAGGGCATAGTTACCACCATAGAGTTTTTGAACGTTAGCTCTAACTTTACGCCCTCGGAGGGGCTTTTTAGGGTAAGGGTGCCGGAGGAGGCTAAGGTTATAAGACCATGAAACTTCGCAGGGCTGAGGAGAGGGACATAAAAGAGCTACTTGAAGTTTACCTGCAAGGTTACAAAGGACTTGAGGAGTACTCTTATACCCATCCTGAGGATGCACAGGCTTATCTGAACTGGCTTTTCAGAAGAGACGTGGCGGGTATATGGCTTGCAGAAGAAGAAGGGCGGGTTGTCGGATTCCTCGCCAGCGACGGTAACTGGTTCAGTAAGAGGGAGGGCAAGGTGGTAGGCGCCATCCACGAGCTGGTGGTTTTGCCAGAATACAGGAGAAGGGGTATAGGCAAGGCTCTCGTGGAAAAGGCTCTTGAGTATTTCAAAGACAGGAACTTGGATAGGGCGGAGCTCTGGGTAGGGGACGAGAACAGGGCGGCTTTTGACTTCTACAGGAAGCTGGGCTTTGAGGAAAGGGACAGGTTTAACTACTGGGTGAGGATGACAAAGTCTTTGAACTGAGCCTTTCTCTTAACCTGCACAGAGAACATACCTCTCCCGTAGTCGGCTCACCGCAAATACTGCAGTGTCTAAGCTCCACCTCCTGAGCTTTGAGCAAGGGGTGAAGCCTCCGGAGAAAGTCCATGTAAAACCTAAGCTTGGTGCCCGGACTTTCTTCCTCAAGTTGAGAGAGAACCTTTTTATACCCTATGGAACTTGCACCCTCCGCAAAGGGACACTCCTCTTCCACATACTCTATTCCACCAAGAAAGGCGTAGAGGGCATTTTCCTTCTCACTGAGCTTGAAAAGAGGTTTTACCCTCCGCACAAAACCCTTGCCCTCAGGAAGCAAGGGAAACTGTCTTGCCAGATAGTCCATGTTCCACGCAAGGAGGTTGGAAAAAAGGGTTGCGCTTTCGTCATCCAAGTTGTGTCCTGTAGCCAAAATGCTGTAGCCCTTTTCCTTTGCAAACCTGTTCATGTAATACCTTTTGAGCTGACCACAAAAGGAGCAAGGGGGTCTTTTTTCCAGCCTCTTTATCTCCGGTATGGTGGCTATGGCTTCACCTAAGGAGAGGACATGGAGCTCCAAGCCCCTTGTCTGGGCAAACCTCTCGCAGACTATTCTGGACCTCTCCGAGTATTCTCCTATACCCAAGTCTATGTATAAGCCGTCCGCCTTGTAGCCAAGCCTGTAAAGGACATCCCACAGAGATAGACTATCTTTGCCCCCCGAGACAGCCACCAGCACCCTGCTTTCCCTCGTGAACATATGGAACTCTTTTATGGTTTCCTCCACTCTCCTTGAATACCACTCAAGGTAATGCTCCTTGCAGAAGGCTATCCTGTATTGTGGTAGGTAAACCACCCCCTTTAGCCCGCACTTGTAACACTTTTTCATAATCTTTTAAAAATAGCCTCTGCCACCCGATATGGCATTCACAACTCTTAACTCTTCTCCGTCCCTCAGGAACTCGCGCTCTTCCAGAATCTCCTCACCCCTTACCACAAAGGCGTATTCCTTAGAGAGCCCCATAACCTTCAACACATCCATCACCCTCACCCTTTCTCCTTCAAAGTGGAGTTCCTTTACCTGTCCTCTGTAAACAACCCTTACCTTCATAACCTTATCGCACTCTTTATGCCTTCGTATACCATAAGGGTAGCCCTCGACTTGTTTAGGGTGTAGAAGTGAAGACCGGGCACACCCTTCTCCATCAGGTCAAGACATTGACCTATCGCAAAGTCCACACCTATTTTCAGAGTTTCCTCCGGATTGTCCGCGTAAGGCTCAAGCCTTTCTATGAGGCTTTGAGGTATGTCCGCACCGCACATGCTGGCAAACTTCTGCACCTGTCGGAAGTTGGTAATCGGCATTATGCCCGGGATTATGGGTACGTCTATTCCTGCCCTCTGGCAGAGTTCCACAAACTCGTAGTAGTAGCGGTTGTCAAAAAACATCTGGGTTATGGAAAAGTCCGCACCCGCCTCCACCTTCTTCTTGAAATACTTCACCTCCCAGTCCATGTTGGGTGACTCAGGATGACCCTCTGGGTAAGAGGCAACGCCTACGGAGAACCAGCCTCCAAAGTGTTCCCTTATGAAGCTTACCAGCTGGTAGGCGTAGGTGCAGGCTTCTTGAGGTGGGCTAAAGTCTCCCGTGGGTTTGTCCCCCCTTAGGGCGAGTATGTTTTCTATTCCTATTTCTCTGTATTCTTTCAGGATGTTAAAGAGCTCCTCTTTGGTGTGGGCTATACAGGTCAGGTGTGCCATGGTGGTTAGCTTTGTCTCTTCGTGTATCCTCTTTACCACCCTCTTAGTCCGCTCTCTCGTGCTCCCCCCTGCGCCGTAAGTGACGGAGACGAAGGCAGGTGCCAGCTCCTGAAGGCTGTATATGGTTTGGAAAAGCTCCTCTTCTCCTTCTGCGGTCTTTGGAGGAAAGAACTCAAAGGATATGCTAAACTGTCCCTGTTTGAGAAGTTCTCCTATCCTCAAGCAAAGCCTCCGCAAAGTTTATAAGCCTTATTTTACAGGGTGCGGGTGATTTTAGAAACATGCTCAGAAGGCTTATGAGCCTTTCTACTTCCTCGGGGTGTAACCTTGCAAAGTTATAGATAGGTTCGAGACTGTCCTCTATTTCAAAGGCGAGCTCCTTCTTTCCCCTTACCTCCTCTAGGCTCTTACCCTCCTTAAAAGCCCTAAGAGCTTTTATAGTCCTGCTTATGAGGTCGTCTCTTGTCTTTGCCCACCTGAGGTCTGTGTGCCTCGTAGTTATCTCGAGAAAGGCTCTTAGGGCTGGGGGCATAAATCAGCCAAGCTCTTTAAGGTCATTAACCAGCTGTTCCACATCAAGAGCGGGCATGGTAAGGGTTCTTATGGTGCCCCTCGAACCCAGCTCTACTGCCATCTTCACTATGGTGTCGTTGTCCGGTGCTTCAAGGATGTTAATAAAGTCGTAGGGTCCCATTACCGCATACTGGGCTATTATCTTTACGCCAAAGCGTTCCATAACTTCCTTGTCCACTTCCTTTATCCTCTCGGGCTTTTGCTTGAGGGTTTTCATACCTTCGTCCGTCAGGGTCGTTAGCATCACATACACTGGCATAGCACACACCTCCTTTTTAGGTTTAGTATATGATACCACAAAGCGTTTTGTCCAACATACCTGATGAGATAATGCTATACGGATGAGATAGAGAGCGGTGAGGCTTCCTCTTTATACTATATACATGGAACTTTTGAAGCTTGTGCGTGCCTCAGGATGAGCCAGTAAGCTGGGTCCGGGCGACCTGGAAAAGCTAATAGAAGGGCTCGAGCTCTACGTGGACGAAAACACCCTCTTGGGTGTGGGCGACGATGCAGGAGTCTACACCTTTGGAGGTCATGTTTTTGTTCATACGGTGGATTTCATAACACCTGTTCTCAACGACCCTTACCTTTGGGGTGCTATCTCCACTGCTAACTCTCTGAGCGATGTATATGCTATGGGTTGCAAACCCCTTAATGCCCTTGCTGTGGTGGGCTTCAACAACTGCGACCTTGAGGTGGAGGTCTTACAGGAGGTGATGCGGGGTTGCGTGGACAAGCTAAGAGAAGCAGAAACTGTCCTTCTTGGGGGTCATACGGTAGATGACAAAGAACCAAAGTTTGGTCTTACGGTTACGGGCGTGTGTGAAAGGGGTAGATACCTAACGCAGAAAGGCGCACAGCTTGGAGAGCTCCTTGCCCTTACAAAGCCTGTAGGCGTAGGCATTTTAACAAAGGCAATAAAAGAAGGCAAGCTCTCCGAGAGAGACATACCACATGCCGTTGAAAACATGTTAAAGCTCAACAACAGAGCCTCAGAACTTGCCCTTGAGTTTGCCAGCTCCTGCACCGATGTGACGGGCTTCGGTCTTTTGGGACACGCCTACAACATAGCCAGAAAGTCAGGCGTAAGACTGGCAATAGAGTTTTCTTCAGTGCCCGTATACGAAGAGTCGGTTTTACTCGTGAAGGAGAAAATCTATCCAAAGGGTGCAGTGGATAACTATAACTTTGTGAAAGGAAGCCTTAAGAACGAGGGGTTGGACTTTTGGCAACTCCTCCTCCTCTCTGACCCCGTCACCTCTGGTGGTCTTCTCTTTACCTTTCCTGAGGAAAAAAAGCCTGAGGTAGAAAAGAGAGCAAAAGAGCTGGGGTTAGAACTGTGGATAATAGGAAAGGTGGAAGAGGGGGAGGGCTTGAGAGTGTTACTTAGTCAGACTTGAGTTATGTTTTTTGTGTTATAAACAATGCCATGCTCTTTTTAAAGGTGGAACTGCTTGACCCAGAAAAGCACAGAAACCTAAGATGGAAGTGCCTTGAAGCTTCTTGTTCTCAGAGTTGTTGTCTTGTTCCAGACAGAACCTTCGTCGTGCTTGAGGAAGTAGAAAGCCTTTCCAGACACTTTCCTGTGGTCATAAACCTTGAGGTGGACGAGGAAGGAAAAGAGCAAAAGCTCCTCTGTGCTTACTTTAGGTTAAAAGAGGAGGGCAAGGGATGTATTTACCTGAAGGATGGCGTGGGTTGTCTTCTTGGAAGCGAAAAGCCCTATACCTGCAGGCAGTATCCCTTTTTTATAAAAGGTGGTTACTTGGCTCTGGACCTTACCTGCCCCGGCTTTTCAGAGAAGGAGGGGGAGCTCCTCTGGGAAGGAGAGTTTATAAACTCTTACTTTGAGAGAGACTTTTATGCCTACTCTCTTAGGCTTGAAGAGGAAAAGGCACGGACGGAGGAGTTTATCAATCTTCTTTTTGACCTTGAGCTTGTGGTGGGCGGAAGGATTAACTACGGGGGTGTAGAAGTCTCCTTTAACATGGTGGACGAGAGGAAACTTGCGGAGCTCCCCGAGGAGGTGCTAAGAGAGCTCCTCCGTAGAGGATACATGAGGCTCATATACGCCCACCTTAACT
>JANWWH010000013.1 GCA_025056375.1 Aquificaceae bacterium
AACCCTTATCACGTGTTCTATCTGACTCCTTATAAACTCTTCGTATTCCTCAGAGGAAATCTTGCCCGAGCTGTAGGCTGTTCTTTTCTTTCTTACCTCCTCCGTCTGCGGGAAAGAGCCTATGGTGGTTGTAGGTAGTGGGGGAAGGTTAAGGGCTTCCTGTTGAAGCCTTATCCTTTCAGCGTAGGGCACTTCCCTGTTGAAGTCTGCAGGCGTGAGAGAGGCTATTGTCCTTCTCACCTCTTCTTTTACGCCAAAGGGCTTGCTCGTCAATGTCTCGGATAGCTCCACTTCCTTAAGGGCATCGCTCTCACCCTCAAGGGCGAGCTTTAGAGTCCTAAGCTCCTGAAGCTTTTCCTCTGCAAAGGACAATCTCTCCTTTAGACCTTCGGGGAGCTGGTCCTCTGGTTTGGTGCTTACTGGCAAGTGGAAAAGGGGGCAGGAGTTAGATAGGATGAGCTCATCCGTGTGTTTTGAGAGCTCTTCCGCAAGGAGAAGCTTCTCTTTGAGGTTTGTCTTCCACACGTTCCTACCGTTTATCACCCCAGCTATAAGGCTCTTTTCCTTTGGAAAACCATACTCTCTAAGGTTACGGAGGTTTTCATCGTTGGAAACAAAGTCTAGACCAAGGGCTCTTACCGGGAGCTCCACGAACCTTCTGTAGTTAGACACGCTGTCGTAATAGGTCAACACATATACCTCCAGATGTTTGCTAAGACAGCTATAAGTTTCCTGCACCAAATCCCACTCCCAATCTTCCATCTCAAGGCATAGAGCTGGGTCTTCCATCAGCACCGCATTAGCTCCAGCGCTTCTCAGGCTTTTTAACAGCTCTTCATACGCGGGAAAGACCGCGTTTAGGTATTCTTCCATGTCAGCTTGATGTTCAATATTTGAAAGCTCATAGAGTGGTAGCTCCGAAAGTCCAGACCTTTTCAAGACCTTGGAAAGTTTCAAGAAGGTGTAAGGTGCTACGAGTTTTGGAAGTGCTTCATAACCCCTCTCTTTGAGGTAATTATACTCCTCGAGTGGTATGTTTTTGAAGAGCTTGAATTCTTTTCCTTCCAGCTCAGGCACAAGGTAGTGATAGTTAGTGTTGAAGTATTTGGTCATTTCCAAAGCCTGAGCGCCCCTTGCCATCTGGAAGTAGCTCTCCAAGCCCTTGTATGTGCCAAACCTTCCTGGGATAGCTCCCAGAGTTACCGCCATGTCCAACATAAAATCGTAGTAAGAAAGCTCACCAGAAGGGAAGAGGTCCACATGCCTGCTGTAGAGGTTTGCCATCCAATCTTTCAAAGAGTTCATGCCCTCTATTAAGTCCTTCTCCGATATCCTACCCTTCCAAAAGTCTTCCAGAAGAACCTTGAATTCTCTCCTTTCTCCCAGCTTGGGTAGACCGTAGGCGAGGGTTTTCATGTTGCACCTCCTGCTTTACTTGATACCAAGTAAATTATAAGCCCTTTTCTCTATCTCCTTTATGTTTGGATAGGGGTCGGGTTTGGCGAATATAAAACCCTGGAAGAGCTCTACACCTATATTCAAAAGAAAGTCAAGTTCTTCTCTCTTTTCCACACCCTCCGCCAGCGTTATTATGCCAGAATCCTTGCAGGCTTCCACGAGCTTTTTCAAAATGATTCCTTTCATGGTGTTTTCGTGGACATTTCTAATTAGCTCCATGTCAAACTTGGCAATGTCCGGGCTTATTTCCACCAGCTGATAAAGGCCTGCGTAGCCAGCGCCCACATCGTCAAGAGCCATCTTTATGCCCGTATTTTTTAAAAATTCCCTTATCATCTTAAGGGCGTTGAGGTTCATACCTTCGTACTCGTTAATCTCAAGCACCACCATGTGGGGTGCTATACCCTTCAGCTGAAAACTTGCTTCAAGCTCCCCAACATGTTCCAGAGGGTCGTTAAAAAACTTAGGGTGCATGTTAAGGAAGAGGTGATGGACCTGACTAAACCTTGAGCCGTATTCTAAAAGAGCCTTTTCTCTACAAAAGTAGTCGGTAATCATCGCTACCCTATCGCTAATCTTGAAAAGTTTGTAAACTGGCACCTGCGCCCTGCACAGAGCTTCAAAGCCGAAAATCTTACCCGTCTTTGCGTTCACTATGGCATGGAAATAGGTTTCTACATTCCCCACAACCTTCATAAGGTTCTCAAACATGCTGTTCTCTACGAACGTCTCCGCATCCACCGACTTGAAACCTATCTCCAACAATCTATGTGGTTTTTTAAAGTCCTCCTCCGAAGCTGGGGATATTTTCAGCCTTTTAAGCACTTCCTGGGGCAGTTGACTGATGGCTTCTAAAAGCTGGCTCTTGCTACCATCCACGAGAAGTAATTTCCCTATAGTCTTTGGTGACAACCCCGCATCCTTCAGGCTCCTAAGTATTAAGTCTCCGTGTTCTTCAGTGTATATCAGATACATTTTTCTGGCTTTTTATTCCTGCTCTTTACATTATACATCCTTTCATCCGCCAGCTTGATAAGCTGTTTAAAATCCTTACCATCCTCCGGATAGCAGGCAAAACCTACGGACAAGGATATAGGAATGCCCAGAGAGGACTGGACTGCAGAGACCTCACTTTCTATCCTCTGCAACATATTCAAAGTGTTGGCACAAGTGTTAACTTCCGCTACTATGATAAACTCATCCCCGCCGTATCTGACCACAAAATCCTTACCCGCTCTTAGAGAACTTTTTAGAAGTTTTCCCACCTCTGCCAAAAGCCTGTCTCCCATGCCATGCCCGAAGTTGTCGTTAATCTGCTTTAGGTCGTCCACATCCACGAAGAGCACCGCATATTTGTTGTTAAGCCTTTGGTAGTCCAGCACTATGGGGCTCAGGACCTCCTCAAGGAATAGCCTGTTGTAAACACCACTGAGAGGGTCAATATACATCCTATCCACAGATTTTCTGTAGGATTTCACCAGCCTGTAGTTTATGTAAAACACGGGTAGGAACATAAGGTATCCTGACAGGCTAAGAAGACTGCTTAAAGTAGAGGGATGCTCATGGAAAAGGTAGCTGGTGGATATAAGGAGTAAGGATAGGGAATAAAGAACTGCAAGCCTCCTAAAGAGAGGGTTGTCACCGAAGAGAACACCAGATATGAGGAATATAACCGCAAGTCCAAGAATTAGGTATACTTCCCACCCCATGTGTTATAATTTTAATACCCCATGGACGATAAGGTTCAAGAAATAGTTTCAAGGCTCGAGAAGCTCTTTCCCGATAGGCTTGAGCTTAACTTTTCCAACCCCCTTGAGCTTCTGGTGGCAGTGGTCCTGTCCGCCCAGACCACCGACAAAAAGGTAAACCAGTTAACAGAGGTGCTCTTCAAAAAATACAAGGACTGTGAGGACTATTTGAGGGTTTCCCTTGAAGAGCTCGAAAAGGACATAAGCTCGGTAAACTACTACAGAAACAAGGCAAAGTTTATAAAGTCTGCCTGTCAAAGGATAATGGAAGAGTTTGGCGGTAAGGTGCCAGATACGATGGAAGGTTTGACCAGCCTTCCTGGCGTGGGCAGGAAGAGCGCCAATATCATACTTTACAACGCCTTTGGCAAGAACGAGGGTATTGCGGTGGACACTCATGTGGCAAGGGTCAGCCAAAGGCTGGGGCTTACGGAGGAAGACAAGCCAGAGAAGATAGAGCAGGACCTTATGAGGGTGGTCCCGAAAGAGCTCTGGGGCAAGTTTTCCAACCTTCTCATACTCCTTGGTAGGTATGTATGCACCGCCCAGAAGCCAAAACATCAAGAATGTCCCCTGTATGACCTTTGCCCCTCAAGAGAGCTATGATAGGCGTAATAGGCGGTAGTGGTATATACAGATTGGAAGGGTTTGAGGTCCTTGAAAGGCTAAGTATAAGGACGCCCTTTGGCGAGCCTTCCTCAGACATACTCGTGGCCCAGAGCGAGGGTAAGAAGCTTTTCTTTATATCAAGGCACGGAGAGGGACATCTTTACCCTCCCCATCTTGTCCCCTACAGGGCAAACCTGTGGGCTTTCAAAGAATTGGGCGTAAAGAGGGTGTTTGCGGTCTCCGCAGTGGGTGCGGTAAACAAAAGGTTCAACGCAGGAGACTTTGTGGTGGTGGACGACCTCATAGACCTTACAAAGAACAGGAAAGATACCTTTTACGAGGGCAAATTCTCCCTTCCTGTGGAGGGTGAGGACAAGGTGTCAAGGCTTTTAAAGGAGGGTAAGGTGGTTCATGTAGACGCAAGCCAGCTCTACTGTCCCCACATGAGGGGGGTTCTCATTGAAGTCCTTGAGGAGATGAAGCTTCCCTATCATACCTCCGGCACTTATGTCTGCACTGAGGGTCCCAGATTTGAGACCCCAGCGGAGATAAAGATGATAGAAAGGCTGGGTGGTGATGTGGTGGGCATGACGGGATATCCAGAGGTAGTCCTTGCGCGGGAGCTCACCATGTGTTACGTGAGTTTGTGTCTTGTGGCTAACCCAGCTGCAGGTATAGCGGGCTACAGACTTACCAGCGAGGAGGTTATAAATCTTATGAAACAAAAGGAGCAAGATGTGGGAAAGGTTATAGCACAGTTTTTGAAGCTACTTCCAGAGGATAGAACCTGCGGATGTGAAAACATTCTTGAGGGTGCTGAGGTCTCGTAACCAGTATATACTATAGCCATGCTACTTCTTGATAGTCTTAGAGGAGAAAAAATAGACCGGTTTCCTGTTTGGCTTATGCGTCAGGCAGGCAGGTATATGCCTCAGTATAGAGAGTTAAGAGAAAAGGAGAGGGACTTTCTAAGCTTTTGCAAGAACGTGGAGCTCGCGGTCAGGGCGAGCCTCTTACCCTTAGAACTTTTGGACGTGGACGCTGTGATAATCTTCTCGGACATACTGGTCCCCCTCGAGCCCATGGGTGTGGATGTGGAGTTTACCGAGGGTGAGGGTCCGAGATTAAGCTGGGGGGGTGATGTGAAAGACCTAAGGAAGATAGATTTTTCCAGCGTAGAGTTTGTGGGGGAGATAATAAGGGGTGTAAAGGCTCAGCTGAGAGGGGTGCCAGTTATAGGCTTCTGCGGTGCACCCTTCACCCTTATGGCTTACATGAAAGAAAGAGGTTCGAGCAAGGACTTTAAGAAAACAAAGAGATTTATGTGGGAGGGGGGTGAAAACTACAGAGTGCTTATGTCCCTGCTGGTGGATAACCTGCTGGAATACCTCAAGGGTCAGATAAGGGCTGGTGCAGACCTAATTCAGGTTTTTGACAGCTGGGCTATGCATATGCCCTATGAGGACTTTGAGGAATACGCGCAGACCTACCTGAGGGTGCTCTTTGAAGAGCTAAAAAAGTTCTCCCCAACAACGCCCATCCTATACTTTTTCAGAGGTTCTGGCTCCTTTCTTAGAGCTCTTGAAAGCTTGCGGATGGATGCCCTTTCTTTGGACTGGACGGTGGACCTCTATACCGCCATGAGGGAAAGCGGAAAGGTCTTTCAGGGAAACCTTGACCCTGCGGTGCTCTACTGTGGAGAGGACACCATCGTGGAAAGGGTGCAGGGGTTTTTAAGATGCATTCCAAGAAAAACCCGTTACATATTCAACCTGGGACACGGGCTTATGCCCGACATGGAACTATCAAAAGTAAAACTTCTTGTGGATACGGTCAAGGGCTACAGGCTTTCATGATAAAGGAGGGTAAGGTATACCTTGAGCTTTCCCTTCCCTCTGTGGTTTCCTCACAGATGGAAGTTTTCTACAATCCTCAGATGAGAGAGAACAGAGATATGAGCCTTCTTCTCCTTCTTTCTCTTCCCTTTGAAAGGCTTAAGGTCTGCGACCCTATGGGTGCCAGCGGTGTAAGACTTATAAGGATGCTCCTTGAGACGCAGAAGGTGGAGAGGGCGATTTACAACGACATAAACCACAGGGCGGTGGACTTCTTCAAGGAGCTTGTGGAAAGGCACGGTTTAAGAGACAAGGTGGAGGTCTATCAAGAAGATGCCTGCGTTCTTCTAAGAAAGCTAAGGAACCTCCACTACGTGGACATAGACCCCTTTGGCTCACCCGTCCCCTTTCTTGAGAGCGGTATACTGCCCTTAGCCAGACATGGGGTGCTGGCAGTGACCGCCACGGACACCTCGGTGCTTTCTGGCACCTACCCTTCCACCTGCCTTAGGAGGTATGGCTCAAGACCCCTCCTCTCCGCAGAGTTCTACCACGAAGTGGGCTTAAGGATACTCATAAAAAAGGTGGTGGAGGAGGGTGCAAAGAGTGACTTTTCCCTAAAGCCTCTGTTCTCTTATTCTTACAGACATTACTTCAGGGTTTTTTTTCAAAAGGATGTAGGACCAAAAAGGGCTGACCTTCTTTTAGAATCTATAGGTTTTATCCTTTACTGTGACCGCTGTCTTTACAGAGAAGGGGTCAGCCTTGAGGGGTTGAGAACAAGCTGTCCACACTGTCACAACAGGCTACTCCTCTCTGGACCTCTCTGGTTAGGCGAGCTCTGGGATAGGGAACTGGTCGAAAGCATGTGGCGGTGGAAGGATGGACTTGAAGTGTCGGAGAACACCCTCAGGATACTAAGAAGGATAAGGGAAGAGGCTGGACTTCAGACCACTGGCTTCTACACCATATCCGCCTTAGGAAAGGCTCTGCGGATAGGACAGCCCCCGCCGATGGAGAGGTTTCTGGAGGTGTTTGAGGGGGTGAGAACCCACTTCACGGGTGAAGGTTTCAGAACACCCCTTGACCATAGTGAGGTTTTGAGAAGAAGCCATGAGCTATTACAGAGAGCTTAAAGATTTAGTCCTTGAATTCAAAAGTTGTGACTTTTTCCTTTCACCAAGAGATAGCTGGTTTTTAAAGTTTCTTGAGGAAGAGGGGTATCCTCTCGAAGTGGTAAGAGAAGGCATAAGAAAGTTTTTTCTCTTCTACCCTCCGGAGAAAAGGTCAAAACTACCCCTCTCTATGAGTTTTGGAGAGATAAAAAAGCTAAACAAGCACTACTTAAAGAGAGCTTCTCCTTCTAAAGACTGGAGAGAAAAGTTCAGAGAGAGGTTAAAAAGGGCTGAGGAAATACTGGGGACGAGCTTAACAGAGACCGAGCCCCAGGACCCAAAAGAAGCGGAGGAGTTCCTTCAGAGCTTAGAGAAAAGGATAGCTGCCTTTCTCTGGGAGGGTTTGGACAAGGAAGAGAGGGCAAAGCTCATGACTAAGTTCAAGGTATTTAGAAAAGAGGAGGAGCTCTTCAAGGCGATGATAAAACGGGAGCTTTTCAAAAGGGCTGGGCTGAAAGGTCTTTCACTCTTCCTTGACTGATTCAGCCATGCGGACAGCCTGCATAAGAGCCCTTGCCTTGTTTACCGTCTCGAGCCATTCCTTCTCCGGCTCCGAGTCCGCCACCACGCCCGCACCCGCCTGCAGGAAGACCCTGTCTCCGAGCACGAGAGCTGTCCTTATGGCGATTGCCATGTCCATGTTGCCCTCAAAGGATATATAGCCTACCGCACCTGCGTATATACCGCGCCTTTGACCTTCGAGCTCTTCTATTATCTGCATTGCCCTCACCTTTGGTGCACCTGAGACCGTTCCTGCGGGGAAAAGGGCTTTGAGCACGTCCAATGCGGAGAGCCCCTCTTTGAGGTCACCAACCACATCGCTGACTATGTGCATCACATGAGAGTATCTTTCAACCCTCATGAAGCCTTCCACCCTAACGCTCCCCGTCTTGCTTACCTTGCCCACGTCGTTTCTCGCAAGGTCCACGAGCATGAGGTGCTCCGCCCTTTCCTTCTCATCCCCCAGAAGTTCTCTCTCCAGCATAAGGTCTTCTTCCTCCGTCCTGCCCCTCCTTCTCGTGCCCGCTATGGGTCTCGTTTCAACTTTTCCCTCTTCGAGCCTTACCAGCACCTCTGGAGACGAGCCTATCACCTTAAGGTCCCCCAGATCCATGTAATACATGTAGGGCGAAGGGTTCAAGTATCTCAGAGACCTGTATATACCTTCAGGCTTTCCCGAGAAGGCTTTTTGAAATCTCTGAGAGAGGACCACCTGAACCACATCTCCCTGTGCCACGTATTCCTTTGCCTTCCTGACAACCTCCATAAATTCCTCTTTGGTGAAGTTGGACTGCCAGTCCTCAAGCTTAGCCTCCACGCGAGGAAAGTGGAGGGGATAGACCACGCCCTTAAAAATCCTTTTCTCCGTCTCCTCTATAAACCTCCTTGCCCTTTTGTATTCCTCCTCTACGCCCCTTTCTACGTGCAAGGGCACTATCACCTTAAGGCTTCCGCTCAGGTTGTCGTGTATCACAACCACTTCGCCCATAACCATAAAGAGGTCAAAAAGGCTGAGAGGGTCTGGGTTTGCGTCCTCTACTGGCTCGTAGCACTTCACGAGGTCGTAGCCAACATAACCCACCAGACCTCCCCAGAACCTTGGAAGCCTTGGGTCGCAGTAGGGTTTAAAGCTACTCAGTAACACATCAAGGGGTCTTAGTGGCTCTTTCTCTTCAAAAAGGCTCACCTTGCCCAGATTGTAGAGATAACCTATACCCCTTTTCCATGCGTAGAAAAAGCCAGAAGATAGCACCACGAAGGAATACCTCCCCCACTTACTGCCCCCCTCCGCACTTTCAAGGAGAAAGCTATACCTCCATCCTTCTCTCACCTTCAGATATAGGGAAAGGGGCGTCTCCGTATCGGCGATAAACTCCGCAAATAAGGGAATAAGGTTGTATTCTCTGGCGAGCTCTTCTACTTCCTTAAGCTCTAAACTAAGATGCATCCAATATATGGTAGCATATATAAGGAGGAGGTGGAACATGGTAACAAAAACCTATCAGGAAGGGAAAAACCTGTGCACGGTGAGCTTTTATGTAAAAAGGGAGGATGCTCAAAAAGTGGAGCTGGTAGGTGAGTGGAATAACTGGGAACCAGAGCCGATGAAGAGAAAAAAGGATGGCACTTTCTGGATAAGTAAGAAGCTTAGGAGCGGACGGTGTTACCGGTTTAAGTATCTCATCGATGGACATATATGGGAGAACGAACCGGAGGCAGACCAGATGGTCTCAAACCCCTTCGGCACCACCGACAGCCTTATAGAGCTTTAGCTAATTAGATAGTTATCTGAGTATGTCCTTTTGCACCTCTTCTGGGGTTGGCAGGGACTGCGTCTTCTTTACCCTGCTGGCGTAATACATGACCGGTATGAGCACCAGCGTTAGTGTGGTAGAGCCAATGGTGCCAAAAATCAGAGATATGGCAAGACCGTTGAATATGGGGTCAAAAACTATCACAAAGGCACCCACTATAACCGCCACTGCGGTCAGCAGTATGGGTCTGGTTCTTATTACGCCCGCCTCCACTACCGCAAGATGGGGTGGCACGCCCTCCCTTATCCTTTCCTCCGCAAAGTCCACCAATAGTATGGAATTTCTCACGATAATGCCCGCAAGGGCGATAAAGCCTATCATGGAAGTTGCGGTAAAGAAGGCACCCATGATAAGGTGACCGGGGACTATACCTACCAGCGTGAGGGGTATGGGTGCCATGATGATACCGGGTATTCGGAAGTCCTTGAACCAGCCGAGAATAAGCACATACATGACAAAAAGGGCAACGCCAAAGGCAAGACCCAGATCTCTAAAGACCTCAAGGGTTATGTGCATCTCCCCATCCCACTTTACGTATATGCGGTCTTCTACCACGGGTAGGGACATCCACAGCTCGCCCACCCGCCCGTGAGCGTTAGGAAGGCTCTTTATGCTCTTTCTCACATCAAGAATACCATAGAAAGGTGCCTCCTCTCTACCCGCCACATCCCCTATCACATAGACCACGCGCCTTAGGTTCTTGCGGTAGATGGTGGGTTCGAGGGTGTCTTCCTTGAGCTCTACGAGCTCTGCCAAAGGCAGGGACTTTCCATCCTTACTGGGTAGTTGAAGCGTTTTTAGGATGTCAAGGGTTCTGTATTTCTGGTCAAACCTTATGATTATGGGCGTGTGTTCCGTATCCGTGTTTTGCATGATGCCTGCCTGATAGCCACCCAGCAGCGCCTGTAGGGTTTGGACCAGCTCCTGCTTGGAAATGCCTGCGGTCTTAGCCCTGTCCTCTTTTACTACCAACCTGAGGAGGGGTGCGGGGTCTTCCAAGTAGATGCCCTCGTCGGTGATGCTCTCTGACTTTTTGAAGACCTTCAGCACCTCCCTTGCAAAGGCTTGCTGGCTTTGAAGCTCAGGACCGTAAACCTCCGCCACTATGGGTGAAAGAACGGGTGGACCAGGTGGAACCTCCACTACCGCCACATACTTGGCACCGTGCCTTCTGGCTATCTCTTGCACCGCAGGTCTTATCCTTTTGGCAAAGTCGTGGGACTGTTCTTGCCTTTTGTCCTTGTTTATAAGGTTTATCTGTATGTCTGCGAGGTTTGAGCCCTGTCTTAGGTAATAGTGTCTCACAAGTCCGTTGAAGTTAAAGGGTGAGGAAGTGCCTACATAGACTTGATAGTCGGTAACGATAGACTGTCTTGAGAGGTAGTCTCCTATAGCTTTTGCGGTCTCAAGGGTTCTTTCTAAGGATGTGCCCTCTGGCATGTCTATTACAATCTGGAGCTCGCTCTTGTTGTCGTAGGGTAACATCTTTACTACAACCGCCTTGCTCACCAAAAGTCCTACAGAAAGACCCATGAGGGCAAGGGTAAAGAAGTAGAAGGCATACCTTTTGGGTTTGCTGGTAAGCAGGGGCACCATAAGGCGCGAGTATAGCTTCCAAAAGGTAGTTTCCTTTATGTCTATCTCCTGCTTTTGGTGCTCTTTGTCAAATTGTTTCCTAAGCAGGAGGTAACTTGCCCAAGGGGTTATTATGAAGGCAACCAGAAGGGAAAAGAACATGGCAACGGATGCGTTTATGGGTATGGGTCTCATATAAGGACCCATAAGACCTGTCACAAAAGCCATGGGCATCAGCGCCGCTATGACAGTAAAGGTTGCCAATATGGTGGGGTTTCCTACTTCGTCGGTAGCTCTGACGATGGCTTCTCGTGGAGTTTTTGCCAACTTTAGCTCAAACCAGCGATGGACGTTCTCCACTACCACTATGGCGTCGTCCACGAGTATTCCTATGGCAAAGATAAGAGCAAAGAGGGTAACCCTGTTGAGGGTAAAGCCAAAGACCTGACTCAGGAAGAGGGCTATGGCAAGGGTGACAGGCACTGCAATGCCTACCACTATAGCCTCTTTAAAGCCCAAGGCAAAGGCGATAAGGAGTATGACAGAAAAGGTGGCTATTAGGAGCTTTTTTATGAGGGTGTCCGCCTTTTCCTTTGCGGTCTCGCCGTAGTTTCTGGTTATGGTTATGTTCAGGTCCTTAGGAAGAGACTTGCCCTTGAGGTGTTCTACCAGCTCAAGAACCTCGCGAGAGACCTCAACCGCGTTAGTGCCAACCCTCTTGGAGACTGCAAGGGTGACCGCGGGGTATAGCTCGCCAGCCTTTACATCCTTTATACCCTTTTCTTCGTGCTTTGGTCCAAAGCCCATAAGCACGTAGTCTCTTACCTCAGAAGGACCGTCCAAGACCGTAGCCACATCTTTCAGATACACGGGCTTGCCCCCAAAGACGCCCACCACTATGCTTTCCACCTCTTCTCTTGACCTGAGAAACTCGCCGGTTCTTATCACGTATTCCCTGTCACCTTGCACTACTTTACCGCTGAGAGCCTGAGCGTTTGCGGTTTGCACCAGCTGGGCTATGTGCAGGGGTGAGACCCTGTAGGCGGAGAGCCTTTGGGGGTCAAGGATTATTCTGAGCTGTCTGGGTTGACCACCTACTGCGAAGACGTCTGCCACATTCTGAACCTTTTTTATCTCGTTTTCCAAAAGCCCAGCCATACGCCTAAGGGCATAAGGGTCGTAGTTCTTGCCCCAAAGTGTTAGGGTGAGTATGGGCACATCGTCTATGGACTTGGGCTTTATTAGGGGTGGGAGACTAACGCCAGGAGGTGCCAAGTCCATGGCGGAGAGCATCTTGGTGTTAAGGTCAACCAGAGCCTTGACCGGGTTCGTGCCCACATAAAAGCGGGCGGTGACTACTGCCATACCCTCCATGCTGGCGGAGTATATGTATTCAATGTCTTTGAGCTCCCAAAGTTTCTTCTCAAGGGGTGCAACCACTCTTCTCTCCACTTCCTCTGGCGTTGCACCCGGGTAGGAAATCATGATGTCTATCATAGGAACTACTATCTGCGGTTCCTCTTCCTTGGGCGTGGTAGCCACCGCAAAGAGACCAAGGGCAAGAGATACCAGTATGAGTATGGGTGTAAGCTTTGAGTCTATGAAGTAATTGGCAAGCCTGCCAGCAAAGCCTTGCATATTAGCCTCCTAACTTACAGCCTTCACAGGCTTTTTCCACACCGCGCAAGACTATCCTTTCCCCTTCCCTAAGCCCCGATAGGACTTCTACCTTATCACCTCTCCTTTCACCCAACTTCACAAACCTGAGCTCAAGGGTGTTGTCGGGCTTTACCACCCAAACCCCCGTAAAGTCAAAGCGTTTAAATATTGCGGACTCTGGCACAAGAAGCACCTCCACCCTCTCCGGTATGAGAAGGCTTCCATACATACCGCTCCTTATGCCCTCAACCTCCTGAAGCTGGAGCTTTACCCTAAAGGTTTTAGTGACGGGGTCAATCGCTGGTGAAACTTCTCTTACCCTACCCTTAAGAGTTTTGCTGAGAGCTTGCAGATGAACCTCGTATTCTTCACCCACCTTTACCTTGCCTGCCAGCCTCTCAGGCAGAAAGACTTCAAAGATATAAGGGGATGCCTCTACAACCAGCAGGGGGCTCCCTGGCACCGCAAGGTCGCCCACATCCGCGTTTTTCTGAACCACAACGCCGTTTATAGGTGAGGTTAGGCTTGTGTATTTAAGACCGCTGGCAACCGCCTGCCTTTGGCTCTGGACGACCTTTATGCCCGCCCTTGCCTGCTCCACCTGAGCCTTTGCGGATTCATACTGAGCTCTTATCTGGTCAAACTCCTGCTGGGTGATGGCACCCTCTTTCAGAAGGTTTGAATACCTGTTGAAGGTCTTTTTGACCATCTCGTAGTTTGCCAGCGCAGACTTAAGAGCCTGCTCCGCCTGCGTAACCTGATGTTCCATTGCGGAGACCTGAGCCTGGAGCTCTTCTCCGTCTATGCTTAGGAGCACCTGCCCCGCCCTTACGCTTTGACCTTCCTTCACAAAAAGCCCCTTAATCCTACCCATGACTCTTGTAGCCACTTCCACTCTTTTGTCCGCCACCACATGACCCACGTAAGGCGAGGATATTTGCTCCACTTTCTCCACCAGACCAGTCTCTAACCCCTGAAGGGTTATTACCTGTCTTGAGAGCTCACTGGGTTTTTCCTTCTTGGTTAGGAAGCCACCCAACCAGAGGACCATAGCAAAGATGATGAGAGCAAATATCAGGTATTTTAGCCAACCTTTCATCGCCCTACCTCCTCTGTAACGCCTGCACTGAATAGAAGGTCCACGTAAGCCTTATGACAGGCGTTTACCGCCTGAAGCCTTTCTAACCTTGCCTTGTCCAATTCTGTTTGAGCATCCAGTATGTCCACCATCCGGGCAAGTCCGTTCTTATATCTGAGTTCCATAACCCTGAGAACCTCCCTGCTTGCCCTTATCCTGTTCTCCGCAGATACCAACATAGCCATGGCTTTTTTATACTCCGAGTGAGCCCGCTCCACTTCAAAAACTGCCATGTCCTTCATGAGTTTTATCCTCTCTTCAAGCCCCGCCCTTCTCTCCAGGTTTGCCTCAGCTCTTCTCAGGGTCGTCAACCCAAGGTCGAAACTCCAGGAAAGTGATAAGCCAACCATGTAGCCCTTACCATCGGAGCCCAAGGGGTAGTCCTTTGAATGTAGAAAATACTGAGCGAAGGCGGAGACCTGTGGCAGGTTGTCCGACAGGGTAAAGCGGTAGGCTTCCTGAAGGGTCTTTAACCTTTCCTCCATTGCCCTTATATCTCTCCTCTTCGTAGCCTTTTCTCTAATACCCTCAAGTTTTACCTCGGGGCACTCTCCGAGTTCCCTCACTTCAAACTCACCCAAAGACACGCCCATCGCCACTTCAAGCCCCTTCTTTGCTATCTGGTAGTCTCTTTTTGCCCTTTCCAGGTTTTCCTCCGCCTTTGATAAGTAAACCTGAGCTCTCAAGACTTCGGAGAGCAAAGCTATACCCACCCCATGCATCCGCTCCGCAAGCCTGTAGTGTTCCTTAGCCTCTTCCACCGCCTGCTGAGAAACCCTTATAACCTCCTTTGCCAGCACCGCATCTACATACGCATAGTAGACCTGCCTTATGACCTCTTCCTCTCTTCTTTTCCCCTCAAGGCTTACCGCCTTGTATTCCTGTTCTGCCATCTTTTTTGCGGACTGAACCTTACCACCAAGCCAGATAGGAACTTCAAGGATGAGCTTTGTCTCGAAGTTATTTATGGAGGATGGGTTGTTTAGTCTTGCAGGGTCAAAGTCTTGAGAGGCTACCCTTTCCTGATTTAGCCTGTTCATGAAGGCGTAGGCTGGCACGTCCGTTCTGGTAAAGTTTTCCTCCAGCCTCATCCTTGGAAGAAGGGCACCCCTTATAGCTTTAACCTCCAGCTCCTGAGCCCTTAACTCTCTTTGGGCGGACTTTATCAAAGGGCTGTTCTCGAGAGCGAGCCTTAGGCTCTCATCCAAAGTAAGCTCCTTAGCCTTAACCGTAAAAAAGCTCGCGAGCAGGAAGACTAATAACCACATGGCTTATCATAATATGGCTATATAATTATATTCTAATCACATAAAATGTCAAGCACTAAACAGCCTCTTTATGGTGTTTATCACGTAGAGCCTTATCTTCGTGACGGAGGCGTCCTCCAGGTCCGTCTCAAAGGCAAGTTTTGTCTCCTGTCCCTCCTCCACTATGCTCACCAGTCGTGCAGTGCCAGCTACGCCCAAAAGCTCCTCTCTGCCCGATATCTTGAAGTTAAGGGTCTTGCCAAGCATCGTAGAAACGAGAGAGGTGTCAAAGGCTACTACCGAGAAACCCCCTTCAGAGATATCAACGGGCTCAAAGGTTACATATACACCGCCAAGCTTTATCAGAACATTAAAGCCAAATTCTCTCTCCACGGGCACCCTTGGCTTGCTCCTATCTCCAAACTTACCTTCTCCTGCGTAGAAGATGTTTACGATTAAGTTGCCGTTCTTACCCACCACTCTTGCAGGTAGGAGCATGTTCATGTAGCCAAGCCTTATTACGTCTCCTACAAGTATGAACTTCTTAACTAGGGATGTGGAGGAAAGGAAGACCTTTCCCTCCTGATAGCTTATCTTCCGAAGCTTCGTGCGGAAGAGGACACCCTCCTCCATAACCTTGTATACATCAACAAGCTGGTCCATTCAAAAGCCCCTCCATCAGACTCTCCATGCCCATACCCCTTGAACCTTTAAAAAGTATAATAGCTTTTTCCAGACTTAGTAAGAGTTTAACTAATTCTTCACGGTCTTTAAAAAAGAAACAGTTCCCTCCACCCTTTAGACACTCCTCGTAGGCATATTTCATATGACTTCCGTAAAAGAGGCAGAGCTCTATGTGGAGCTCCCTACAGATGCTACCTACCTCTCTGTGGTATAGCTCCGACATTTGACCGAGTTCAAGCATATCTCCGAGCACCGCAACCCTGTATCCTTCAAAAAGGCTCAGGCTCTTAAGTGCAAGCCTCACGGAGGGTGGGTTTGCGTTGTAGGTATCGTCGATGATTATGAGCTCGCCCTTTCTGACAACCCTAAACCTACCCTCCACAGGATGGAAGTCCTTGAGGTATTCTACCAACCCCCTCCAATCAATTCCAAGAGCCTCCAACACTCGAAGGGCACAGAGGGTATTCTCCACAACCGCAAGGCTCGGGACTGGTATAAATACGGAAAAGCCCTTTACTTTAAAACGGACGCCCTTCAAGGAAAGGCTTATGTCTTCAGCCCTAAAGTCCTCTCCACCAAAGGTCAGCTTTTTGGGTATCTGATAGCAGTGCGAGACATCGAAGGGGCATACGCCCAGGTCTTCATCCCCCATATCATAAAAAACCTCACCGTTCCCCAGCACTACATCGTCAAGGCATCCAAAGGTTTCCAGATGCTCCTCCCCTATGGCAGTGATAGCCCTTACGTGGGGTCTTACTATCTCCACCAGCCTTTTAACCTCTCCCCTTTGACTTGCACCCATCTCCACCACCCAGTAGTCACACTCTTCTTCAAAGTTGGCTATGGAAAGGGGGACGCCTATTTGAGAGTTGTAGTTTCTCGGGGTTTTACAAACCTTCCCTAACTTTGAAAGTAAAAAGGCGACCAACTCCTTTGTAGTGGTCTTCCCCGCAGAGCCTGCTATTGCCACGACCTTACCCTTAAACCTGTCTCTCCGCCAGCTAGCGAGCTTTCTAAGTGCCTGAGGAGAGCTTTCCACGATTATCTGAGGCACTTCTTTGGATATTTCCAACTTCCTCTCACATAAGACAGCCACAGCACCCCTAAGGACTGCCTCTTCTGCAAAATCATGCCCGTCGTGAACCTTACCCCTTAGAGCAACGAAGACCTGCCCTTCCTTTATACTCCTACTATCTATGGAGAAACCCCTGAAGCTCCGCCCCATCCCTAAGTGGACAGCCCCAAGAAGGCTGGCAAGTTCATAGGTTTCCATGGATTAAATTTTACTATGTCTAATATATGAGTGCCGAATAGGTTTTGGTCTCTGACTTGTGAGGGTTCTATAGACTCCTATATGGTAGGCTCAAATTCTGAAAGAGTGTTTTTGAACAAAGCATATTAGAAGGCTTTTTAAGCTTCATGCTTTTGGAGAAAACTTTATGTGCTTGAACCATAGAAGGCTTACAAAGAACCAGAAAAAGGAAAGGGTAAGGGCGGTGTAGGTCATAAGGGGGTATCCCTCTTTCAGGACGTAACCCCCCCATAGACCACCGAGAAAAGCTCCAAGAAACTGAACGGTATTGAAAAGTCCCAGAGATAGTCCTCTCAGGTCTCTGTGAGTGAGCCTCGTAAGCAAGGAAGGTATAAGCGCCTCAAGAAGGTTAAAACCGAGGAAAAAGAAGAGCACCATAAAGACAAGACCCCAGAAGTTCTTCAAAATCTCAAAGCTCAAGTAAGAAAGCCCAATTAGAAAAAGACCTAAGAGAAAGACCTCTTTGAACCTACCCCTTCTTTCCGCAAACACTATGGCGGGCAACATAAGGGCAAGGGCAACGAGAATGGTAGGAAGGTATATCTTCCAGTGATGGATTTTAGGAAAGTTGTAACTGTAAACCAGCTCGTAGGGCACCACGGTAAAGAGAAGGACGAGGTAGGCGTGAAGTAGCCCTATGGAGAGGTTAAGAAAGAGTTGATTTACATCCTTAAAGAGGGTAAGGAGGTTTGTGAGAGATGGATTTATCTCTCTGTCCTTTGACCTTGCTTCTGGCTCTGGCACTTGAAACATAAGGAGGAAGGTAGCAAAAAGGCTAAGGAGGGCGGTGAGGAAGAAAAGGAAAGGAACACCCAGACGCCCCGCAAGCACAGGGGCTAAAGCAAGGCTCAGCGCAAAGGTTAGACCTATGGAAGCACCTATCTGGGCAAAGGCTCTCGTCCTGACCTCTTCTCTGGTCAGGTCTGCGGAGAGGGCAATCATGGCGGAGGAGACAGCACCGAAGCCCTGCACAAAGCGTGCGAAGACCATACTCCAGATGTTACCCACGAAGCCTGCCATAAGGCTACCCAAAGCATAGGTTAGCATGCCCACGAGGATTACGGGCTTTCTTCCGTGCTTGTCGGAGAGGTAGCCAAAGGGTATTTGAAGAAGAGCCTGAGCAAGCCCGTATATACCTATGGCAAGACCTATAAGCTGGGGTGTAGAGCCCTCGAGTGTTTTTAGATAGGGGGAAAGCACAGGAAGGAGTAAGAAAAGACCGAGCATCCGCACCGCAACCGCAAAGGTTATACTGAGAACCACTTTTCTTTCCTGTGGGGTGAAATCCTTGAACATTATAAAAACTGTCTTAGAAACCTCAGGTCGTTTTCAAAAAAAAGCTTTATGTTATCTATACCAAAGTAGAGCATGGCAAGCCTTTCCACGCCCATACCAAAGGCAAAGCCCTGATAAACTTCAGGGTCTATCCCGCAGTTTTCCAATACTGCGGGGTGGACCATGCCACAACCCATCACCTCAAGCCATCCCGTCTCTTTACAAACCCTACAGCCTTCACCCTTGCATATGACACATCCTATGTCCACCTCGGCGGAGGGCTCAGTAAAGGGGAAGTAGGAAGCCCTAAAACGCACGGGCACTTCCACCTCAAAGAATTCTCTTAAGAAATTCTCAAGGGTGTGCTTCATGTGACCAAAAGAGAGCTCCTCGTCCACCGCAAGACCTTCCACCTGATGGAACATAGGAGAATGGGTGGGGTCGTCATCTCGCCTGTAAACTCTGCCCGGTGCCACCATGTATATGGGCGGTTTTTGGGAAAGCATAGCCCTTATCTGGACAGGTGAGGTATGGGTTCTCAAAAGGTAACCCTCCCTGTTTACGTAGAAGGTGTCCTGCATGTCCCTTGCGGGGTGTTCCTTGGGGATGTTTAAAAGGTCAAAGTTGTATTCTTCCAGCTCAATCTCTGGACCTTCCATAACCGAGAAGCCCATGCTTACCAGTATTCCCTTTATTCTCCTAAGGGTTTGCGTAATGGGGTGAAGGGTGCCCACCGCAGGCTCAAGGGGCACAGAAAGGTCAAACCACTCCTCCGAAAGCTTTCTCTGAAGCTCGGACCTCTTTATCTCTTCTTCCTTTCCTCTTATGAGTTCCTCCGCATACTCCTTTAGGCGGTTAACCCTTTGCCCGTATTCCCTCCTTTCCTCCTGTGGTATGTCCTTTATACTTGCTATCGCTTGACTTATGATACCGCTCTTCCCCAGATACTTCGCCTTCACCTTTTGGAGTTCGGTGAGGGTTTCCGCCCTTGCTACTTCCTTACTAAGCTCACTTTCTACTTCTTTTATATCCATCATAAGGGCTGGGCTAAGGCTTCCTTCGCCCTGTCCACTATGCGGGCAAAAGCCTCTGGGTCTCTTACCGCCATGTCCGCAAGCACCTTTCTGTTGAGGTTTATGCCTGCCTTTGAAAGACCGTGGATGAACTTGCTGTAAGAGAGACCCTGGGGTCTTACCGCTGCGTTTATGCGGGCAATCCAGAGCCTTCTAAACTGCCTCTTCCTCTGCTTTCTGTCTCTGTATTGATACTGCAGGGCTCTGAAAACATACTCCTTTGCCCTTCTGTAGACGTTCTTACGCTGACCCCTAAAACCCTTCGCCAGCTTCAGTATCTTCTTTTTAAACTTCCTCGAAGAGGGACCTTTTACACGCATAATCTACCTCCTAAAACAGAGTTTTCTATTATACCATATGGCTTGCATGGTAGGAAGACCTTGCAAGAGCTTTGGAAAGAACCCTTTCAAAGCCCATACCCAAGGCTATTTCTTTTAATCTTTCAAACTCCTCTTCTGAATAAAACTTCTTGACGGGGTAGTGCTTCTCTCCTGGCTTTAAATATTGACCCACCACCAGAAGAGAAACGCCAGCCCTTCTCAGGTCTTCCATCGTCTTTAATATCTCTTCCCAGCTTTCACCAAGACCCAACATAAGACCAGACTTTACAGGGGCAACACCACTCTCTGCGTAGTATCGTAGCACCCTGAGGCTTCTTCTGTAGTCTCCCTGAGGTCTGACCCTTGGAAACCTACTTTCCACGGTCTCTATGTTGTGTGACAGCACATGGGGTCCTGAAGCCACAACCTCTTCCAGAGAGCTCTCTGAACCGCAAAAGTCGGGCGTAAGGAGTTCCACCCTCACCCCTTCATCTCTTGACCTTATGAGTTCCACGCACCTGCGGAAGTGCCCCGCACCGTAGTCGGGAAGGTCATCCCTGTCCACCGAGGTTATGACCACATGTTTAAGCCCCAACTCTCTGACCGCCTGATACAACCTTACTGGCTCTGAAGGGTCAGGCGGTTTGGGTCTTCCAGTGGCTACATGGCAATATTTACAGGCTCTCGTGCATACATCTCCGAGTATGAGGAAGGTAGCCGTTCCACTGGAAAAGCACTCTCCTATGTTGGGACAGAGAGATTCCTCGCAAACCGTGTTAAGAGAATACTTTCTCAAAACCAATAGTGTTTTCTGGAGGAGTTCTCTCTGAGGAGCTTTAACCTTTGGGGTCATTTCTCTAAAGTTGCTCCTCCCTCTTCCTTGGGTCAAGTTCTGAAGTCCAAAAGTGACATAGGCATATATTTACCCTTATACTATGAAGTTATTGGTAAATGGTAAAGAGCTAAATGTCAAAGAAGACATCACCTTGGAGGAACTGCTGAGCCACATGGACATCCCTCTCAGACCGGTGGGGCTGGCGGTGGCAGTTAACGAGGAAGTGGTGCCCAAGAGCAAGTATGGAGTATTTAGGCTTAAAGAAGGCGACAAGGTTGAAATAGTGAACATAGTAGGAGGTGGATAGATGCTTGAGGAGAAACTCCTTGAAGAGGATTACCTTGAGATAGCGGGTAAGGTCTTCCGCTCCAGGCTTATCATCGGTTCAGGGAAGTTCAAGAGTTTTCAGGAAAACAAGGAGGTCCTCGAGGCTTCTGGTGCAGAGATGATAACTGTGGCGGTGAGGAGGGTAAACATTACAGACAGGTCTAAAGAAAACCTTTTGGACTACATAGACCCCACGAAGTATCAAATATTGCCCAACACCGCAGGCTGTTATACTGCGGAGGAAGCCATAAAGACTGCCATGCTGGCTAGAGAAGCCACGGGTATAGAGTGGGTAAAGCTGGAGGTTATAGGAGACCAAAAAACCCTCCTGCCCGACATGGAGGAAACCCTCAAGGCGGCAAAGTTCCTCGTAAAGGAGGGCTTTGTAGTTCTCCCCTACATCTTTGACGACCCCATTTACGCAAAGAAGTTTGAGGATGCAGGTTGTGTAGCAGTAATGCCTCTGGCTGCACCCATAGGCTCAGGTCTTGGCATGCAAAACCCCTACAACCTTATATTCATAAAGGAGGCTGTTTCTGTGCCCGTGATAGTGGACGCGGGCATAGGAAGTGCTGCGGACATACCGCCGGTCATGGAATTGGGCGTGGATGCCATCCTTACCAACACCGCCCTTGCGGAGGCAAAAGACCCTGTAAAAATGGCTATAGCCATGAAGTATGCGGTTATAGCAGGTAGGCTGTCCTATTTAGCGGGTAGGATGCCAAAGAGAACTTACGCAGTGCCTTCCTCACCCCTCAAGGGACTTCCCTACAAGACATGATAGATGTGGCGGTAATTGGCTCGGGTATCTCCGGGCTATCCATAGCT
Organism: Aquificaceae bacterium; assembly: GCA_025056375.1. GTDB lineage: Bacteria > Aquificota > Aquificia > Aquificales > Aquificaceae > Pampinifervens. The sequence continues at coordinate 21,414 of JANWWH010000013.1, forward strand.
TGGCACCTTTCAAAGAGAGGATACGACGTCCTCATCTTTGAAAAGGAGGAGGTTGCTGGGGGTAACATCCAGACCCTCAGAAGAGATGGCTACATCCTTGAGCTTGGTCCCCAGACTATTCTGGCGGACGGAAAGGTGGAGGCTTTTCTGAAAGATGTGGGTATAGAGCCCGAGTATGCCAACGATGACGCAAAGATAAGGTATGTATACAAAAAGGGAAGGCTTATACCCCTCCCTCTTTCACCCCTGAGTTTTTTTCTCTCACCCCTTCTGTCCTTCGGTGGGAAGCTGAGGGTTTTAAGAGAGCCTTTCTTGTCCCCTTCTGTCAAGAGCGAGGAAAGCATAGGCGAGTTCGTGAGGCGAAGGCTCGGCAAAGAGTTTCTTGATTATGTGGTTGCACCTTTTATCTCTGGCGTCTATGCAGGAGACCCGGATAAACTCTCCGTCAAGTATGCAGTGAAAAAGGTCTACGAGCTGGAGCAGAGGTTTGGTAGTCTTATAAAGGGTGCCCTAAAACTTAGGGCTCTTGGTCCTGGTGGAAGGCTCATATCCTTCAAGGGTGGAAACCACAGCCTCATAGAACACCTTACCTCTCGTCTAAAGGTGGAAAAGGAGAACGTGGTGCTGAAGATAAGACATAAGGAGGACAGGTTTCTTATAGACGCCAAAGGGGGGAAGTATGAAGCGAGAAGCGTGGTAATTACCGCCCCTGCTACATCCGCAGGCTACCTGCTGAGAGATATCTCTTGGAGCGCCTCAGAAGAGTTTGACAAAGTTTACTACGCACCCATCTTGGTGGTCCATGCGGTTGTGGAGAAGGGTTCTGTCCCACGGGGTTTTGGCTTCCTCGTGCCGAGGGTGGAAGGTAAAAGGCTTCTGGGTGTTCTCTTCTCTTCACAGCTCTTTGAGGGCAGAGCTCCCGAAGGGAAGGAATTACTCACCCTATACCTTGGAGGTGCCACAGACCCTGAAGTAATAGACTACGAGGATGAACGCGTATATTCCTTGGCGGAGAAAGAGCTAAAAGAGATACTCGGAGTTCAGAAGGTGGAGTTTCTTAACCTTACCCGGTGGAAAAAAGCCATACCTCAGTATACTCTGGGTTATGGAAAGTATCTAAGATTGGCGGAGACCTTGGAAGAGGAAAACCCTGGACTGTTTCTGGCAGGTAACTACCTCTATGGCATCTCGGTGGCAGACTGTATAAGGGCTTCCTACGAGAGGGCGGAGAGGGTCATGCATAAAAGGACATGACCCGCTGACAAATGTTGATGTTTGATATTCAACACCTTGTTCTCTGTCAGATACTCTTCTAAGCTATATTTATAAAGATGAGGATTATACTTTTTTCAGGAAAGGGGGGTGTGGGTAAAACCACAGTCTCCGCAGCTACCGCCTACAGGCTCTCAAGACTTGGCTACAAGACCATCGTGGTCTCGGTGGACCCTGCCCACAGTCTGGGGGATGCCTTTGACATACCTGAAGAGGAAAAGGTAAGGGCGAAGGGGCTACCCATAAGAATATCTGACAAGCTTTACATTCAAGAGATAGACATTCAAGAGGAGGTGGACAGATACTGGGGGGATGTTTACCGCTTCCTTGAGCTCCTTTTTAACACCACAGGACTGGACCGAGTGGTCTCTGAGGAGCTCGCCATATTACCTGGCATGGAAGAGGTTACGAGCCTTCTCTACGTGAACAAATACTACAAAGAGGGTGAGTTTGATGTGTTGGTGCTTGACCTTCCACCTACTGGTGAGTCTCTCAGGTTTGTGTCCATGCCCACTGTCCTTAAGTGGTATATGAGGAAGATATTCAACGTGGAAAGGACCATACTCAAAGTGGCAAGACCAGTAGCCAGAAGACTTACACAAGTCCCTCTGCCAGAGGAAGAGTATTTCAAGTCGCTGGAGAACTTCTATGAAAAACTTAAAGGTGTGGACCAGATACTTGTGGACCCAAACATAACCTCCGTCAGGATAGTGGCAAACCCTGAAAGGATGGTGCTAAAAGAGAGCCAGAGGGCTTTCATGTATTTCAACCTTTTTGGTGTAAACGTAGATGGGGTCATAGTTAACAAGGTCTTACCCCCTGCAGTGGAAAGCTGTGAACACTTCTCTAAGTGGATACTGACCCAGAGGAGGCATATTGAAGACATACACGCCCTTTTCTATCCTGTTCCCGTGTTCTTGGTCCCCCTTATGGAGGACGAGGTGGTGGGCGAAGAAAGGCTCAGGACGCTTTCGGACCTCATATATGGTGACGGTGACCCTATAAGGGTTATGCATAAAGAGAAGCCTTACGAGTTTCTGGAACAAGATGGGGATTATGTGATAAGGCTGAACGCACCTTTCCTGACAAAGGAAGGGCTATCCATACTCAAGAGCGAGGGAGAGATAATTATAAGGTGGAGGAACTTTAAAAGCCATGTGCTTCTGCCAAGAAAGCTGAGAGACTACGAACCTAAGGGTGCAAGGCTTGAGGAAGGCTATCTGAAAGTTTTCCTCTCAAAGTCCTGAAAGCAAGCTCCTAACCCTTTTCAGGTCTTCCAGAAATTCCCCTTCTGCGCCCGGGTTTCTGAGTATATAGGCAGGGTGGTAGGTCAACAGCACTTTTATGTCTCTGTTAAAAGGATACTCAAAGAGCCTACCCCTATGTTTGCTAACTGGAAGGCTTCTACCCAGCACACCCTCCAAGGCGGTGGAGCCAAGACAGACTATGAGCTTTGGTTTTATCACCTCTATCTCTCTTTTTAGATAGGGTAGACAGCTTTGCATCTCTTTTGGTGTGGGCTTCCGGTTTCCTGGTGGTCTTGACTTTACCACATTGGTTATGTATATATCCTCCCGTTTCAAACCAGCCTCTTCCAGCTTTTGGTTTAGGTATCTCCCCGCTCTACCTACAAAGGGTCTCTTTTGCTGGTCTTCCTCTTCTCCAGGCGCTTCACCCACAAAGACCACCGGCGAGTAAGGGTTGCCCTCCCCAAAGACATAACCACTGGCACCTTCGTAAAGCACGCAGCTTCTATCTCTCTCCATCTCTGTGAATATGTCCTCTAACATCTTCTTTCTGTCTTTCTCCTCTTTTTGCACCCGCACATGAGTTTTTTGCTCTCTAAAGCCTTCTCCTGTGACGTAAAGCACATGGAAACCTATCTCCGACAAGGCTGTTAGCGTGGCTTGAACCTTCCTCATGCTTAGGTAAATTATAGCCTAATATGTTGGCTCTACTTTTTGAGCTGTTGAAGAAAAAGACGGAAAGAGGTTTTTACACCGCTGTGCTTTCTTTGCTCTTTTGGCTGCTTCCAAAGCTAACACCTCTGAGAGAGCTGAGGGGAGAGGAAAGTTCCCTTTCGAAACTTGCAAGCAGAACTCTCGTAAATCTCCTACCCCATAGTAAAACTTATGTTTATCTTCTCATACTTGACGCCATAGCTAACGCCCTTTCCTTCCTCTTATTCTTTTCCAAAAAGAAAGTTAAAAGAGCTTAGAAGACCAAGGGCAATGCGGGACCCTATGGGGGCTATCAGTTTACCAGCTTATCCAAGTCCTCCTCAGTGGGCACGCCCGAGTGCATCTTTCCGTTCATACCCACGAAGGTGGGCGTTCCACTTATACCCAGCTTGTTCATGAGTTGAAGGTTGGCTTCCACAGCCTTTTTGCCCTCTTCACACTGGTTTTTGGATGTGTAGCCCTCCGCATATTCCTTAAAGCCCTTTTTGTCGCAGATGACCGCCACCGACTTACCAAAGGCTTCTGGATGTATGGGTAAGGGATAGAATATGACCCTTACCTGAACACCCTTTTTCTTTGCCCAATCCTCTACGAGGGGGTTGCTCCGCTTGCAAAAGGGACAATCCGGGTCCGTTATGAAGTAGAGGTATTTACTGCCTTCTCCGAGTTTTATGTTAACATGTTTTTCCAGCTCCTTTAGCTGTTCCGCCGAGACCTTCATGAACTCCTGCTGTCGGTCTCTTGTCAGGTTTTTCTTGTCCTTCAGGCTTATAAGGTTTCCTGCAAGTAGGTATCTACCCTCGCCGTCCATGTAAAACACGAGGGGTTGTGCACCTACCTTAACTACCACTTCGCACAAACCCTTTATGTCCTTAAGCTGAGATACGGACTCAACGGTGAAGTCCTGCGGTATAAATTCCTTTACGGAGGTTTTTACCTGGTCCTTTGCAGGACATTTAGTTGAAAGTTGACCGCAGGCACCCGTCGTAAAGGCAGTAAATACAAGCGCTGAGAAGAGACTCAACTTTTTCAGCATTCTAACCTCCTTCCTCCCCATTATAAGACAGTGTCTTTAAGTTTGCAAGCAGGTTCTCCATAAGGATTTCAGGCTTTGAGGAAGCCTCAAGAGTAATGTGTGCTCTTTGGTAGACCTCTGACCTTTCCTCGAAAAGCCTCAGGAGCTCCTCTCTGCTCCTTTTGAGAAGAGGTCTTGAGGGGTCTTTACCACACCTCTGGAGAAAGGTATCAAAGCCCACCTTGAGCCAGACAACAAGACCCATGCTTTTCATAAAATCCATGGCGGTAGGATTTGCACCAAGCCCTCCTCCGGTGCTTATGATTACTCCCTCCCTTCGTGATAAGTCCTTAAGCATTTCAAGTTCACGCCTTCTGAAAAAGTCCTCTCCCTTCTTATCAAAAATCTCCACTATGGACATGCCCTCAACCCTTTCCAATTCTTCATCCAGATCCACAAAGGACCATCGGGTTCTCTCCGATAGAAGCCTTCCGAGCGTGCTTTTACCACTGCACATAAAACCTACAAGATAGACCCTTTTACAGTTCATGGCGGACGAATAGAAGGTTTAGCATCGCCAAGAGCATACCTGCTATAACCCCGTAAGAAAGGGTCTTCGGTTTTATCCTACTTACGAGGTTAAGGTGGACAAGCAGGGCATAGTAAAGCCAGAGAAAAAGCACATAGAGGAGTTTTGGGTCGTCTATCCAGTGTTTTCCAAAAACACTCCTGCTCCAAAGGCTTCCGAATATGAGCGTAAGCGTAAAAAATACAAAGCTCATGTTAAGAGATACCCTTTCACCCTTCCTTAACATGTTAAGGGGAAAGAGAAAGGCGCCAAGGCTTTTGTGTTTCAGCCTAGACTCCAAGAAAAGTCTAAGAAGGGAAGAAAAACCCCCAAAAAGGGTGGAGACATAAGAAAAGAGGGCGGATGTAATGTGAAGAGAGTAGAGGGGGCTTCTGTAGGGTGAGGGTTCTGCGGGCATTGCCAGAGTAGTGGAGAGGACGCCGAACATGGCAAAGAGGGATAAAAACCTATGAAGATAAGCCTGTTTTAGAGAAACTAAGAGGAGGATAAAAAGCACACTGTTGCCCAATAGAGAGTAAAAGCCGTAGGTATCCGCAAAAGGAAAGCTAACCACCTGGAGGGCGATAGCTCCCGTGTGTGCTACATAAAAAAGCAAGGCAAGAAAGAGCAAGAAGAAGGTGAACCTTTTCAGAGGTTCAAGGAAGTAAGAAATCAAAGAAGTTAGAAAGGCAAGGAAGTAAAAAGCTACGCTTATGTAAAGCAAGGACATGTATGATAGTTTATCATGGTGGGGATTGACATAGTAAAAAACCAAAGGATAAGAGAAGCGGTTGAAAGGTTTGGTGAGAGGTTTTTAAGAAGGATATACACAGAAAAGGAGCTCGCCTACTGCGGGGGTCAGCAAGCTTACTACGAGTGTCTGTCCGCAAGATGGGCCTGTAAGGAGGCTGTATTGAAAGCCTTTTATCAGTCCTATGGGGTCTTGCTCAAGTTCTCGGAGATAGAGGTTCTTGGGGATAGGGGAAGACCCGCAAGGGTAAACATACTAAAAGAAGGTTTTGATGGGGTAAAGGTTCTCGTCTCCCTATCTCACGAAAGGGATTTTTCAGTGGCGGTAGCCTACCTCTTAAAGGAGTAGAAGGGCCACATGTGGTTTAAGGGTCCGTGCCCTTTACCGAGAGGTAAAGATTCCTCTATGGCAACCTGCACATATTCCTTTGCCTTCCTTACCGATTCCTTAAGGTCGTAACCCTTTGCCAGATAGGCAGTTATGGCGGAGGAAAAGGTGCAACCAGTGCCGTGGGTATTTTTTGTATGGACAAACCTACCTTTCAGATACTCAAAAGAGCCTCCGTCGTAAAACACATCTATAGCCTCCTCACCCTCTCGGTGCCCGCCTTTTACTACTACTGCGGAGCACCCAAGAGCGTATATCTCCCTGCAGGCTCTTTCCATGTCCTCGAGGGTTTTTATCTCAAAACCGCAAAGCTCCTCCGCCTCCGGTATGTTGGGGGTCACTACTTTGGCAAGAGGCAGGAGCTCCCTTACAAGGCGCTCTCTTGCGGACTTTGCCAAAAGAGGGTCTCCCGACTTTGCCTTCATAACAGGGTCCAGGACAAAGTTTTGAAGGCTAAAATCTCTTATGGCTCTGGCTACGGAGCTCACAATCTCCTCCTTAGAGAGCATGCCCGTCTTGCAGGCATCCACGCCTATATCCTCTGCCACCGCCCTTATCTGTTCGTATACCACCTGAGGTGGCATATCTACAACACCATAGACGCCCAGCGTGTTTTGCACGGTCACAGAGGTTACCGCACACATGGAATATACACCAAGCGAAGTGAAGGTCTTTATGTCCGCCTGCAAGCCCGCACCACCCCCGCTATCAGACCCAGCTATGGTTAAGGCTTTTGGCACCATCAGAAGAAAACCCCCAGAACAAAGTGTATCCTACTTCTGGCGGTGTCGCCGGGCACCTTCTTTGTCTTAACCGCCCAGTCTAACTTTATGGGTGCGAAGGGCGTTATAAACCTCAGACCTACGCCAACACCTCCTTTCAGGTTCTGGGTCTTTAGCTCCCCCCAGTTGTCAAAGCCAAGACCTGCATCGTAGAAGAGGGCTCCGTAGAGGATGTTCTTGTAAAGTGGGTAGTTGGCTTCTGCGGAGAGGAGGAGCTGTCTCTTTGCACCTACCGGTTCTCTCGTGTTTGGGTCCAGAGGACCCGCATAGCCGTATTTGTAGCCCCTTAGGGTAAAATCGCCACCTACGAAGAACCTCTCGTCGAGAGGCACCCTTTGACCACCGTAGGGCTCCACGAACCCAAGAACACCTCTAAAGGAAAGGATGAGACCCGTGTCAAACCAAGGGTCTTTGAAAAAATGCTGATGGGACAGGGTTATCTTGTGGAACCTTTCGTTACCCCCGAGCACCGGCAAGGCTGCTGCGTAGTTAGCCTCCGTAAGAGCACCTTGAGAGGGGAAGAGGTAGTTGTCTCTCGTATCTCTGGTAAGCCCCAGAAGCACCTTCCTTGACTGCCTGGTGCCCTCCTCTTGCCTTATGAGGGGTGACGCCTCGGGGGATATGTCCTTGTATCTAACCCTTTGAAGGCTGACACCCGCGCTTACCCGCCAGAACTCAGCCAGCTCTCTGGAGAGTATAAAATCAAGACCCGTCCTGTCCACCGTGTAAGTGTTATACTCTACCCTCTTGTCGTAGAGAGAGCCTGTTAAGTCTATGGGTTTTCTAAGGAACCATTTTCTCGTGTAAGAGAGAGAGTTATCTCTGTATTTGCTACCGTAAGACAGAGATATACCTGCGATGTCTCCCATGCCCAGAAAATTGCCCTTCCGGAGAGATATGAAACCTGAGGCACCGGTCACCTGATTGTATCCAAGACCGATGGAAAACTGTCCCGTAAACCTTTCTCTCACCTTTACCCCAAAGTCCCATTCTCTGCCCTCGGAGGAGAAGGGCTCTATGGACACATCCTGGTAGTATCCAAGACCAAAAACCCTCGTTTTTGACCTTTCTATTTCCCGAAGGTTTGCCAATTCGCCTTCCTGAAACCTCAACTCCCTTCTGATTACATAGTCTCTGGATTCGTAGTTCCCCTGAAGGTCTATCCTTCTCACATACACAGGTTCACCTTCCTCAATACGGATAAGGACGCTCACCCTTTTCCCCTCCCTGTCCACCTGCTCCCTCTCCTCCGCAAATACGCTCAGAAAACCTATCTCCGAATACCTTCTCCTTATGTTTTCCTTTACCTTTTCTACCACCTCTCTTCTGTAAAAGCCACCCCTGTTCTTTTTGAGTATGTCCTGCAGGAGCTCGTCGTATGCGAAGTAGGTGTTCCCTTCCAGCCTCAGCTCCCTAAGCTTGTAGCGGGCACCCTCCTCTACCTTAAGGGTTATATCGTATCGGTTTCCCTCTCTCTTTACAGAGTAGTCTACCCTTGCTTCAAGAAAGCCCTCGGAGTTGTAAAATTCTTTTATCTTTCTTACATCTTCCTTCAAAGCTTCCTCGCTGAAGGGTGGTTTTAATCTAAGGGTGAGCAGGCTTACAGGTTTTGTTTCCATAAGGCTTAGGAGCTTGCTCCTGCTAAAGCTTCTGTTGCCCACGAAGTTTACGCTACGCACATACTCGGGTTCACCCTCTCTTATGGTGTATACAACCTTTGACGCACCCTTTTTAGGCACCAGCTCGTAGCTTACCTGGACCCTGGGGTAGCCTTCTTTGGCGTAAGTCTCTATTATCTTTTTCCTTATAAACTCCAACTCCTCTCGGGTCAGCACTCTTCCCAGCCTTAGCTTCTTCTGTATTTCGAGCCTCTCTTCTATGGCTGGCGCAGAGGTAAAACCTCTGGTTAATTCCTCTGGGTCTATCTTACCCACCTCCGTCTCTACACCTATCTTTTTCTCAAGCTCCTCTGACTTTATCTTCCTATTGCCCACAAAC
>JANWWH010000014.1 GCA_025056375.1 Aquificaceae bacterium
AGGTGGAGCGAGATAAAAAGGCACACACCCTACCTTAGAAAAGTGCTAAGCTGTCTAAAACTGGATGTACCCCTTCTTATACCCACCTTCGAGAGCTTCAAGGAATACCTACAAAGGCACTTTGGAGACTTCCCAGTCAGGGTTATAACGCCGGAGGACATGGAAAGCCCTTCCTACAACCTGATGGCTTATGCTGACTTTACCATCCTTGCCAGTGGGACCGCAGAGTTAGAGGCGAGTCTTCTTGGCTCGCCCCATATTGTCTTTTATAGGGTAAGCCCGCTTACATACCTACTCGGAAGGCTTCTGGTAAAGGTCAGACATGTGGCACTTACCAACCTAATACTTCAAAGAGAGGTGGTGCAGGAGCTGGTGCAAAGAAGTCCAGAGGAGCTCTGCAGGACTGTGCACTATCTCCAAAGGGACAAAGGGGCAATAGAACAGATGAGAGGAGAGTTTAAAAAACTCCGGCAGGTTCTCGGTGGCGAGGGTGCTATTCAGAGGCTAAGAGAGCTCTTCCTCCAGCTTCTTCACGAGGCTTAAGGTGTTTTTGAAGGGTTCAGGGTCTTTTATGCTAAAGGTGAGCCTCACTTTTTCCGAGGGATGCTCAAAGGCAAGGTGGTAGCTTAAAAGCATGTGGCACTCATCCATAGCATCAAGAAGTCTTTTATCGACGGAGTTTCTCTTAAAGCGGTAGGTGGTGTCTCCAAGGATAGGAAGACCCAAAGAAGACAAGTGAACTCTTATCTGATGGGTTCTGCCCGTATGGATCTTGACCTTTAGAAGACTTATCTCCTGCCGCTGGAACCTTTCTAAGACCCATACCTCACTTCTGGCAGGCTTGCCCTCTTCTTTTATGGCAAACCTCTTCCTGTCCACCGCGTGCCTACCTATGGGCGCATCTACCAGCTTGTAATCCCAGTCGGGTAGACCCTTGACGAGAGCCCTGTAGAACTTCTCAACCCTTCTCTCTTTGAACTGCTCCGTTAGGTTTCTGTGAGCAAGGTCTGTCTTTGCCACCACCATAAGACCCATAGTGTTCTTATCAAGCCTGTGGACAATGCCGGGTCTTTCCACACCTCCTATGGAGGAGAGGTTCTTTACGTGGTAGAGAAGGGAGTTCACCAGTGTGCCAGAGGTGTAGCCGGGCGATGGGTGCACTACAAGCCCGCAGGGCTTTATGATAACCAGTAGGTGTTCGTCCTCATAAAGGGTGTGGAGAGGTATATCTTCGGGAAGGACATCAAGGGGCTCGGGCTCTGGCACGAGGAGGGTAACCTTTTGACCCACCTTTAACTTTTTTGAAGGTTTTCTTACCTCAAAACCCTCCAACAGCACATAACCCTCTTCTATGAGCCTCTGATGGTAGCTCCTTGAAAAGTCGGGGTATACCAGAGATAAAAACTGGTCTAGCCTTATACCTTCCTGCTCTTCTTGAACTTCAAAGCTCAGGGTTTCTAATATCCTACTCCCAGACTGAGACATAAACTTTACTTCCATCTTACAGGAGGTTCTACCTCAAAAGTTGGGGTCTTTCTAAAGTGCCGGAGAGGAGAAGCTTCATGCCACCACCCGAGACTTGCCCGTTTATGCCGGACCTCAAGGGGTCTGAGGGTTTGAAGACCACCTGCCCATCGCCCACAAGCTCAAAACCCATGAGCTTTGCCTTAGCCCTAAAGACCCTACCCTTCAGTTCAAGGGATAGTTCATCCAGCTTCATATCCTGAAACCTCAACCCCTTCATACTTACCTTCCCGTAGATACCCTCCTTTATGGTAAGGTCTGCGGTAAGGCTTTCAACCCCAAAAAGACAGGTAAAGGACTCGGCTTTTAGTCTGGTGGACCAAAAAGACCACTGCCCCTGAAAGCGCCCGCCCTCACAAAAACCCAGAAGTTTGACTCCAGTGAGACCAATCGAAAGGCTCAGTCTATCAAAACGTAAGAGCCTTGAGTGTTGGTCATAAAGGCTTGCGTTGGTAAGGTAAAGCCCCGTTAGACCCTCCTCTACCTTGTCAGCAGTCAAGTAGAGGTTTTTTCTTAAAAGCTCTCTGTCAAGGAAGAGAAACTTGGGAAAGGTAAGGAATAGAAGTAAGACTAAGGTGAGGAAGGTGAATACTGTGTAAAAAAGGAGGCTCTTAAATTTTACTCTTCTCATTCCTTCTTTGGGCTTTCGGGTTTCTTTTGTCCTTCTATAGTCTTTCTGAGCTCCTCCGCCAGCTTCTGGTGTTCCTCTGTTATCTTGCTCAGTTCCTCTGGGCTGTCCACCACATAGGGCGTAAGGAATACAAAGAGAGAGACCTTGTCCTCGGTCCTTGAGTCTCTTCTGAAGAGCCTTCCAAAGAGGGGAACTTCCTTCAGCCCTGGCACACCTTCCTCGCTATTTATACCTCTGGTGCTTACGAGCCCCCCTATGATAACCGTTTGCCCTCTTTCCATGACCACATCCGAGTTGACCTGCCTGTTGGAGGTAACCGGCACCGCGTAGCTGAGCTGTCCCACCTGAGGTCTTATAAAGTCCACTATCTCCTGCACCTGAAGGTTTACAACAAGTCTAAGGTTGTTCTCCGCCACCGTTGGAGTTATCTTCAGGTTAAGACCTATCTCCTTGTAGTCGTAGGTTATCACCGGCTGTCCGTTCACATCAAACTTCACGCCAGAGGCGAAGGGCACCACCTGACCTACTTTTATCTCCGCGGTCTGGTTGTCAAGGGTCAGCACCTTGGGGTTGGATATGAGGTTAAAGCCAGTGCCCTTCTCAAGGAGGGAAAAGAGGAGCACCAAATCCGGGAAGAAGAGGTTTGTCCCCCCTACGGTTACGGTCCTGCCCAGGTTGTTGAGAAAGCCCATCACAAAACTACCCGCGAGCATCTGGCTGTAAAGGTCCTGAAGGCTACCCACGCCAAAGCCCGCACCACCTCTGGAGCCTATCGCCTGCCACCTTACGCCTATGTCGAGGGCTTTGCTGGTGGACATCTCCACCACCGAGGCCGCTATAAGCACCTGCCTTCTCCTTACATCGAGCTTATCTATGAGGGCTTTTAAGCCTTCAAACTCCTGAGGTGTGGCGTATATCAGAACAGAATTGGTGCCTCTGTCAAAGCCTATGCGGAGACCCTCCTTCGTCTGTATGGGTTGTATGGGCTGGGGTTGCTGTCTCTGGGGTGTGGGAGCTCTTTGGAGGGGTGTTTCGAGACCTCTCAGAGTATCCTGAGGCTGGGTAGGTGTTGGCTGGGGTTGTGCCACCACTGGTGCCACGCCCGTGAGGAGGCTCTGAAGGCTCCTCTGAAGTTCCTCTGCGGATATGAACCTAAGAGGGACAACATAAAAGCTTCTGTCCTCTGTAATCTGCGAGGACTGGTCTATAGTTTTTATCACCTCCTCCACCACCGCCTGCACTTCTTCCTTAGCTACCACTATTATGGCGTTGGCATCCTTGCTTATGGTGGCTATGCCTTGCGCACCCGTCTGCTGTTGAAGGATACCCATCACAGCCTGCACGCTCTGGAGCACATTCTCCGCCTTTGCCCTCTGAAGGGTGTAAAACTTTACCCGAAGGGTTCTCTGGGGGGAATCAAGCTCCTTCAGTATAGCCCTAATCTTCTCTATGTTTCTCGCTATGTCCGCTATGATAAGGGTGTTGGAAGGAGTATGTATGCTCACTTTGGCAAAGGGGGAAAGAAGGGGCTGGATAGCCTGTTGGAGCTGGACAGCCTGAGTGTTTTCTGCGGTAAAGAGGTGTATAACTATGTCCGCACCCGTGGTGGGCTTTCGGAGCTCCGCCAAAGGTAAAGCCTGAGCTATAGGAAGGATGCGGACGAAGTTCCTGTCTTCCACGACGCCGTAGCCCTGTAGGGTAAGAGACATGAGGAAGAGCTCCCAGGCTTGAGACAGGCTTACGGGTTTCGCGGAGCTTATGGTTATGTTACCCTTCACGTTAGGGTCAAGGACGATGTTTTTGCCTGTCAGCTCTGACATGAACTTCACTACGAGGCTTATGTCCGCGTTGTTGAAGTTGAGGAACACCTTTCCCGTTCTTCTCTGTTCCTGAGCCTGCTTTTGTAGTTCCTCCACCTCCTGAGCTCCTACAGGCAGGCAAAGGAAGAGGAACAAAAAAAGTGCTAAAACCTTTCTCATCATTCCACCCTCAGAGAGAGTTCTATGAGCTCATTACCCCTTTGCAGGTTTAATCTTATACTGCTCTCGTTCCTGAGGACCTGCAGTATCCTAAAGGCATCCTCACCGCTCCTTATATCCTGATTGTTTATGGAGAGGAGCACATCTCCAGGCTTTATCCCAGACCTTTCAAAAAGGCTACCCGGTTCCACCCACTCAAAGAGAAAGCCTCTTGTCCTTCCTTCTTGAAGGAAAGGGACAAGCCTTATCTGCCGAAACATGATGCCCGGGTCTGCTGTAACCCTTTCCAGCTCACTTCTCGATATGCTCATCTGAAGGCTTCTGGAAACTTGGGGTGTCTGTGAAGGTTGGGAAGGAAGCTGGGTCTGCGGTGGTGGCTCGGGGGTAAACCTAAAGCCTACCGCCACTCTCTTATCACCCTTTGAAAGCACTAAATAGTTCCTCTCTATGCTTTCCACCCTGTAAGCACCCACGGGCGTGCCAACCCTCAGGATTTTTGGACTTCCCTCTACCTCCGCCAGTGCCATCCGCAAAGAGCCAGCGGCAGTGGCAATAAGCCTAACAGTAGGAACCCTTTCCTCCACCTTTTCCTCTTCTCTTGGATAGAGGCTCACAAACTTGCTAAATAGACCTGAAGTGTTTACCTCTTCTCTTTTTAGCTTCGGCACATTTAGCTGGACGCTTCCTTGTATGAGGGTGTAGACAAGGGTAAGCACTGCCAAGGACATCAAAATAAGAGGATAGACCATAAGCATGGGTAGAAGTATTATAAACCTATCTTCAAGCTCTTGCCCTCAAAGCTCACCTCCACCCACTGAGGCATACCCCTAAACTCCTCAAAATACTGACCGCCAGAGAAAGCCCTAAAGGAAAACTCTCTGAACCTGCCTACCTTTATAAGCCTGTCCTCCTCATAAAAGGTGAGGTCTCCGTAGGGGTAAGGAAACTCGTAGTAGTATAACCATCCATCCTTGTATAGGTAGGCACACTTCACCACGCCCTGATAGTAGTCTCCTGAGGAGGTGACCATAAAGATGCGGTCTTTGTAAAGTGAGAGCTCTATGGCACCGGTCAGCTTTCTCTGCAGGTTCCAGAAGAGAAGGACCTCCTCTCTTGTGAGCTCTACGGATTCAAGAAGAGCGTAAGAGTTTCTGAGGGAGGAATAGAAGCTATAAGAGAGTATGCCGAAAAACACGCCCATAAGGCTTATAGCTAAAAGCACCTCAAGGAGGGTAAAGCCCCTTCTCATCTTTTGAGCTGGTAGATAAGTATCTCTGCGGAGCCAAGCTTGTAGGATACCTCTTCTATCTCTGGATAGTCCTCAAGCCTTTTCCTCTTTTCTACCAACCCCTCCCTCTTGCCCTCTACCAAACGGTTGTTGAGTTCAAAGAGGTCCTCCTTTAGGCTTTGGGTGTAATAGTGGTCAAGCCTTGCCCTTGAGAGGACATCAAAAAGTGCGGAGAAGCCCACAGCAAGGAGGGTTATCGCCACCATAAGTTCAAGGAGCGTAAAACCCCTACTTCCAAACATCTATATCGTCCTCCGTCCCCTCCTTTCCGTCAGGACCCATTGACCTCAGCTCAAAAGCCCTGTTCACACCCGGAGACATGTATATCAAGTCTCTGTCCCAGGCATCCTTGGGCACTTTGTCCATGTATTGCCTCCATCTTTGGGGCACAGGAGGGGTTGTGGGTCTTTCTACCAGAGCCCTTAGCCCCTGCTCGGTGGTAGGGTAGGAGCCATTGTCCAGTTTATATTGCTCCAGTGCATCCCTAACTGCTTTAAGCTGAACCCTCGTCGCCTCAACCTTTGCCTCGTCCACCCTGCCCGTTATGCGGGGAACCACTATTGCAGCCAATATACCAAGGATGATAATCACCACCAGAAGCTCTATGAGCGTGAAGCCTCTCTCTTTCATAGGCATATTATCCTATAAAAGTCTCCAGTCCGTCAATCATAACCCTTCTATCCTACGCAGGGAGTGGCAAAATATTAATCTATGAGAGACAAACTCGTAGAAAAGGCGAAAACTCTTCAGTCCGCCCTTCCCTACATAAGGGAGTTTTACGGAAAGACCTTTGTCATAAAGTACGGCGGCTCTGCCATGACCGTGGAAAGCCTTAGAGAAGACTTCGCCAGAGATGTGGTGCTTCTGAGGTATGTAGGCATAAAGGTAGTGGTGGTGCACGGTGGCGGACCTCAGATAAGCCAGACCCTCGAGAGGTTCGGCATAAAACCCCACTTTGTGGGTGGCATGAGGAAGACGGACGAGGAGACGATGCACGTGGTAGAGATGGTGCTCTCTGGAGACATAAACAAGGATATAGTGGCGCTTATAAACACCCACAGCGGACAAAAGGTCTACGCAGTTGGTCTTTCTGGAAGAGACGGACAGCTTATAAGGGCGAGGAAATTAGACAAGACCGCTTACTTTACCGAGCTTGGGCTTGATGTGCCAGAGGAAGACATAGGGTATGTGGGGGAGGTGGAAGGGGTAAACATGGAGCTCCTGCAGGTGCTTATGGACAGAGGCTACATACCTGTTATAGCACCTGTGGGTGTGGGAGAGGAAGGAGAGGCATACAACATAAACGCAGATGTGGTCGCTTCAGAAGTGGCGATGGCTCTCGGGGCGGAGAAGCTCATATTTCTCACAGACACGGAGGGTGTAAAGGATGGGGAGGGAAGGCTTATATCCTCTCTGAGCAAAGAGCGGGCTCTCGGTTTAATATCCGGAGGTGTGATAAAGGGGGGCATGGTGCCGAAGGTAAGAAGCGCACTAAAAGCTTTGCAGGGTGGCGTGGGTAAGGTGCACATTATAGACGGAAGGGTCCCCCACTCCATCCTCTTAGAGGTCTTTACGGAGGAGGGCATAGGCACGGAGATAGTAAAATAAACATATAAAGGCATTTTTATGTCTTATGCGAAGATAAGAAGCTTTGATGGAAAAGCTACTGAGGAGATGATATCCTTACAGGAGAAAAGTTGTGAAGGGAGGTCAAAGAATGAGAAAGATGTGCACGACCTTGCTTCTATCCGCGGGCGTGGCTATCTCCGCGCCGGTGTTCATGGATGTGGAGTATGCAAAGGCTCTTTGTGACGCGTGGAACAAAACGCCCCAGCTCTCTGAACAGTTAGGCAAAAGCGAGAGCTGGATTGCGGTGCAAGAAAGGAAGCTATTCCTTTATAGGGAGGACTGCGGTGATACCAAGCAGATACAGCTTACCATAAAGAACGAAGGGGGTAGAGCTCAGTGTGTATATGGTGGTTCCGCAAGGGACAAAAGGGGTAAGGATGACTTTTTGATGTATGCGGAGACAAAAAGGTGGCTGGAGATGGGTAGGAAGGAATACGGACCGATGAAAGCTATGATGCTAAACAGGCTAAAGTTTGAGGGACCGAGGGGTGTTGCCATGAAGAACATGGGTCCCTTTGAAGCCTTTCTTGACATAGTGGACAGCCCATCCCACGACGCCAGTAAGTGTCCTTAGAGAAAAACCCTCTCCAACGTGAGCCCCTTTGCCTTTGCGGTGTAGGGGCACCTACCCTTACCCTCTAAGTAAGCCCTTACATCTTCGGGGTTCAGCCTGTGGAGCCCCACATGTATCAGACAACCCACCATCCGCCGAACCATATACCGTAGGAAGTTCCTCGCCCTAACCCTGAACTCTATAAGCTCGCCCTCTTTTCTCAGGCTTACATCTTCCACCTCTATAGAGGTGTTTTTTTCCCCTTCCATCTTTGCAAATCCAGAGAAGTCATGAAGTCCAAGAAAAAGCTCAGATGTCAGTTGCATCCTTTCATAGTCAAGTTTGTAAGGCACCCGCCAGCTGAAGGGTTCCAGAAAGGGGTCCTTGACATAGGCGTTCAGTATCCGATAAAGGTATAACTTGCCCTTTACACTAAAGCGGGCGTTAAAACCCTCTTGAATCCATACCCTTTTTAGTCCTACATCCTCAGGAAGCAGGGAGTTAAGAGCTTTTAAAACTATCTCAGGCGGGAGTAGCCTTTGGGTCTGAAAGTTTGCCACATACTCAAGGGCGTGGACCCCTGCATCGGTTCTGCAACAGCCGGTAAGCCTTACAGGCTCACAAAAAAGCCTTTCAATGGCTTCCTTCAAAACACCCTGAACTGTCCTGAGACCGGGCTGAACCTGCCAGCCGTGAAAACGAGTGCCAACAAAGGAAAGCAAAAGCACGTAGTTGGGCATGGAATAAGATTATAGATAGCTAAGAAGCCTTTCCTCCTTCTCTCTGAAGACCCTTTCCTCCTCTTCTCCTCGCTCGTGGTCGTAGCCCAGAAGGTGGACAAAGCCGTGCACCACAAGCCTCTTTATCTCTTCCTCAAGACCGTGTCCCAGCTCTCTTGCCTGTCTTTCTGCGGTGTCCAAAGAGAGGACTATCTCCCCAAGAAGCCTATAACCCCCTGCTTGTTCTCCAAAGGGAAAGGATAGCACATCTGTTGCCTTGTCTTTGCCTCTGTATTCTCTGTTAAGTTTCCTCGTAGTAGGGTCATCCGTGAGGTATAGGTTCAACTCAACCCCCTGGAGGCCTTCCAGCTCAAGAAGCCTGCTCACTATCTCCCTGAGCCATCTTACCTTTAACTTTCCCTTCTCTTTCCTTATCAGAACCCTGTTCTTCCTTTGACCTCTCGAACTCTTCATAGGCTTTTATTATCCTTGCCACTATAGGATGCCTTACCACATCCTCCTCTCTGAACCACACGAAGCTTATACCTTCTATACCCTGCAACACCCTCACCGCCTCCACAAGACCAGATTGTTCCCTCCTCGGGAGGTCTATCTGGGTTATGTCGCCGGTTATCACCACCTTAGAGCCAAAACCTATGCGGGTAAGGAACATCTTCATCTGTTCTTTTGTAGAGTTCTGAGCTTCGTCGAGGATTATAAAGGCGTCGTTAAGTGTCCTCCCCCTCATAAAGGCAAGGGGAGCTATTTCTATCACATTCCTCTCAAGCATGTAACCCGCCTTCTCGTAATCCACCATATCATAGAGAGCGTCGTAAAGCGGCCTAAGGTAGGGGTCCACCTTCTCCGCAATGCCGCCGGGCAGAAAACCCAACTTTTCCCCTGCCTCCACCGCAGGTCTTGTAAGTATTATCTTGTTGACCTTGTTTGCCTTTAGGTGAGCCAGAGCCATAGCCATGGCGAGGTAAGTCTTTCCTGTGCCCGCAGGACCTATGCCGAAGACAATGTCGTTGTTCCTTATGGCATCCACATAAAGGCTCTGGGTGTGGGTCTTTGGCACTATAGCTTTTTTTCTGTGGGTTACGAGTATGACCTCTTCTCTCAAGCCCTCTGCGAGGGCTTTTGAGTGCAGGTAGTCTTTTGCTCTTTCGCGCACCTCCTGAGGCGTAAGGGGTGTTTGCCTCAGCTCCTTTATGGTATCCTTTAGGAAGTCGTGTATTAGCCTTACCCTGTCCTCCTCACCCCTTATGAGTATCTCCGTGCCCCTTGCGTATATCTTCACATCGAAAAGCTGAGAAAAATACTTCAGGTTTTCGTCCCCCCTTCCTACTATGGCATAGAACCTATCGTCAAAACTGCCAAGGTCTAATCTTTCCTCTACTCTTTCTGTCATCCTTTTGTTTATGGTTATAAATATAAACCCTTCTCCTTTGGGAGCAACCTTGAGAAAAGACGCCTCTTTCCAGCCTTCACAGAACTGATACAAACTTATGACGCTGTTTCCAGCGAGGGGCTCAAGAGGTGGTTTACCTTTTTCTCGTGAACTTGACAGAAGTCTTAACCATAATCTCAGCCCTTACGGGTTTTATAGGTTTGGCGGTTAGCTTGCTAAACATAAGGTTGAGGATACAAACGAGAGAATTGACGGATTTAGAAGTTCCTCACAAAGAAGATAAGTAAACTTCTCTCAAATGCTCTGGCGAGAGCTCTGTTTTTCTGAGGGTTTCCCTAAGGGTTGACAGGTTTGGTTATGCGTGTATCTTCTATATATACAAGGTGCGGACAAATACCGCCTGCTGGGGTCGTCCGCACTCTAAGAGGCGGGATATAAATACCCCAGCCCAGACCTGAAGCTCACAGGCTCTGGATGTGGAAAACAAGCATGGGATACGCCATAAGGAGTGTGATACTGCTCGGAGTTTTGACGGGTCTATTTCTCTTTGTGGGTAACCTCATGGGTGGGAAGGTGGGTATGACCATAGCCCTCTTGCTGGCGGGCGCCATGAACTTTATAGCCTATTGGTTCTCCGATAAGATAGTGCTTGCCATGTATGGTGCCAAGGAGATACCTTATCAGGAAGCACCTTGGCTTCACAGGATGGTGGAAGAGCTCGCCCAGAGGGCAAACATACCAAAGCCCAAGGTATACCTTGTCCCCATGGAACAGCCCAACGCCTTTGCTACAGGAAGGGGTCCCTCCAACGGTGCGGTGGCGGTGACCTCCGGCATCCTAAGGCTTTTGGACGAGCGCGAGTTAAGGGGTGTGCTCGCCCACGAGATAGGGCACATCAAAAACAGAGATGTGCTGGTGGCAACCATGGCAGCCACGATAGCGGGTGCCATATCCTATCTGGTGAACATGCTCCAGTTTGCCTTGCTTTTTGGACAATCCAAGGAAGGAGAGAACAACAACCCCCTATCTCTTATAGCGAGCATCGCCATGCTCATAGTGACACCAATAATAGCTACCATCATACAGATGGCCATATCTCGCTCCAGAGAATACATGGCGGACGAAACGGGTGCAAGGATAAGTGGAGACCCCCTTGCCCTTGCAAGCGCCTTAGAGAAGATACACAACTATGTTTATCAGATACCTACGGAGGTAAATCAGGGCACCGCACACCTCTTTATTGAAAATCCCCTCTCCGGACATGGCATATGGGAGCTCTTTTCCACTCATCCCTCCACTGAGAAGAGGATAGAAAGGTTAAAGGAGTTGGCAAGGCGGATGGTCTTCTAAACCTGCGGAGAAAGCACATGCTTCTCCGGCACTACGCAGAGGAACTCCCCCTCTGCCACCTTTTCCTCTCCCCTCCTTACCTCCACCTGCACCCACCTTTTTCTACCCTCTTGTCTTTTTAACCTCCCCTCCGCAAGGAGCTCATCACCTACCACCACAGGCTTTAAAAAGCTTATGTTTGCCTGAGCCAGCACCACTGTGGGCTCGTTGACCGTTGCCATGGCACAGAAATCCGCCAAAGAGAATATAAACCCACCGTGGACCAACCCCATTTCGTCCGCCGCCATCCTGTCCTCCGTCTTTAACTTTAGCCTTGCGTAACCTTCGTAGAGCTCAACCACCTCACCACTAAGGCTGGTGTCGATTTTCAAATGCGTTCTTAACCGCATGGACGAATTCCTCCATTCTTCTGTGGTCTTTTATGCCTGGGCTTCTCTCTACTCCGGAGGAGGCGTCCACTCCATAAGGACCCACATCCTTTATGGCCTCCGCTACGTTGTCCGGCTTTAGACCTCCTGCCAGAAACACCCTGAAACCCTTTTCTACCACCTCTCTAGCCATCTTCCAATCCGCCTTCTGACCGCTCCCTCCGTAAAGGCGAGAACAAGCATCGAGGAGGACGCCGTGAGCCCTCTTCCAGTCTTCAAGGAGGGAAAGCTCAGGGCAGGTCCTGAAGGCTTTTATAACCCTCTCTAACCCTATCCTTTTTGCTAGGGAAAGGTCCTCTTCTCCGTGGAGCTGAATAAGGTCAAAGCCCACTTGCAAGGCTTCTTTGACCTCCTCGTATGTAGGGTTTACCATAACCGCCACCCTATTGGCACCCCTGCCCGCTTCAAGAAGTGCCCCAATCCTATCCCAGCCCACATATCTTGGACTCTCAGGGTATAGGACTATTCCTACGTATTCAACACCGAGCTCCACCGCCTTTTTAAGGTCTTCCTCCTTTGTAAAGCCACACAGCTTGATGTGAACCATTTGATGTCAAATATTATAAGTTAGGAGGTGCTATCATGAAAGTAATATTGGGTCTTTTTTTAATCCTTTCCCTCCTGTATGCCCAGCCTCATGGTAAGGTGGTGCAGACGCCTTACCAAAAGCCCTTCAAGGTGGTTTACGAGCTCTTTCTTGACCATCCCGAGAAGTTAAGACCAGCTCTTGGCTGGATATCTAACCTCTTTTTTGTCCTTACGAACCCACCCTACAACTTCAGCCCCGATGACCTGGAGGTGGTTGTAGTATCTCACGGCAGAGAACTTCCAGTTTTTGTGGCGAAGAACAGAAAAGAATACGGAGATATAGTGGAGAGGCTGGAGAGCCTTAGCCTCTACGGTGTCAGGTTTAAGGTGTGCAGGATGGCGGCAGAGCAAGTCTACGGGTTCTCTGAAAGAGACTTCTATCCCTTTGTGGAACTTGTGCCTTCTGCGATAGTGGAGATAATACACTGGCAGTTGCAGGGTTACGCTCTTATGGTGCCTCAGGTCTTTGAGATAAGGAGGTAGCGAAAGCAGACGAGTTCAATGCATAAACTATAAGGGAAAGCCTTTTTAGGAGCTTTGTTATCATATTCTCATGGGGGTTTGCTACGACTTTTCCCTACTTACAGACCTTGATGTCTACCTCTTCAGAGAGGGTTCACATTGCAGGCTTTATGAAAAGCTGGGCTGTCATCTTTACGAAAATGGTGCTTACTTTGCAGTCTGGGCACCTCATGCGGAGGAGGTTTTTGTATTTGGAGACTTCAACGATTGGAACAAGCACTCTCTACCTCTAAAAAAGAGAGAGGACGGTTCAGGTATATGGGAAGGCTTTGTGGAGGGCGTGAAAAAGGGTCAAAGGTACAAGTATCACCTCTACACCCAGTGGGGCTACTGGACTGACAGGGCGGACCCCTTCGGTTTCTATCACGAGACACCACCCCACACTGCCTCAGTGGTCTGGGACCTCAGATATAGCTGGAGTGATGAAGAGTGGTTAAGAAAGAGAGAGAGCTTAAACCATCACAGAGCTCCTATAAGCATATACGAGGTTCACTTGGGCTCCTGGAGAAGAGTGCCAGAGGAAGGTCACAGACATCTGACCTACAGAGAGCTGGCGCCTTTACTTGCGGAGTACGTAAAGGATATGGGCTTTACCCATGTAGAGTTTCTGCCGGTTATGGAACATCCCTTTTATGGCTCTTGGGGCTATCAGATAACGGGATACTTTGCACCTACCGCTCGCTACGGCACGCCTCAAGACTTCATGTATCTTGTGGACTACCTCCACAGAGAAGGCATAGGTGTTATCCTTGACTGGGTGCCTTCTCACTTTGCGGTTGACGGTCATGGACTTGCCTATTTTGACGGTTCGCATCTCTATGAGTATGGAGACTGGCGTAAGGGCTGGCATCCTGACTGGAAAAGCTACATCTTTGACTACGGAAAGGGTGAGGTAAGGTCCTTTCTCTTGAGCAGTGCCCACTTCTGGCTGGAAAAGTATCACGTGGAAGGCATAAGAGTGGATGCGGTTGCAAGCATGCTATACCTGGACTATTCAAGGCAGGAATGGGTGCCCAACATCTACGGCGGAAAGGAAAACTTGGAAGCCATAGACTTCTTGAAAAAGCTGAACCTCTGTCTTTACGGAGACTTTGAGGGGGTCCAGACCATAGCGGAGGAATCCACAGCTTTCCCCATGGTGAGCAGACCCGTATACTTCGGTGGGTTGGGCTTTGGCTTTAAGTGGAACATGGGGTGGATGAACGACACCCTCTTTTACATGTCCAAAGACCCCGTATACAGAAAGTATCACCACCACCAGCTTACCTTTAGCATATGGTATGCCTTCTACGAAAACTTTATCCTTCCTCTCTCTCACGATGAGGTGGTGCACGGAAAGGGTTCTCTCATCTCAAAAATGCCCGGCGACCACTGGCAGAAATTTGCTAATCTCAGAGCTCTTTTTGGTTACATGTGGACGCACCCAGGCAAAAAACTCCTCTTTATGGGTGGTGAATTCGCTCAGTGGCAAGAGTGGAACCACGACCATAGCCTTGACTGGCACCTTCTTGAATACCCCTCTCACAGGGGTCTTCAGAGGCTGGTCAAAGACCTAAACAGGCTCTACAGGGAAGAGCCAGCTCTTCACGAGCTTGACTGCGAGCCAGAGGGCTTTGAGTGGGTGGACTTTGGCGACTGGGAAAAGAGCATAATAAGCTATCTAAGAAAGTCCAAAAGGGGCGAACTTCTTCTGGTTGTTTGCAACTTCACGCCTGTCCCGCGTAAAGACTACAGGGTAGGTGTGCCAGAGGGTGGTCTATGGAAGGAGGTCTTAAACACGGATGCGGAGGTATATGGGGGTAGCAACATGGGAAACTTGGGGGGTGTGGGGGCGGAGAGACTACCTTTCCACGGAAGGCGCTACTCCTTGAACCTTACCCTTCCACCTCTCGGAGTTCTGGTCTTCAAATGGGTCGGGCGGGAGTCGAACCCGCGACCCACGGATTAAGAGTCCGTTGCTCTGCCTGCTGAGCTACCGACCCTCAACCTTTCAATTATACATCTGTATACCAACTCCTTCAACCCATCCACCCTTACATCAAAATCTAGGTAGTAGAGTTTATCTGACGGAGGCAACTTTACTGCGTCTTTGAGGGTTGTCAGGTATGCTTCACCCTCCGCAAGTTTAAAACCCTCGTAGCTGTAGTGGTCTGGAAAGCTAAGCCTTTTCTTTACCTTTATGCCAAGCCTCTCAAGGGTTTTAAAAAACTGCGAATTGTCACCAAGCCCCGCAAAGGCTACAAAATTCATGTGGAGAAAATCCTCAATAACCCCTCCGTCGCTACTCCTCACAACTCGCCAGCGTTCTCTAAGCATCCGGAGGGTTGGTTTACGAGGATGCATCCAGTTGGCGTCTTCGAGTTCACCGTAAGATAGCACTATTATGTCCGCCCTTTCCATAGAACCTAAGGGCTCTCTGAGCCTTCCAAAGGGCAGAAGTCTATCCTTAAGGTCTTTCTTTTTTAGAAGTAGGATGTTTAAATCCCTGTGTATCCTCCTGTGTTGGAAGCCGTCGTCAAGGAGGATAACCTCCGGCTTTAACTCCCTGAGGGCAAAGTCCGCACCCCTACACCTGTCCTCGTCCACCAGAAGGCTAATCTCTGGTAGTTTGCGAGCTAACATGTAGGGTTCATCGCCCACCTCTTGCCAACTTCTGAGAAGCCTTCCCCTGTGAGATACCAGAAGGGTTCCCCTTGTCCTCCTCCTATAACCTCTGGAGAGTATGCACACCCGGAAACTCTTGGAGAGAAAGTCCGCCAGATAATAGACCAAGGAACTTTTGCCACTACCACCCACCGAGAGGTTTCCTACGGAGAGGACGGGCACGGGTAGCTTGCAACTTTTCAGAAGACACCTATCGTAGAGCCAGTTCCTCAGCCTTACCCCGTAGTAATAAGGGTTAAGGAAATCTAACATGCTACAGCCTTCTTGAATCCTTGATTAAGAGAAGGGTAAGGAAAAGACCACCCAGAAGGGCACTGGCATACTGGGTTATGAACCTCCAGAGCAGTGAGAAACCACCAAGAAGAGAAAACTCGAGAAAGGTGTCAAAGGCATAGAGGGCACCCACCTCACCCACACCACTACCACCGGGCGTAGGGCTTATAAATATGGCATACAGGAGCATGAGCTGATGCTCCATAAGGACCAGCATGGTTGGCTCTGGGTTAAAGCTCTTGACTAAAAAAGCTCCTGAGGCTAAAAAGGAAAGATATAGCAAGACGCTACTTACGCAGGCAAATAGAATGCTCCCCTTTTTGTCCCTCAGGAATATTCTGGATACCACCAAATATCTTCTGAAGGTGTATTTAATCCTGTGTTTGAGGCTGGAACCGTCCTCTACCTTCCTCTTTGAGATAAACCTCAGGAGGATATAGAGGATTAAAAAGAGGAGAAAGAAGAAGGCAAGTATAAAAAGTATCCTCAGGGACTGAGTAGGGTTTCGGTAGAGGTGGTAAAGGGCATAGGGCAGAGCCAGAAGGAAGAAGGCGGTTCCCGTCAGGGTCTTCATAGTGACTATGCTCATCACCTTGTGAAGCTTACCACCTTTCCTCGAAAGGGTATACACGGACATGAACTCCCCACCCATGTGAGCGGGCGTTATAGTAGCACCGAAGGTGTTTATAAAGGAGACCACATATCCGTAGAGAAAGGGATAACTCAAGTTCATAGCCCTCGAGAGGATAAAAAGCCTAAGGTTATCGAAGGTATGGTAGAGAAACATAGAGAGTAAAGACAGAAGGAGATACTTCTTGTCTACCTGAAGTAAGACCAGAAAAAAGTCCTTTGTGAAAAACTTCTTCAGAATGTATATGAGAGAACCCAGAACGAAGAGGAGCGTGAGAAGTATCCCGTAGAAAATTGACCTGTGCATCCGCAGGTTTATATTTTAATCTCCATGCGTGTCCTCCTGATAGATAACTATGATTCCTTTACATACAATCTTGTTCACTACCTGCAGGTCCTCTCCGCAGAGGTGGCGGTGCGCAGGAACGACCAGATAAGCCTGGAGGAAATAGAGAAGGCAAAGCCGGAGGCTATAGTTATATCTCCAGGACCCTGCACGCCAAGGGAGGCGGGCATATCGGTGGATGTGATAAGGAGGTTCTACAGAAACATACCCATGCTCGGCGTATGTTTGGGACATCAGGCTATAGGTTACGCCTTCGGTGCCAGCATAGTGAGGGCAAAAAACCTCATGCACGGAAAGACTTCCACCATAACCCACACGGGCGAGGGCATATTTGAGGGTCTTAAAAACCCCTTCACCGCAGTCAGATACCACTCTTTGGTCATAGATAGGGCGACCCTGCCACCCTTTTTAAAGGTTACCGCCTGGTCCGAAGACGAAGAGATAATGGGCATACAGCATATGGATTATCCCCTCTTTGGCGTCCAGTTCCATCCCGAGTCCATCCTCTCCGAAGAGGGTATGAGCCTCCTTCAGAACTTTTTGAAAATAGCTAAGGGTGGAGTTTTGGTATAATGTAGGGCGTGAAAGTTCTTGTTGTGGGTAACGGTGGAAGAGAGCATGCCCTTGCCTGGAAGATATCTCAAAGCCCCCTCCTGAGTGAACTCTACTGTGCGAAAGGAAACGCGGGAACGGAGGGTATAGCAAAAAACCTACCTATAGATCCGACGGACATAAAAGCTCTTGCGGACTTTGCCCAGAAGGAAGGTATAGACTTCACGGTGGTAGGACCAGAAGCACCCCTCGTGGCTGGTCTGGTGGACGAGTTTGAAAAAAGGGGTTTGAGGGTTTTTGGACCCAATCAGAGGGCTTCTCTTTTAGAAGGTAGCAAGGTCTTTGCCAAGGAGTTTATGCAAAGGCACGGAATACCCACCGCAGAGTTTCACACCTTTGAAGACCCACAAAGGGCAAAGAACTTCCTTAGAGACTTTGGCTTGCCTGTGGTGGTAAAGGCGGACGGTCTTGCCAGCGGTAAGGGAGTTTTTGTCTGCAAAACCTTCGAGGAAGCCTTTCAGGCAATAGACTACCTTATGACGAGGAAGGTTCTCGGAGAAGCGGGCTCGAAGGTGGTTCTGGAGGAGTTTCTTGAAGGTGAGGAAGCCTCTTACATAGTGCTCTTGAAGGGCGACAGGTATGTGCCTCTTCCTACCTCGCAAGACCATAAGAGACTGCTGGATGGTGACCGTGGACCTAACACGGGCGGTATGGGTGCTTACTCTCCTACCCCCTTCGTAGACGAAGCTACGGAGAGGGACATAAGGGAGCAGGTGATAGAGAGGTTGATAAGGGGTCTTAAGGCGGAGGGTATAGAATACAGGGGTTTTCTTTATGCGGGTCTTATGCTGACGAGCAGGGGTCCGAGGGTGCTTGAGTTCAACGTAAGGCTCGGGGACCCAGAGGCCCAAGCCCTCCTCATGAGGATAAAGGGCGATTTTCTCCGCTCTTTGGTTGACTTTTACGAAGGAAAGGAGCCCTATCTCCAAGTAGAAGCTGAGACCTCTCTCTGTGTGGTGCTTGCCAGCAAAGGGTATCCTGAGAAGGTGGAAGACAACAAGGAAATCTTTGGGCTTGAAAGGGTAAATGACCTGGAAAAGGTTGTGGTTTTTCATGCAGGCACGGAAAGGAGGGGAAGTAAGGTCTTTACCAAAGGCGGAAGGGTGCTCAATGTTTGTGCTTCGGGAAAGGACCTGAAAGAGGCTAAAGAGAGGGCATACAGGGCTGTGGAAAGTATAAGTTTTGAGGGCATGCACTACAGGAAGGATATAGGAGACAGGGCTCTCAAAAAACTTAGATGAAGGGTAAGGATTTTCTGGCTCTTACTCTGGGCTTTAATTTAGTGGGTGGTGTAATAGCGGGGCTTCTTGTAGGTTACGCCTTTGATAGGTGGCTGATGGAAGGGCTTTTTGGCATACGGAGCTTTCCCTTTGGGCTTCTCTTCTTCTTCTTCGTAGGCATACTTTCCGGTTTTCTCAACGTCTACAGAGACCTGAAAAGAATTCAGTAAGCTTCTCTCTTACGGCAGAGGGCACTGAAACTATCTTTCCATCTCTTACCAGACAGTGTTTTGTCCTACCCTTTGCCCTCAGCATGTTCTCTACAACCAGTTCGTATTCAAAAGAGAAGCTAAAGCGGTCTATGTGCGAGAGGGCAAGCCTTATCTGGAACTCTTGGTCATACTTCAGTGGTTTTGAGAACTCGCACCCTGCAGAGATGAGAACTACTTCAAAACCCTCTTCCCTAAGCTTAGAGTAGGGTAAACCCAGATACCTTAGCAGTTCACCCCTTGCCTCTTCAAAGTATCGAAAGTAGTTAGAGTGGTGAACTATACCCTGAGCATCTGTCTCGTAGAACTGCACCCTTCTTGTGTAGAGAAACACAGAAGTATTTTAACCAAACCTTCCCGTTATGTAGTCCTCGGTGAGCTTTTTCTCGGGCTTGGTGAATATCTTCTCAGTGGGTCCAAACTCCACCAGTTCCCCAAGATACATAAAGGCGGTGTAATCAGATATTCGGGCTGCCTGTTGCATGTTATGAGTTACGATAACTATGGTTACTCTCTGCTTTAGCTCCACTATGAGGTCCTCTATCTTGGCGGTGGATATGGGGTCAAGGGCGGAGGTAGGTTCGTCAAAGAGGAGAACCTCCGGTTCCACCGCGATAGCTCTCGCTATGCAGAGCCTCTGCTGTTGACCACCAGAGAGGGAGTAGGCGTTGGCGTCCAGCCTGTCCTTTATCTCCTCCCAAAGAGCCGCACCTTTTAGAGCACCTTCTACCGCCTCATCCAACATCTTTTTGTTCTTTACACCTCTTATCCTCAGCCCGTAGGCAACGTTTTCATACACGCTCTTTGGAAAGGGATTGGGCTTTTGGAAGACCATGCCTATACGCATACGCACCTTTAGCGGGTCTGTCTTTCTGTCCACCAGATTGGCTCCGTCTGGATGGATGACTATCTCACCCTCGTAACGAGCTCCGGCGTAAAGGTCGTGCATGCGGTTAAAGGCTCTCAAAAGGGTGGTCTTTCCACAGCCCGAGGGTCCTATGATGGCGGTCACTCTCTTTTCGTAAATGGGGAAGTTTATCTCTTTGAGGGCATGATAACTACCGTAGTAAAAATTAAAGTTTTTCACTTCTATCTTAAGGTTTGCAGTTCCCGTGCTCTGTCCTGCCTTTCTCTCTTCCAGCATCTTGGTGGGGTTTACCATTGATACTTCCTCCTTACTTTGAACCTCAAGTAAAAGGCAACCGAGTTCATCAGCAGTGCTATAACTAATAGTATAAAACCCGCTGCGGCTGCGTTGGTGTGGAAGGCTTCCTGTGGTCTGGAAACCCAGTTATACATCTGTATGGGTATGACGGTAAAAGGTGACATTAGCATGCCAAAAAAGTCTTCCCAGGGTGCGGGTGGTAAAAAGGCTATGAAGGTGAGGGCACCTATGGTTATGAGGGGCGCGGTTTCACCTATGGCTCTGGAAGCTGCTATGATAAGACCGGTGAAGATACCACCTAAAGAGTAGGGAAGTATGTGGTGAAGAAGGGTCTCCCAGCGGGTGGCTCCGAGGGCATAAGCTGCCTCTCTTATGGACCTGGGTATCCTTCTTATGGACTCACGTGTAGCCACCACGACTACGGGCAACATGAGAAGCCCAAGGGTAAGACCTGCGGTCAGCACGCTTTCGCCAAACTTGAACCTGTAAACAAAGACACCGAGGGCGAGAAGACCGTAAACTATAGAAGGAACTGCAGCCAAGTTGGATATGTTGGCTTCTATTATTCTTGCTATCTTACCCTTTCCGCCGTATTCCTCCAAGTATATGCCCGCAGGTATGCCCAGGACTACCGCCCAGAATATGGCACCCGCCATCACGTATATGGTCCCCACCCAGGAGGAAAGGAAGCCTGCCTCCTCAGGAAATCTGGAAGGGTAGGACTTGTAAAAGTTAGGGTCTTTAATCCTTGACCAACCGTCTATAAGAAGGTCTACTGATATGGCAAAGAGAAACAGGAGAACCAAAAAGGTGGAGAGTAGCCCCACTATCTCAAAAATCTTGTCTCTTCTCCTGACACTGGAAGTGTACCCTTCTATGTCAAACTCTTTCAGTTTCAGCCCTACATTATTCCTTTTTGCTTCTATACTTTGTTCCATCTCAATACCCCACTGCCTTTGACTTAAGGTAAACCGCCACCGAATTCAGGATAAGGGTTATAACGAAGAGCATGAAGCCTGCAGCAAAAATGGAAAGATATTCAAAGGAATTGAAGGGTAGGTCTCCGAGAGCCACCTGCACTATGTAACCCGTTATGGTCTGTATGGGCTCTAAGGGGTTTGCGGTTAGCTGGGGATACATACCTGCGGCAACCGCCACCACCATAGTCTCACCTATAGCCCTGGAAAAGCCGAGGAGGTATGCGGAGAGCACCCCAGACTTTGCCGCTGGAAGCACAACGAACAAGGCGGTTCTTAACTTGGAAGCTCCCAGGGAATAGGAAGCTTCTCTCAGATACTGAGGCACCCCTTTAAAGGCATCTTCTATCATGGAAGCGGTATAGGGCAATATCATGACACCTATGACTATGCCTGGGGAGAGGGCGTTCATACCCTCCACGGGAATACCAAAGGGTTCAAGCATTTTCTGGAGTAGGGGAGTTATAAAGAGGAGCGCAAAGTATCCGTAGACTACCGTAGGCACAGCCTCAAGGAAGTCAAGCCAAGGCTTTACCGTCTCACGCACCTTCCAGCTTGCGTATTCGCTTAGGTATACCGCCACCAATATACCGAGAGGCACAGCCACCACCATAGATATGAAGGCTATGAGAAAGGTGCCATTTACGAGGGGCCATATGCCTATCTGCTTGTTGTAAAAGGTGGGTGTCCATTGGGTCTCGGTGAAGAACCTTAGTAAAGAGGTAGGAAACCCACCCCCTTCGGGGTGGGTAAAGAACCTCACCGTATCCACCACGAGAACCCAAACTATGGCAAAGGTAACGAGAACAGAGACTGCACCCATAAAGAGAAGGAAGAGGAATACGCCAAAGTCTATGACCTTTTTTGCTTCTATGGATAGGGTCATTGCTTGGCTTCCCTCTTCAAAAGCTCGTCTATGGTAAGACCTACCTCCGGTTCACCACCGAAGACAGTTCCAAGAACCCTCTTGCTTACCCTTTCTTCCGCCAGCTTGTAGGCTCTGTCAGGAAGGGCTATGTAACCTACTTGCTTTGATATCTTACCTGCGTTTTTGAGGTAAAACTCCACAAACTCTCTCACCTCAGGTCTTTCCTGGAGGGACTTGGCATTTACATATATGAAGAGGGGTCTTGAGAGGGGCTGGTATTGACCCTTCTGGACCGTGTCGTAGGTGGGTGCGACGCACTGCCCAGTTTTGGGGTTCTTTATCTGAATCGCCTTCACCTTGCCCTTGTTCTCTTCCACGTATGCAAGTCCAAAGTAGCATAGAGCTCCCCTTTCTCTCTGAGCAAACTGCACAAGCACATTGTCGTCCTCAGAGGCAAGGTAATCACCCCTAGAAGACTTTGCCTTACCTACTATGGCTTCTGTAAAGTAGTCAAAGGTTCCAGAGTCAGAACCCGCACCGCAGAGCTTTATCTCCGTATCGGGCCAGTTGGCATCCAGCTGTTTCCATGTGAACTTCTTACCCTGAGATTCTGGTCTCCATATCTCCTTGAGCTGTTCCACAGTCATGCAGGTTGCCCAGTTGTTTCTCGGGTTTACAACCACTGCCAGACCGTCGTAAGCCACGGGCAGTTCAATATACTGCACGCCACCTGCCCTGCACTCGTCCATTTCTCTCTTAAGGATTGGTCTGGAGGCATTGGATATGTCCGTCTCACCCCTGCAGAACTTCTTAAAGCCACCACCGGTTCCGGATATACCCACAGTAACCTTCACCGCACCCTTCTTTGCCTTCTGGAACTCCTCCGCCACACCCTCCGTTATAGGGTAAACGGTGGAAGAGCCATCGATTTTGATAACCTGCTGTGCCTTTACCGGCAGGTTCATGAGCGCCACCGCTCCAAGAGACAAAAGGGCGGTCTTTAACATCCTCTTCTCCATCTTAACACCTCCTTAAGGATTTTGCTATTAGTTTAACGGTCAATTGTTAAGATTTGGTTAAGGTTTTCCACTACCAGTGCACTGCCTTTGTGAGCTTTTGCCCTCTTCTTGAGCTGAGCGGACTTTCTGGATATGTCCACCATATGGGAAGACCCCTTTACCAGAGCCATGGAAACGCTGGCTAAGGGAAACTCTTTCAGATTTTCCTCTCTATCTTTACCCACAAAGTAGCCCTTTTCTATGTCCTCGGGGGTGTAAAACTCCAGCAAACCCTCTTGAAGCTCCGAAAGAAGCCTTAAGAGCTCTTGTGTTGCTTCTTCAAAAGAAAAACCTCTCATGAGAAGTATGAAGTCGTCACCCCCTATGTGACTCACGAAGACCCTGCCCCCCATCCTTTGTTCAAAGGAGCTAAGGATAACACCTACTTTCTTTATCATCTGGTCTCCTGCATAAAAACCATAAGCGTCGTTGAAGGCTTTGAAGTTGTCAATGTCTATGTAGCACACGTAGAAGTCCTCGCCACCTTCTGATAGCTCACTTATTTTTTCCTGAAGAACATCGCTACCTGGAAGCTGGGTAAGGGGGTTTCTATGAAGTAGTTCAGCGGAAAGCTTTCTGTATAGGTAGCTGAGGAGAGAGTGCTTCTCTAAAAGGCGAATGCCCTCTTCGTTTTTTATCACCAACAGGTTATAGTCTGGAGATGCCATAATTTGGTGGAGTTTGTGGACCTTGAGAAGCTCAGGGGTTAGCTGGGGTATGTTGTCCAGTTTAGGGAAAAAGTTTTCCATTTTGAGAACCACTTCAAGGATGGGTTTGTAATAGTAAAGGTTCTTGTCTTTCTCGCTCATACCGTGTCTGAGCTTCCAGAGGTCTACCAAATACTTTTCATCTCTCAAGATGAGCACCACATATCTGGAGCTGATGTCTTTTACGCTGTTCAGAAACATGCCAAACTTCTCTCCGGGTTCAAGATTTATAAACTCGGGAACTTCCCCTTCGGGTATAGTTTCCTCCCTCTTCTTTTTAAAGCTCAGCACTACCCTAAAACTCTCCGCTTCACTGGGCTCCAAGGGTTTGGCAAAGTAGAAACCTTGAACATAATCCCCCTTTAGGTCATGGAGGATTAACTTTAGGTCTTCCTCCTGCTCTACACCCTCGTATATGGCTCTCGCACCTA
The DNA here is from genome assembly GCA_025056375.1 of Aquificaceae bacterium. Classification (GTDB taxonomy): domain Bacteria; phylum Aquificota; class Aquificia; order Aquificales; family Aquificaceae; genus Pampinifervens. The sequence goes on from JANWWH010000014.1 coordinate 23,843, forward strand.
TGTTTAGGCTCACCTCGGATAGCACCTTCAGGAGCTGGTATTTTATCTTACTTCTTGCAGAGCCCTTTACCAGTTCCTTCGGCAGTTTTACAAAATCAAGAAGCCCCTCAAGCTCAAGGAGAAGCTTCAAAGAGTTGTAGCCTGTGCCCAGATCGTCAATGCCTACAAGGAAACCAAAGCTTTTATAGTAATTGAGTGCCTTCTTAAGGAAGTTAACATCATGAACCCTCTCCACTTCAGTAAGCTCGAGAACCACCCGGTTTGGCTCAAGATCGTGACCGTATACAAGCTGTATGGTCTTGCCCTTGCCGAAGTTTCCAGAGGTAAGGTAGGAAGGAAAGACGTTAAGAAATAGGTATCCCTGAAAGTTTTTAGTAAAGTGTTCTAAAGCCAACTTTCTACAAAGACAATCTAGCTCACCTACCGCGTCAAAGTCGTTTGCCATCTGAAAAACTTTTATAGGGTCTATCTCACTGCCCTCTACTCGGAACCTGCTTAGAGCTTCGAAACCAAGCAGACGCCCTTCCGAGATATGAATTATGGGCTGATAGCGAGGTAGGATTTCAACTTTTTTCAGAAAATCCTTTTTGGCAAACTCTCTAAGACTATTCAATAACATCCCTAAGCCTTTTGCGAAGGTGCAGGTTTGCCCTGGAGCGCACCACGGGATACTGATGCTGTGCAAGCATCCTCAGAAGCCTTGTAGCCTCCGGTGAGCTCATTCTTGATAGGGCATCCGCTACCTCCATAAGAACCAAGGGGTCTGTCTCTCTGGCTATCATAATCTCAAGATGGGGTATGGCCACCTCCAGGTCCTTCCTACCGACGGTGTATATGACGTTCTTTTTCATTTCTTTTACGGGATGCTCCAAAGCCATTATAAGTTTGTATTCGTAGGGAAGATGATGGAACTCCGTAAGGTCGTAACCGCAGTTAGGACATATCCTATCATCTTTTGAAACCACGCTCCAACAGGCAGGGCAGAAGTAGAGTATGGGATGCTCTGGGTCGTGCTTTACCATTCTGATATGTTGGTCTTCTTGGAGGAAAATAAGAGGGTCTATAGGTTCTGCGGTAGCGGAAGGGTCGGTGGATACCATTAGCTCGTAAAAGGGTGCCTCTTCATCAAAACCTTCTCTGAACATCTCCTGCCCCTGAAAAAACACCGCATAACCATACCTCTCTGGCGACACGCTGACCACCATGGCGGTTCCATCCACCTTATCTAAAGGTATAGCCTCGTAGTTTCTGTAAGAGCCTACGAGCTCATAGTTCATGAGCAGAAAAGCGACCAGCTCCTCCCCAAGCTCGTAAACCCTTATGGTGCATACATCTCTTCCCATTTCCTCCAAAAACCTCTTGAGCCCACTTTCTCCCACCTCTCCTCCATACTGAACCCTTACCACCGCACCCTTCTGCAGTATAAGATAACCCCTCGTGAGCCTTACCCTGTTGTCCACGAGCATAAAGCCAGTGACCTCAAAGTCCGCCAGCTTTCTAAAAAACTCCCTTAGATTGAAGTTTATGCTCTCAAGGTTTATCCACAGGGGTTTTTCGCTGTAGAGGGGTAGCCAGTGTTTCTCGTAAAGTCCAAAGGCGTTTATGACGAAGTTTTCAAGGGTGGCGAAAAAGCTAACAAGCTCGAAGTCATTGGGTATCTCACCCTCCACTTTTCCTTCCAGCACGGGTAGGAATTCAAAGCCTTCCACCGATTGAAACATAAAGTAGCCTGAGCGGAGAGAACTTCTTATGGCTTCAATTAGCCAAGAAAAGTTCAACATGTCCCTGTGAAAGGGTCCGTAAATAGGCTTGAGTTTTAGACTGTATTCAGCCAGCAACAACCCTTGCATCAAGAACCTCCTTAAGGATAAGTCTGAAAGTCTCCGCCACACCCATACCCGCAGAAGCAATGGCTTCTACTACTCGGTGCCCTGCGAAGACCTCCTCTATAACATCCATGGGTAGTGCACACTCCGCATCCCTCTTGTTCGCCTGAATTACCAAGGGCACACCAGAGAGACCATAGTCCTTTAACTCCTGATAGACCTTTAGGTTCTCTTCTACTCCTCTGGTAGAGTCAAACACAAAAACCACGCCGTCCACGTGCCCAAAAAGCCAACCCCTTAAAAGCCTAAACCTTTCCTGTCCGGGCGTTGTAAACAGGCTTACATTAAGTTCTTTGTTGCCCAACTTGGTCTTTAAGTTCATGGTGAGCATGTCTATATATACCGTCCTTCCCTCCGAAGTCTGCTGATGCAACCTGTCGGATACGAAGTTGGGGTATATCTCTCTTAGCTTTTCGAGGTTTGTGGTCTTACCCGCCATACCAAGTCCATGATAGAGCACGCGTAAGTTCATAAGACAAGCTCTTCAAATCTTATTACTTTGTTTTCCTTCCTACCTAAGGCATTTTCAAGGGTAGGAGATATTTCTTTCACAAGCCTCTCCTTGAGGAGCTTCACGCTTCCGAGAGGAACCTTCTGCGAGAAGACGGAGGATAGGATGAACTTCTGGTTTACCATGTGCACATACATGTTCTTTTCCACTCCTGCAAAAAACATGCTTCTCTTTGAAGAGATGATGTTTTCGAGCTGGTCCACCGCCCCCACTACCGCCGCTCCTATTACCGCTACCCTGTAGGCGAGAGGTTTGTATTTTTCCGTATAAGGTGCGTAGCTTATGAGTCTCCCTCCGTCGTCCATAAGAACCACCAAATCAAGTAGTAGGGCGTTCTTAAAACCCTGAAGTTTCTTAGTTATGTCCGTAAGCTCCTCTTCTCTTAGACTGTAGTTAACTATGTCCATTTCCTTCACCTCCATAATGAAAACTACACTTTCCTTGCGTAAAAGACCTACCGTTTAAACTTCCCAGACCGAGCCTCTCTCCGTAAGCGCTCATATACCCTCTACACAGGGAGCATACATAACTGTTGACGGGTTCAAACCCTTCGCCTCTCAGCACCTCAAGGTTAGGGCAGTTTGAGATAGAGAGAGTGTTACCGCCTTCCCTTATAGGTAGGACGAGCTCTACCTCTTTTTCCTTTGCCTTTATCCTCCCAAGGTGCTCCATAAACACATGCCCAGCCTTGTCAAGGGTGTGCCTTATAGAGTTTTCAAAGAGTAGGAGTTTATGCCGACTTTCTCCCTCAAGCATGAGCCTGTTAAGTGTCCTCGTCAGCATATCACCCCCTATGCGAGAAAGACCCTCAAGGACATAGAGGAGCATTTCTTCCTCATCTCTGAAAAGCCACACGATAGCAAATATAGAGGGCGAGTGTTAAGTTTCTGTTAAGCTATATTTAAAGCTATGGAGGCTCTCTTTGAGAAGGGTATAAAGCATACCGCCCACGGACTTAACTTCTACATGACCTATTTTGACGATATAGCCAAGGTGCTACCCAGAGAAGCCTACTGCTTTATCGTCGGTGGTTGGGTGAGGGACAGGCTGTTAGGTGAGCCGGTGGGCTTTCACATAGATGTGGACCTTCTCGTAACCTGCGACCCTGTAGGTGTGGCTAAGGGGCTCGCGGAGAGGATAGGGGGTTCTTACTTTGAGTTTGAGAAGAAGGGTCTTTTCATAAAGAGGGCTACAGTAGCCACAGTTATACTCAGACTGCCTCCTTACAAGTATCGTTTTGACTTTGCCCGGATAGGGGGTAGGGACTTGGAGAAGGCTCTCGTGGAGGACCTGCTCTCGAGGGACTTTACCGCCAACGCTATGGCTGTGAGTATAGATGATGTTCTTAGCATAGGTGCAAAGCAGACCCTCATATACGACCCTGCCCATGGTGTGGAAGATTTGGAAAAGGGGCTTCTCAGACCTGTTTCTCTAAAAAATCTTGAAGAAGACCCCGTAAGAATGCTGAGGGGCTTTCGCCTTGCAGTGGAAAAGGGGCTAACCCTGACGGAGGACTTTTACCACTTCGTGGAAAAAAAAGGACACCTCCTTAAAAAAGCACCTCCAGAGAGAGTGACCCTTGAGCTTTTTAAGGTTCTAAAGCACCCAGAAAGCTACAGGGTTCTCCAAGAGCTTTATCTTCGTGGGCTTCTTCAGGTTCTTTTCCCGGATACCGCCCGCTGGAAGGAGATAAAAGACCAGGGCGAGCACCACCTCTATCCTCTTGAGGAACATGTGTTTAAGGTGCTTGAAGCCTTAGAAAGGGTCCTTCAGGAAAGGGATAGATACCTGCCCGCGGAGCTCTTAGAGGGTTTTGGGAAGAGGGAGGTTCACGGCGAGTTTTCAGACGTAGAGCTCTTGAAGCTCTCCGCCCTTTTCCATGACCTTGCCAAACCCCACACTTTTGAAATGAAGGAGGGAAAGGTAACCTTTTACAACCACGATAAGTTAGGTGCGGAGCTGGTAAGGCAATACGGAAGAGCCTACCGGTGGGGAGAGGAAGCCACCAACTTTGTGGCAAAGATGGTTGCGGAGCATCTCAGACCCTTTTACTTGCGAGAGTCCTTTCGGAGGGGACAGCTCACCGACAGAGGAAGGGCAAACTTCTGGAGAGAGTGTGGTGATATAGCTCCTCATCTTTTCCTCCACGCTATAGCGGACGCTATCGGAAGCGGTGACGAGGAAGAGGAGAAGGAAAAGCTTTTGGAAACTATAAGGGACCTCCTAAACTTCAAAAGAGAAAGGCTCTCCAGGATATCTTTAAAACCCCTGCTGAAGGGAGAGGAAATCATGGAGCTTCTGGGCATAAAACCTGGTCCTGAGGTGGGCAGGGTTAAGAAGTCTCTGGAAGAGGCTCAGCTGGAGGGTAGGGTTAGCACGAAGGAAGAGGCAATACGCTTCGTAGAGGAAAACTTCAGGGGCTTAAAAGAGAGAGCATAGCTCTGTGAGGTAGCAGGGGGTCGTAAAAACCCAATTCCTCAAGTAGCCAGCCGTCTCCACCCGTCAGGATAACCTTCAGCTCTCTTCCGTATTTTCTTTTCCAGCTTTCCACACAGCCCTTTAAGAAAAACACAGCCTGATTTATAAAGCCTCCCAAGATAGCCTCCTCCGTGTTCGTCCCTATGTCTAAGCTGAGTTTTCTCGGTTTTACCTCAGGAATAAGCTCAGCCCTCTGATGCAGGCATTTGAGCCCGCTACCTATGCCAAGGGTTATGAAACCACCCTGAAACACGCCGTCTAAGCAAAGGTCCACCACGAGGGCTGTGCCTGCACTCACCACCACCAGGTCCTCTCCATAAAGGCTCACCGCACCGTAAAGGTTAAGCAGTCTGTCCACGCCCACCCTCTCTTTGCCCTCAAAAGCGGTCTTTAGAGGAACCTCTTCAGGTTTAACAAACTTAGCCTTAGGGTATCTGTCCCTTATGAACCCCTCAACAGAAGGCTTTACGGAGGAAACGAGCACCACATCCGCCTCAAAATAAGGAAGCTCACCGAGAAACTTACCCAAGTATAGGAGCTCCTTCTCAAACAAGCAAACATCTACAGAAGTGTTGCCCACATCAAGGGTAAGAACCTTCATACTCTACAATAGCACCCTCCTCGGAAGAGGAGAGCAACATATATCTTGAGCTTACGCCTACCCTTTGGAAAGCCTCCACCATGGCTGAGCCAACAGCGTCAGGCTTCTCAAGGCAAAGACTTGCTATCGATGGTCCCGCACCACTCAGAAAGACCGCCTTTGCCCCAGCCTCGTAGGCTTCCTCCAACACATGCCAGAAGCCAGGAAGGAGCTCCGCTCTGTAGGGTTGATGTAGCTTGTCCTTTACAGCTTCTACAAGGTGTTCAAAGCTCTTTGAAAGCAAAGCACCCACCAAGAGAGCAGACCTCTGCAGGTTATAGACTGCGTCCTTCAAAGAGACTTCCTTTCTTAATACCGACCT
>JANWWH010000015.1 GCA_025056375.1 Aquificaceae bacterium
TGGGCAGTGGTCTTAGAAGGAACGGGTGCCTCCGCAGCTTCCATTCAAAGGGTGGTGGCAGGCAAAACGGGAACTACTAACGACTACATGGATGCTTGGTTTGTAGGTTTTTCTCCTGACATAGTGGCTGGTGTTTGGGTAGGCTTCGACACAAAGAGAAGTATGGGGAAGGGCATGGCAGGTGCAAGGGTTGCACTCCCTATATGGATAGACTACATGTCTTTGGCGAGCTACATGTATCCTCAGGCGGACTTCCCCCTTCCTGAAAATGTAGTTCTGGTAAACTGCCCCAGCCCCATGCTCTTTGTGACTGGCACAGAAGGAATTTGTGGAGGTGAGGAACAAGCACAACCCTCACAAGGGAAGAGCGAAGAGCTTGAGGGGGTGGTGAACCCAAAGTATCTTAAAAAAGAGGAAGGTCCAAAGATTAGGGAGATACCCTGATGAAGGAACTTTTGCTGGAGAGCACCTTTGTTAGCATAGATGTAGAGGCAACGGGCGTTGACCCCGCAAAGTCAGATATAATAGAAATCGCCTGCGTAAGGGTAGAGGGTGGTATCATAACCGACAGCTTTTCCACTTTGATAAACCCCGGCTATCCTCTACCACAAAGGATAACAGAGCTTACGGGCATAACCAATGCCATGCTGGTAGGAAAGCCTCAGATGGAGGAGGTGCTCCCGGGGTTTCTAAGGTTTGTGAGGAACAGCGTGCTCGTGGCTCACAGAGTAGAAAAGGACATCGCCTTCATAGACAAATACTACAGAAGGCTTTATGGTAAAAGGTTCCGCCCTCCCCACATATGCACGCTGAATTTAGCTAAAAATGTCCTGCCTAACTTAAAAAGGTATACTCTCAAGGACTTGGCAGACCATCTTGGTGTGGAATACAACAGGGTGCACAGGGCTATGGATGACGCCAAAACTACCGCCTTTGTCTTCCTTGAGCTTCTAAAGATACTATGGAACAGGCTGGGCATAGGAGAATATCTTGAGGTAAAGAAGCTTTCAAAGGGATATTAAGCCCTTTAATCTTTCCATCAAACCACCCTTTACCTCCACGCCTTCCTCCTTCAACTCCTTTGCCAGCTTTTCCAAAACACTCCTCAATCTTGAATTTACATCCTTTGGCACTTTAATACGAAAGGTTATGACCAGGTTCCCTGCACCCGTCTGCGAGGGAAAGCCCTTGCCCGGCAGTGTTTTGGTGGAGCCACACTCGGTTCCCGGCTGAATAAAAACCTCCACATCCTTTCCATCCAGACCTTTAACTTTTATAGTTCCTCCCAAAACCGCCATAGGAAAGGATATAAACTGCTCCATGTGCAGGTCTTTCCCTACCTTCCGAAAAACCTCATGTGGCTTCAGGCTTATTCTAAGGTAGAGGTCGCCCGCCTCTCCACCCCTTTCTCCCCTGTGTCCAAAACCAGAGACTTTTAATACCTCTCCTTCGTCCGTCCCCGGAGGTATAACTATCCTGACCCTACTCTTGGTAGCAACCCTACCCCTTCCACCACAGGTGTGGCAAAGGTTTTTTATTAAGTAGCCCCTTCCTTTACAAAGAGAACAGGGTCTCGGAAAGTTGAAGATACCACTTACCCTCCTACCAGTTCCCTCACAGGCGTGGCATGTTACCCTTTGAAGCTCTCCCACATAGCCCCTGCCCTCACAGTGGGGACAATCCATCCATCTTTCGTATTCTACCTCCTTCTCAACGCCAAAGCCTGCCTCTTCCAAAGTAAGCTCCAACTTAAGCCTTATGTCCTGACCCTTTCGGGGTTTAGGTGCTCTCCTGACGCCCTGCCATATGCTCTCCAGAAAATCCTGTATGTATTCCATGAAGTCTCTGTATCTTTTTTCATCTCCGCTCTGAAGTATACGGTCGTATTCCTGCCTTTTTTCATCGTCGGACAAAACATGGTAGGCTTCGTTTATTTCTCTGAAAAGTTCTCCTGCTTGTGGGTCTGGGTTTATGTCAGGGTGCCACTCTCTGGCAAGCTTTCTGTAAGCCTTTTTTATCTCTTCTTTACTTGCCCCTCTTTCTACCTTTAGTATGCCATAGTAGTCCTTTATAGGCATATCTCTGCCAATTATAGTTTAAACTTATTCACTTCGCAGGGTTTTTTCACCCTGCTTAAAAGGTGAATAGTATAAACATCGAAGAGCCTTTTCTTTAGCAGGCTTTACGCCGGACACTATAACAAATCTTTAAGGTCATTATAAATTCTTTGAATAGTAAAAAGGACTTCCTTTGGTTTAAGATAGATACTAAGAAGTCTAAAAGGGAGGTAAGAGATGAAAAGAGCACTCATAGCAACTGCAGTTTTTGGTTTCTCTGGGCTTTCCTTTGCAACCAACGGCGATAACCTCATAGGCGTTTCACCTGCCTCAAGGGGTATGGGTGGCATAGGAGTTGGTATGCCTGTGGGGCCAACGGATACCATCTTCAGAAACCCTGCTTGGATGAGCTACTACAAGGGTTTCAACCTGAGTTTTGGTGGCATAGTCTTTATGCCAGAGGTTAAAGCAAGAACGAACGTCACACCTCAGGGACCACAGAACCCGCCAGCCTCCGCAAAGAGCGATGCGGACCTCTTCGTGGTGCCGGAGGTGGGCATAGTAAATCAGATAAACAATAACATAACCTTTGGCGTGGGTGCCTTTGGTGTCTCGGGCATGGGTGTAGACTACAGGAACAAAGACCCAAGGCTTGCCAACATGCACACTACCCTACAGTTTATGAGGATAATACCAGCCCTTTCCTATAGGGTAAATGAAGCCCTTTCTCTGGCCGGTGCGATTCACTTGGCTTACGGCTCGCTGGACATGGGGGCAAACCTTTGCAGTCCTCCACCCAATGTGACCTGTTGGAACGCAGGGGGTGGGCAATCTCAAACCTACGGGCTTGGCTTTCAGCTGGGCGTGGCTTACAACATGGGCGACTTTGCTTACCTTGGTGCCACTTACCAGAGCCCAGTAGCCATGACTTACAAGAGGGTTTTTGACAGCAACGGAAACGGCGTATTTGAAAACCTAAAGCTTACCCAGCCTCAGGAGCTTGCCTTCGGTGGAGGTATAAAGCCTACGAATAACCTCAAAGTGGGTTTAGACCTCAGGTGGATTAACTGGAAAAATGCCAGAGGATACAAACAATTTCAGTGGAAAGACCAGTGGGTGATAGCTCTGGGTGGTGAATACAAACCAACGGACAAGCTGGCTCTAAGAGCGGGTTACAACTTTGGAAGGTCTCCTATAAAAGGTGGTCCTAAGAACCCTATGAACGCTAACAGCGTCCCCAACTTCTCTGCCCCCTTCAGTGATTTTCACATAGCCTGGTTTAACCTCATAGGTTTCCCTGCCATAACTGAGCATCATCTGACCCTTGGTCTCGGCTACGAGTTTACAAAGAATTTCAGCGTGGACATAGCTTACAAGCACGCTTTCAACAAAAAGGTAAGAGCTACGGACCCCTCAGGAGCTATGCTTATAGAAGCCCAGAACGCCCAGAACGCCATATCTCTGGGGCTCAACTGGAAGTTTTAAAAAGGCAGGGGGTCTCCCCCTTTTAAAGATTGACCAGGCTCATACAAAAGCTTCCTTCTTTTTGGTAGAATTCTCACAGACTTTTAGAGGAGGTATTCCATGGAGTTCAAACACCTTTTTGTATGTGTTAACCAAAGACCACCGGGCCATCCTATGGGTTCCTGTGCGGAGAAGGGGGGAAGGGACATCTACATGAAGCTTATGGAAAAACTTCAGATGGACCCAGAGCTCTTTATGAGCACTGCGGTCACACCCACGGGCTGTCTTGGACCTTGTGGGCTTGGTCCAACCATAGTGGTATACCCTGAAGGTATATGGTATGGAAACGTAAAGCCTTCAGATGTGGAAGAGATAGTCCAAGGCCACCTGAAGGGGGGACAACCGGTAGAGAGGCTCGTGGTTTCAAAAGGTAAACCGCCCGGTATGTTCTAAGGGGGGGGCTACACTGCCCCTGGCACACCCTCTTCCTCAAACTCTATCTCCATCCTTTCTGCGGGGATTATAGTTGTTATAGCATGCTTGTAAACGAGCGTCTGTTGTCTTCCGTCTTCTATAAGAATGGTGTAAAGGTCAAAGGACCTTACTCTTCCTTGAAGTCTAACGCCGTTGATGAGATAGATAGTAACCTTCACTCTTCTTTTTCTTGCGGTATTTAAGAAGGCTTCCTGCAGTTTGTAGGCCATTGTCAGCTCCTCCTTTCCAAAAATTCCATAGTCTTGTGATAAAGTTTTTCTGCCAAGGAAATATAATACTCAGAATTTTCAATATTTTCAAGGAGTTCCAAAGGAAAAACCCAAAGACCTGCGTGAGCTCCTACAAAGGAACCCACAAGATACCCTATGGCGTCCGTATCTCCTCCTGCCACACCGCAAGCGTTAACCGCCTCCCACAGAGCTTCTAAAGGTTCCTCCGCATGATGGAGGAAGAGAAAAAGAGATAGGGACAGGGCTTCGAAGACGAAGGTAGAGTTTCCGAGCTGGTGTATAGCTTCTTCTACACCAGCACCCCTTTGTAAAAGTTCCTGCACTCTGTGGAGGTATTGCCTATTCCTCTCGTATTTCATAAGACCCTTCAGGCTTTCAAGAAGGGCCAGCCTGTCCTGTGGGCTTTGAAGGTCAAAGCTTTCCAAGAGCAGGAAGGATATGAGGGCGGATACAACTGCGCTGGCGTCGTATATCTCTTTGCTCCTGTGGGTTATTAGGCTTACGAGCCTTCCTGCCTCCGCCGCCAGATGGGGGTTGTAGTAGTGGAAGAGGCCCGTGACGGTGCATCTGAGCACGCCCTCCACGGAGGAAGAGACCAAACCCGCTTCCTCTGGTGTAGTGCCCAAAGAGAGTAGCTTAAGTGCGGTTATGAGCGCAGGGTCCGGATAGCGGTGGGTCTCCTCTCTACGCGCCCATTCTTTTAGCTTTTCAAAAAAATGGTAGGGGTCTATGGATTTTTTCTCCACTATGCTCTCCGCAAGTAGAAGGCTTATGGTAGTCTCGTCGCTGGTCTGTTCAGGTCTAAGCCCTAGAGAGGGACTGAGGGGATGGGGCTCTACGAAGCCCCTTATTCTCCCAGGGTAAAACTTTATCACCTCCTCCGCCGGCACATCCTCGAGGCTCTTGCCAAGGGCGTCCCCTATGGCACCACCTATAAGCACACCTTTAAACTTCTCAGAGAGGTTTTCCATAATACCGCAAAGGAATAATTATAATCTCTACTAACCATCAGCCTGAAGCCCTGAGAAGAACTCTCTCACCACCTCCTTCCATTCTCTCTTACCCTCTTCTACTAAGTCAAGGCTCTTTTCCATCTGACCCGTAAATCGGTAGTCCACCACCCCGGGAAACTTCTCTTTTATAAAATCCACAACGCAGAAGGCTTCTTCTGTAGGTTTAAGATAACCCCTTTCCTCGAGGACATAACCCCTTTCTTTGAGGGTCTTTACTATCGTAGCGTATGTGGAGGGCCTGCCTATTCCAAGCTCCTCAAGTTTTTTTACAAGAGTGCCCTCTGTGTAGCGAGGTGGTGGTTGGGTCTGCCTTTTTTCAAGGCTTACCTTCTTAGGCTTTAAAAGCTCACCCTCCCTCAGCACAGGAAGAGGTGAAAGCTGGAGCTCTTCAGGATATATTTTTAGATAACCATCAAAGAGGAGTTCTCTACCCTCCGCTAAGAATTTCATATCCTCTCCCTTCTTTTTCTCATACAAGGGTAGTAGCACTGCCCTTTTCTTAAGAAAGACCGCAGGGCTTGCAAGACTTGCCAGCGTTCTCTGGAATATGAGCGTGTATAGCTCGAGCTCCTTACCTCCAAGAGGGGGCGTTCCCACTTGGGTAGGTCTTATGCATTCGTGGGCTCCCTGAGCGGTAGCCTTCTCTTTGAAGCTTCTTAGCTTACCCACATATTCCTTTCCGTAGAGCCTCTCTATGTATCTCATAAACTCCACAGCCTTCTGAGCGTTCATCCTGTGGCTGTCCGTCCTGGGGTAGGTTATGTGCCCTTCCTCGTAGAGCTTCTGGGCGAGCTTCTGAACTTGCTCCACACTTATCTTGAGTTTATGGTTTGCAAGAGACTGAAGGCTTGAGGTTACGAAGGGTTTTGGTGGTTCTTTACTCTCTTCCTGCTCGCGATATTCAGAGACCTCAAAGAAGGCATCTTTTAGCTTTTCAAGGTAGGGTCTTGCGTTCTCAGGTTTCTCGAACCTGTAGTCCCAAAGAGCGGAGAACTCAAGACCCTCCTTCTCAAAAAATACCCTTATGTAGTAATATTCCTTTTTGCTGAAAGCTCTTATCTCCCTCTCTCTCTCTACTATGAGCCTCAGGGCGGGTGATTGAACCCTACCCACAGAAAGTTTGCTCTTCCCCAAAGCCTGCCAGAGGTAGGGCGAGAGGCGGTAGCCTATCAATCTGTCAAGAACCCTGCGAGCAAACTGTGCTCTCACCAAGTTTATGTTTATCTCCACGGGTTCGGAGACAGCCCGCTTGATGCTCTCTTCAGTGATTTCGTAGAAGAGCACCCTACCCATGGGTTTCTTGAGCTTTTCCAGTTCCCTGTGCACAAAGTAGGCTATAGCTTCTCCTTCTCTGTCAGGGTCCGTCCCTATGTATATGGCACTTGCTTTTTGAGCTATCTCCCTTATTTGCTCAAATAGTTTTTTCTTACCCTTAACCCATACAAAAGTAGGCTTTAAGCTCTCTTCTTCCACCCCTAAACTGTCCACGGGCAGGTCCTTTATGTGTCCCAGAGTAGCCTTTACCACCCAACCTTTACCGAGATACTTCCCTATGGTCTTTGCCTTTGTAGGACTTTCCACTATAAAAAGCTTCATGTAGAAACTCTATAGTATAGAATACAATTCAAGGTCAAGGATAACCTACACCTCTTTTGACAGTTTCGCCCTATACTATAAATTTATGAGAAGGGAGCTCCTTTTGGGTGGTGAGTGGGTCTCAAAGGAAGAAAAGATGCAGGTGGTTTACCCTTACACGGGGGAAGAGGTGGCAAGAGTCTCAAGGGCAGGAGAAGAGGAAGCACACAGGGCTATTGAGCTTGCGAAAGAGGGTCACAGAGAACTCTCCTCTCTTACCGCTCATGAAAGATACCAGATACTGGCAAAAGCATGCGAAATATTGACCAGGAGAGCTGAAGAGTTTGCAAGAACTCTGGTTCTGGAGGTGGGTAAAACCATAAGAGAAGCGAGGACGGAGGTGCAGAGGGCTATACAAACCCTTCAGTTTTCTGCGGAGGAAGCGAGAAGGATATACGGTGAAGTAATTCCGATGGATGCCCATCCTAACGGAAAGGGTAAGGTGGGTTTTTACATACGCGAGCCTGCGGGCGTAGTATCCGCCATAACGCCCTTTAACTTTCCTCTGAACCTATCCATGCATAAAATTGCACCCGCGCTTGCCTGCGGTAATGGGGTGGTGCTTAAGCCCTCCGAAAGAACACCCCTCACACCTCTCCTACTGGGTGAGGTCCTTCTGGAGGCAGGTCTACCCCCAAAGGCTTTGAGCATCCTACCCGGCTACGGGGATGTAGGAAAGGTCATAACTACCCATCCAGATGTAAGAGTGGTCTCTTTTACTGGAAGTAAGAAGGTGGGTGAGATAATTACCAGACAGGCGGGTATAAAAAAAGTGGTCCTTGAGCTGGGTTCTAACTCCGCCATAGTTTTGCATAAAGACGGAGACCTAAAAAGGGCGGTTCAGAAGACCATACTTGGGGGTTACGCCATAGCGGGGCAGGTGTGCATATCGGTGCAGAGGGTTTTAGTCCAAGAGGAACTCTTTGAGAGTTTTCTTGAAGAGCTAAAAAACGCCGTAGAAAGGTTGAAGGTAGGAGACCCTATGGAAGAGGATACGGATGTGGGACCCATGATAGGTCCTTCTGAGGTTCAGAGAGTTAGGGAATGGATAGAGGAAGCCAAAGAAGCCGGAGCAAGGCTCCTGACAGGTGGCCAACCAAAAGGAGGAAACACTACCCTACTTTCACCAACCCTAATATCGCTGGTGCCTACTCACACTAGGCTTTTTAAAGAGGAAGCCTTTGCGCCGGTGGTGGTAGTAAACCCTTACAAGGAGGTGGAAGAAGCCATAAGCATGGTGAATCAGTCTGAATATGGACTTCAGGTGGGCGTTTTTACTAAAGACATAAACGTAGCCTGGGAGTTCATAAGGGGTGTGGAAGCGGGCGGAGTGCTTATAAACGAAGGGCCAAACTTCAGGGCGGACCACATGCCCTACGGAGGGGTGAAGTTCTCAGGCATCGGTAGAGAAGGACCAAGGTTTGCGGTGGAAGACTACACGGAGATAAAGATGGTTATATTTGACTTGAGCTAAAATATTCCTATGAGCGTAAGACATCAGGTAAGGGCATATGTGGAAAGGCTGTTTGAAGGGCTGAAGGAAGGTATTAAAGGGGGTGAGCTTAACCTCTACTGCATATACTCGCCCGTATATGTGCAGAGGGAAAACCTGCCCGCAAATCAGATAGAGGTAGAGGAATTTGAGTTCGTTGACATGAAGGTTAATCTGGAAGACCCGGAGAGCGTAAAGAAGACCCTTGACAGGATAACCAGAGAGACCTTGGAAAAAGAGGTAAAGGGTTTTTACCTGCTGGGTTTGGCTTGCGAAGGGGAGGATGCCTACATCTTCTCTTCAGAAAACCCCATTTTAGAGGAGCTGAAAGGAGAGCTGATAGAAAGGCTTGAAAGACTAAAAGAGGAATGACAAGTCTTATACTTCTGTCCGCAGGGGAAGGCAGACGTTTTGGCGGTAAAAAGCAATTTGAGAGGCTCTTCGGCAAGCCCTTATTTATGCACTCTCTGGAGAGGCTCGTGGGGCTGTTTGATGAAATCCTTTTGGTTCTACCACCTGAGGATATAGACCGGTTTAGCCTACCTTCCAGCATAAGGAAGGTAGCAGGGGGTAGAGAAAGGCAGGATTCGGTCTTTAATGCGCTCCTTGAGGCTGAAGGCGATGTGGTGGTAATCCATGACTGTGCGAGACCCTTTGCTGGGGCGGAGCTCTTCCAGAGGGTTTCACAGCTTGGAGAACACCAGGGAAAGATATGTGCAGTGCCTATAAGAGATACGGTCAAGAGGGTGGCTCAGGGTATGGTGGTGGAGACGGTAGACAGAAGCGGTCTATGGTTATCTCAAACTCCTCAAGCCTTCAACAGGAGAGTTCTCCTCGAGTGTCATTTCAGAGCAAGAAGGGACGGCTTTTTCGTAACTGATGATGCTCAGCTTCTTGAAAGGTATGGCTACAGGGTAGGTGTAGTGCTGGGCGAGGTCACCAACATAAAAATCACCTATCCGGAGGACCTCCTTCTGGCTGAGAGTATAGGGAAGCTCTTAGGATACCCCGGAGCTCCTTAAAACCTTGTATATCTATGTTCAGAGTTCTTTCTTCCAGTCTTTCCACCATAGCACAGAGCATAAGAGAATTAAGCACAAAAAGAGCGTCGTATTTGTCCAGCTCCGTAAACCTTATGTATTCTTCCTCTATCTCTAATCTTCTGCGAAGAAACTCAAGGGTTGTCCCCCAGAGAAGACCGGAGCTCTTTGCAGGCGTATAGAACCTTGAACCCCTCAGGAGGAGGAGGTTTGAAGTTGCGGTTTCGCATACCTGGTCCTTTTCGTTCAAGACGATGCCGTCATGAAAACCCCTACTTAGGGCTTCTCTTTTCACCAAAAGGTTGAAAAGGTAAGAAGTGGTCTTGTGTCCACACAGAGGGTCTGAGGAATGCCTTCTATAGGAAGAAAGACAAAGGTCTACCCTGTAGGGCTGAGACTTCAGAGCTTTGACCAGTATGAGCTCTCCGTAAGCCTGTGGGCTGTGGGCAAGATGGTCTCCACCCTTTGATATGAGAAGGTATTTTACATAAAGTCCATCTCCGCCATGTGTATGCTTTTCAAGCTCCGCTCTAAATTCCTCGTAGGTGGGGCAGGGTATTCCAAGAGTTTTTGCGGAGCTCGAAAGTCTTTGGTAGTGTAGAGATAACTTCTCCTCCGAAGGCTTCCATCTTATGGTCTCAAAAAGACCTTCTCCAAAGAGAAGGGTGCGGTTGACCATCATCCTCTAAACAACCCTTAAAAATCTTACACTACTTCCGATATAAAAACTTAACAGAACCTTAAAGGAGGTATAAACCATGGCGTTAAGAGTGAACTTTAACTTTGAAGCGGCGGCAACCCACACTGCCATTTTATCCAACGAAAGAGACATGAACAAGTCTCTGCTCAGACTTTCCACAGGTCTGAGAATACTCAACGCAGCGGATGACTCCGCAGGTTTGTTTATCGCAGACCAGCTAATGGTGGTGGGTTCGGGTCTGGAAGAGGGCAACAGGAACATACAGACAGGACTGTCCGCCCTAAGGATAGCGGAGAGCTCCGCAGGGCAGATATTCAACAGGCTCAACGAAATTTATAAAAGGACGGTGCGTGCAGCCAACGACATCAATGACCCCAACGCAAGGGCAAGCCTTCAGAGAGAGATAAACAACTTGGTAGATGCCATACAGAAAATAGGCACAGACACGGAGTATAACGGCATAAAACTTCTTGATGGAACCTTTTGCGGATAGGGTAATTCACTACGGAGCAAGACAGGATCAAACTCTTGAGATAGACATTAATAGCCTGTTACCTAATCACATAGGCGCATATCTGACAAAGGGTCAGGGAGCTAGGTATATCAACATCACAACTTCCACCAACTTTGGGGCGCTCCTTAGCACTTCTTCTCAGTGGCTCGTAGACTCTGGAGACTACATAGATGTAGCAGGCATAAGGGTTCTGTCTTACGATGGCACTCAGAGGTTTGTGGATGCAAGAACGCTTGCTCAGAATATCAACAATAATAAGGACCTTCAGGCTGTTGGTATAGAGGCTTTTGCCAAGAATACTAACCACGCGGATGCGGTCTACACCAACTTTGCCAACTTCTGGTCACCCATAGGAGCTGGTTCCATCACTGCTGCTACTTTATACTTTTACGTGGGTAATGTTATCGCATCCACGTCAACTTCATTTAACTTTTCAGTGACCATAGATAATTCTGTTACGAGCGTTCAACAGCTCGTGGAAAGAATAAACACCGCAGCTTCTGGTGCAAGTGCACCTATAAGCGCTAAAGTAGTTAACAACAGGGTATTCCTTGAAACTAACAACGGTGAGACCATTGCAGTTCAGGTCGCCGTGGCAGGTGCTAATATCAGTAACGGCGTCACCGTAAGGCTGGGGCAAATCCTCGAAGGGGCGGGTAATGTTAATTTTACTGCAACAACCGTCTACGCTTACTACATAGATGTGGGCACCGTGGACATAGCGGGTGTGGAAACTTACAAAATAGAATACAGCGGCGTATCTGGAACAAATGCTGGTTTCAACTTTAACCTTTCTACAGGCGCCAACGCAAACGCCAGAAACTTGTATGCGGTTAATGTTCTTACCAATCAGCAGGCTGAGGAATCTATGCTCATCGTAAAGAAAGCACTCCAAAGGGTGGACATCGTCCGTGCCCAGATAGGTGCGGTCATGAACAACCTGCAGTCTATATATGACTCTCAGAAGGTAGCCCTTGACAACACCAGAGAGGCAGAGAACGTCATACGCAACACTGACTACGCAGAAGAGATGAGCAACTTCACGAAGCTACAGATAAAGATGCAGTCCTCTATGGCTATGCTTGCTCAAGCTAACCAACTGCCTCAGCTTGTGCTTCAGCTACTCAGATAATAAATTTATGGGGGTGGAGACCCCACCCCCTAAGAAGGTATAAGCCATGAGGGTAGGTAACTCAGACCTCATGCGAGATATTAGCTTGGGTTTAGGCTACGTTGGGTTGACCGAAAAGCCTAATCCTAGGGAAGGGCAGGAGGACAAAGGGTATGTTAGCGTATCTGACACTGGGGGTAACCTGAAAAGTGTGGACTCAGAAGAACTTCAGAAATTCATAGAAGAAATAAAGAGAAAGTTTGACATGCTAAGTAAGTATCTTCGGATAGACATAGACAGGGAGCTTGAAATACCTGTGGTAAAGATTATAGAAAGGGATACAAACCGCATAATAAGACAGATACCGCCCGAGTATCTACTGGAGCTTATGAAGAGGATTGACCAAATGCTGGGCGTTCTATTGCAAAAGGAGGTATAAACTTGGCTGGGGAAGTATACTTTAACAACCTTACCGGTAAGTTTGATTGGGGCTCAATAGTGGACCAACTGATAAAGATTAAGTCCATACCTATCCAAAGGTTATCTCAAGAGGCAACGCGGGTCCACCAGCTACAATCCGCACTGAATAAGCTCTCTCAGAGCCTGAGTGCCTTCTCCTCCTTCTTGAGTAGCCTTGACCCGGAGGGAGTGCTAAAAGGGAAAAGAGCCATCTCCTCCGATGAGACCGTCCTCACCGCAACTGCCTCCGATAACACCCCTGATGTAAATCTCAAGATAACGGTAGACCAGCTGTCTCGTAAGGAAGTCATCCTTTCAAGGTTTTCCACCACAGACATTAATTCAAATATAAGTTGGAACGGCTTTACCCTAAGGTTTGCTAAGGACTACGGAGATTATCAGCTATACCACATAGATGGCGGGACAGGTAAGCTCTCAGACTTGGTAGACAGGATAAACCAGGTAGCGGGGGAAAGTATACAGGCGAGCGTATACTTTGACGGCAGTGGGTATAGGCTTATGCTTACGGAGAAGGAGGAAGGAGCATCCAAACTGGAAACAGACCCTAACACAAACACTTATGTGATATCTGAAGCTTCTGCTATGAACATAAACGGCGTCTGGGGCTTAGACTATACCGCCCCTCTTCAGTATGCAAAGAACGCAAAAATAAGGGTGGGTGATAGCGCTTCTGTGGTTGTGAGCCCTTCAAATACCTTTGAAAACCTAATTGTGGGTCTTAATCTGACGGTGAAAAGGGTGGGAGAAGCTACCATAAGTGTAACTGCGGACGGCTCAAAGGTTAGCTCTGCGCTGAGCGAATTTGTAAAAAGATACAACGAGGTTGTATCCGAGGTTAACAGGTTGACCGCAAAGGATGCTCCTTTTCAAGGTGATTATACTATAACGGGTATAAAATCCACGCTCTCCAAAAATCTGGAAGGACTTTTTAGATATGACTTAGTAAACTTGAAGGAAGACGGCACGCTTGAGCTCAACAGCAGGGCGGTTAACGCCCTTTACTCTTCAGATAGAGAAACTCTGAAAAGCCTGCTTCAGGACATAAAAGAAAGCATTGGTCAGTATGCACAGAATACCTATACGAGCATCAGCAGGTTTGTTAGTGATTACGAGGTGAGGTTAAACAGAATAAACGACAGAATATCTCAGCTCAGTAAACAGATAGTCAAGGAAGAGGAAAGGCTTAGGCTGGAATATGCCAGAGTAGAGGCATTCATGAGCAGGGCTCAGGAAATAATGGCAAGGCTTCAGGCTTTTATGGTGAGCCTTTCAGAATCACAAAAGGGAAGTAAGACATGAACTGAGGAGGGCAAAATGTATAATTCCTACTTTGAAAACATGGTGCTGACCGCCAACCCAGTTAGGCAAGTAATACTTCTCTACGAGAAGGCCATATTCCTTCTGAAGGAAGCTATAGAACTTATGGAATCCTCCTCTGCGGAGGACCACGAAGCCATCAAGAGAAAATACGAAGCTATGGGCAAGGTTTCCGACATACTCATAGTGTTAGACACGACCCTAAATATGGAAGAAGGGGGTGAAATAGCTAAGAGCCTTCACGAAATATATCAGGCTCTGCTGAGCGACCTTACGAGGATAACCGTTAAGGGCGATGAGCCCCAGACCTTGCTCAAGATGGTAAAAATACTCTCTGAACTTAAAGAAAGCTGGGAAGAGGTAGAAAAGAAAGTTTATGGAAGACCTGAAGCGATTACTGCTTGAGTGTCAGCTTTACTTACAGCAGGGCGACTGGGATAGGCTTGTGGAGAGGTTGAGTTCTGTAAGTTCGGAGGATATTGAGAAACTTGACCTTAAGACTGCGCAGGAATGCCTTGCTATACTTGAGCATCTTATAAGAGAGGGTGAGGAGCACAGAAACCGCATAGCCACCACCCTTGTAAACCTGAAAAAATTCAAGGAGAGTTACGGAGGCTAACTATCTCTGTATACGAGCTTAAGTATGGTTTCTCTTAAGTTTTCAGCCTTTTCGAAGGTCCTTAAGAAGTCCATGACATTCCTCAGCTCTTTCTCCGCTCTCTTCCTTGTTCTTTCCACACCACCCAGCTCGAGGACTATCCTTCTGAGGCTTTCCTTCTCGCCTCGATAGAAGAGTTTTTTTTCCTCCTCCGCAAGCCACTTATATACAGAGATAAGAGGGTAGGTGCACTTACCCTCCGCAAGGTCCGAGCCCACGGGCTTACCGAGCTTTTGCTCGTCCGCATAGTAGTCCAAGGCGTCATCCACCAACTGGAAAGCCCTACCCGCCAACACACCAAAGTGATAAAACTGCCAGTAGTCCTCTCTACCCGCCATAAGAGCACCTATAGCCATGCAGGCTCCAAAAAGAGCTCCCGTCTTGTAGTCTATTATCTTAAAGTAGGTCTCTTCTTCGATGAGCTTTCCCAGACTCCTCAATTCAAGGAGCTGTCCTTGAGACATCTTCATGACCGCATCGCTCAAAACCTGCACGCTCTGAAGGTTTCCATACTTAGCGTAGAGAGAAAGAGCTTTTGCATACATGTAGTCTCCCGCAAGGACGGAAGCCTGATTACCAAATATAAGATTGGCGCTCTTTTTTCCCCTTCTCGTTTTAGCCCCGTCCACCACGTCGTCGTGCAATAAGGAAGCTATATGAACATACTCTATACCCACCGCAAGGGGCAGAACACCTTCTGGGTCTCCACCCAAGGCTTCGCAAACCATCAGAGTGATAAGGGGTCTTATACCTTTCCCCCCAGAGGTAATCAGGTAATGACCTATGTCGAAGACTTCTTTGACCTCTGGGTCAAGGTAGGAGAGTATGCTCTCTTTTATGCTTTCCACGCCTACCATACAAAAATAGTATAACCGTCCCTTACCACTGGGCGGTAATCTTCGCTTTTTTGTTCAGGTATTTATCCACTGCAAGGGCGGCCTTTACACCGTCCGCAGCCGCTATAACTGCCTGCTTTATGTTGTTGCAGAGCACATCACCACAGGCAAACACGCCCGGCACTGAGGTCATCATCTCCTCATTTACCAGTATGCAATGTTCTCCTGTCATCTCCACTTGGTTCATGAGAAAATCCACAGAGGGCTTGTTTCCACCCAAAAATATAAAAACTCCGTCCACTTGAAGGAGCTTCTTTTCCTTTGTTCCTATGTTCTGAACCCACAGACCTTCTACCAAAGAACTCCCTACTATTTCTATAACCCTGTGGTGCAGGAGTATTTCCACCTTCGGGTTAAACTGCACCTCCGTTATTATCTCGTGGGGTGCTTTTATCCTGCTTGAGGGCACCACGAGGTATATTTTGCTGGCAAACCTGGCTATAAACTCTGTCTCTTCAAGGGCGTAGTCGTCTTCGCCTATTACTGCTACGGGTCTTTCTTTGAAGAAGGCCGCGTCGCAGACGCCACAGTAAGACACGCCCTTACCCAAAAACTCCTCCTCACCCTTATACTTGTTTGTTCTTTCCATAGCACCAGAAGCCACTATAACCGCCCTTCCTTTGAATTCTCTCCCGTCTATGGTGTAAACCTTCTTGGTCTCCTCCAAAAGGTCAGTGGCTATAACCTTACCCCTGACGAACTCAGCTCCGAAAGCCTTTGCGTGTTCCCTTATGAGCTTTAAGAGTTCGTAGCCAGACACAGGACCTCTTATGCCCGGATAGTTCTCTATCTGCTGGGTTACGCCCAGGGCACCGTCCGCCTCCGCTCTGTAAAGCACAAGGGTAGATAGACCCGCCCTTGAAGTGTATATGGCTGCGGAGGCCCCCGCAGGCCCCCCACCTATTATGACCACATCATAAACCTTGTCCGTATGAAAATCCAAGGTCAGCTCCATCTTTTACCTCCGGTCTGTAAGGGTAAAAATATATCTCCCTGCGGAGGAGAAGTTCAACCCTGCAGAGCTTCGTATACCTTACCCACCAATTCTTGAGAAGGCTTAAGGGTCTTCTCACCCTCCTTCCATTTGGCAGGGCAGGCTTCATCTGGATGGCTCATCAGGTAGGCGTTCGCCTTCATCTTGCGCACGAGCTCCTCTGCGTTCCTACCCACATTGTAAAAGTTCACTTCAGAACCTACCAGCATACCATCCGGGTTTATGATAAAGGTTCCTCTGAGAGCCAGACCTGTGTTCTCATCGTAAACTCCAAAGAGCCTGGAAACCTTACCCGTAGGGTCCGCCCCCATCAGATACCTTACGTTTTCCAGAAGTTTCTCAGCCCTATGCCACGCCAAGTGGGTATACTTGGTGTCTGTAGAGACGGAGATAACCTCCACACCCATACCCTGCAGTTCTCCGTAATACTCTGCCAGGTCCGCAAGCTCGGTAGGACACACGAAGGTAAAGTCTGCGGGGTAGAAAAAGAGCACCACCCACCTGCGTTCTCTGAGAAGGTCTTCCAGAGAGACCTTGGCAAAGGTAAGGGTCTTTGGGTCGTAGACCTCCATCTCAAAGTTTGGCACCTTCTGTCCAACTCTTAACATCTCCATGTTTTTACCTCCTTTAGAATTTTGTTATTGAATATTATATGTTATTAAGAATTATTTGCAATATGATAAAAGTCAGGATGTTTTTTAAAGGCTTGCTCGCGTTTTGCCTTCTTGAAGAGCTTAAGGGTCTATAATATCTCAAGTGCCATGAAAAGGGCAGTGCTTTTTAGATTTCTTCTCACCATGCTCTTAGTCTTTCTCGTGGTGCTTACTACCGCTCTCTACGCCTTCAGGTCCAGAGCACTCGAAGAATCTAAGGAGAGGGCTCATATAATCTCCGAATTGGTAAGAGATACCCTTACTTCTTACATGGTAATGGGTGTTATGGAAAGAAGAGAGGAGTTTCTTACCAGAATAAGAGAAATCAGGGGCGTGGAGGAGATAAGGGTAATAAGAGGGGATAGCGTGGTAAAGCAGTTTGGCGGTGGGAGGCGGTTTGAGATGCCTATGGATGAGCTTGAAAGGGCTGTCCTCTCGACTGGTAAGGAGGAAGTTCGTTTGTATGAATCCTTAGGGAGTGTAAAATATCGGGTAGTTATGCCTTACAAGGCAGTTCCTCTAAAGGGTATAGACTGCCTCCAGTGTCATAAAGCGGAGCCAGGAGAAACCCTCGGAGCTATCAGCCTAACGATGGACCTTTCTCATGTAAGGGCTGAATCTATAAGGGTTTTTTCTCTGCTTGCGCTCGTATTCCTGCTTTCTATAGGGGGCGTTTCTCTCTTCCTCGGTTTATTTGTAGCGAGGATAAGCAGCTTCATAAGGGAACTCATGGATGCGATGAAATCCGCCACGCGTGGTTCCTTTAACTATGAGATAAAGACAGACCCTGGTTACGAGGCAAGCCTTCTGAAAGATACACTAAAAGAGTCTTTCTCCAGCCTCCAACAAACCCTCACTTCCATAGAGAACAAGGTAAGGGCAATGATAGGATACGGCGTTCTTAAAACGGGTGATGTGCTCTCAGATACTTCAAAAATCGTAGATGAACTACTAAACATTTACAAGTTTAAGAGAGTTATAGAAAAAGACCGAACAAGGGAGGAGATTTATGAAAGACTTCGGGAAGTCTTTGAAGATTACATGAGCCTTGATATGTTTTCTCTCTATGAAGTGGACCCGGTTAAAAACAGAATAAATACGGTATTTGTGAGGGGTTCAGACGGGTGGTGTAACCCAGTGATATTTGATAATGCGGAGGAGTGCAGAGCAAAAAGGACTGGCACAGATGTGGACTCAAGAGAGTTCCCCTGCGTCTGCCCGAGCTTTGCGGACAACGAAGCCTGTAAAAAAGGGAAGCTCCATTACTACTGCATACCTGTCTATGTAGGTGGTGCGGTGGGGAATGTGATGCAGGTGGTATACGAGCCCGAAATCGAACCTTTTATAAACCTTATCATACCCTACATAAAGGGCTATCTTAACGAAGCGGCTCCTGTCCTCGAAGCAAGGACCTACATGGACATACTTAGAGAACAATCCCTCAAGGACCAGCTTACCGGTCTTCACAACAGAAGGTTTCTCGAAGAAGCCTTAGACAAGATTACTGCCCAAATAAAGAGAAGGGGAACAGCACTGGGCATACTTATGGTTGACGTGGACTACTTTAAACAGGTGAACGATGTCTACGGGCACGATGTGGGTGACAGGGTTTTGAAAGAGGTAGCCAACCTATTGTTAAAGTCTGTAAGGGAGGCGGACATAGTAGTAAGATACGGGGGCGAGGAGTTTATGGTGCTACTTGTGGACGTGCAGGTTGGAAAATCGGAGGAGCTGGCGGAGAAGATAAGAAAAGAGGTGGAAAATCACACCATAGAAGCTCCGGGTGTGGTTCTTAAAAAGACGGTGAGCGTGGGGGTATCCGAGTTTCCCGTGGACAGCGATAAGATATGGCAGTGCATAAAGTTTGCGGACGTTGCCCTATACAAAGCCAAAGAGATGGGTAGAAACAGGGTAGTCAGGTTCAGGCAAGAATTTTGGAGAGAGGAAAACTATTAGAATATTCTTGGATGAGGGAAAGAGACCTTATAAAGCTTGAGTTCTTTCAGGTTTTGGACAGGATAAAGGTCCATGCCCATTCAAAGGCGACGGAGAGGTTCATAGAAGCCCTAAGACCGATAACCGACAGGCAAAAGCTGGAGGAAAACCTCCAGCTTTTTGAAGATTTTATGAAAGTCTCCGATAGGATAACCCTTTACCCCTTTGAGGATGTGGAGGAGCTTATAAAAAGGACATCAATAAGGGACTTTGTCATATCGGTGGAGGAAGCTCTTACCCTACTGAAGGTCATAAGACTTATAAGGGAGCTCAGGAAATCTCTTGGAGAGATGGTGCAGAACTACAGAAGTCTTGCACAGCTTACAAAGGGCCTCTACCTGTTTAACTTTCTTGAAAACGCCATAGAGTCTCTTATAGACCCGAGGGGTTTTGTAAAAGACTCCGCCAGCGAGGAACTCAGAGACATAAGGAACAGAATAAGAGAAACGGAGAAGGAGGTGTTAAAGAGGCTTGAAGCTCTCTTCTCAAGACCCGACGCAGACAAGGTCTTTTCTGACAAGTTTGTAGCTTACAAGAACTCCAGGTATGTTTTGCCAGTGAAGACCTCCGAAGTGAGGAAAATAGTAGGCGTGGTGCATGGCACCTCTTCCTCTGGCTTTACTACCTACGTGGAGCCCCAAAGTGCCATAGAGCTCAACAATAGACTTGTGGCACTGAGAGAGGAGGAGGAAGAGGAGGTTAGAAGAGTATTAAGAAAGCTTGCCTCTTTAATTGGCGAGCAGTCGGGGAAATTGCTTGAAGCCTTCAGAACGTTAGTAAGGATAGACGCTCTTTGGGCTGTGGGTAAGTTTGCGGAGGAATGCGGTGGAAAGTTCCCTAAAATAGGCGACCATGTAGAGCTTTTGGGCGTCAGGCATCCCCTCCTTCTCTTTCTTAAAGAGGATACTGTAGGGGTGGACATAGTAATTAAGGGCAGAAAGGGTCTCCTGCTTACGGGACCTAATACGGGTGGTAAGACGGTGGCTCTTAAAACCCTCGGGCTTTGCAGTCTCATGTTCCAGTCAGGCATACCCATTCCCGCGGAGGAAGCTACCTTGCCCATCTTTGGAAAGGTCTTCGTGGACATAGGGGACGAGCAGAGCTTAGAACAAAGCCTCTCTACCTTCTCCGCCCACATGACCAACATGGCAGACTTTTTACCGCAGGTGGACGAGCAAACCCTGGTGCTCCTTGACGAGTTAGGGGCTGGCACGGACCCAGTGGAGGGCTCTGCCCTGGGCATAGCCCTGCTCGAATACCTGAAAGAAAGAGAGAGCTTCGTTTTCGCCACTACCCACCACACACCCATAAAGGTCTACGCCCTTAACTCTGACTATTACACCCCAGCCAGCACTCTCTTTGACAGAGAAAGCCTTAAACCTCTTTATAGGATAATCTACGGGACGGTAGGAGAGAGCATGGCTCTTGTGGTTGCCCAAAGGTGCGGGGTGCCCGAAGAGGTTCTTTCAAAGGCTAAGGAGTTTCTACCTGCGGGTTTTGAAGAGTATTTCTCCGCAAGGGAAACCCTTGAAGAATACATAAAGGAATACAGGGAAAGGTTAAAAGAAGTGGAGGAGGAAAGGAATAGGCTCGAGAGCCTCATACTGGAACAGGAGAGGAAAGTGGAGGATATGGAAAGAAGGAAAAGGGAGGAGATAAAAAGGGCGGTGGAGGAGATAAAGGATAAGTTTGAAGAGTTTCTCCTTGAGGCGGAGAAACACATGAAAAGTATAAGAGACAAGCAGAGGTTGAGAGAGCTCTTCAAGGAAAGGGTAGAGGTTCTCTATCAAGAAGAGAGCGAGGAGAGCCTTCAGGTAGGTGACTGGGTTGAGTTTATGGGTTCAAAGGGAAAGGTGCTGGAGTTAAGAGAAGGTAGGGCAAACGTGCTTTTTGGAGGTGTCAAAGCTTGGGTAAAGGTCTCGGAGTTGAAGAGAGCGGAAGCACCACGCGAGGAGCGTCCATATGAGAAAGTTTTTGAACTCAAGAAGAGTGCATCCTCAGAGATAAACCTTACGGGCTTCAGCGTTGAAGAGGCTTTAACGAAGCTGGAGCTTTTCCTTCAAGAAGCTCACAGCATGGGGCTGAAGACGGTAAAGGTCATACACGGATACGGGGCAATAAAGAGGGCGGTTCAGGATTTCCTCTCCACCTCCCCCCTTGTGGTCTTCCACAGAGAGGGATATCCAAGAGAAGGGGGTGCGGGCACCTCCCTTCTCTATCTGAGCAGAGATTAGCAGGCGGAGCCCGGAGAGCCAGAACAGTCAGAGCATAGATGTATTGGATGGACCTTTAAAAGGAGCTCAAGCCCCTTTTCCTCAAACCAAGGAGCCATATTTCCGCGCCTGACCTTCCACATAAAGTACCTCTCAAAGGCGGATTTTATGTAGTGCATAATCACACCACGCCTGTAGACGAGGGTGTTTCTTGGTGGAAGGACTGGGTCTGCGAAGAAGGCCATGGCATCACCCCCCATGTCCGCTATGCATATGGCGGAGAGCTCAGGTGCGTATCTATCTGGGTTGTTCCTTATGTCGTTCACTATGTTGTGGGCCACTGCCATAGCCATCTGCTCTATCATCATCCCCGTCTTGGGAGCTCCAGTGGGTATGGGTGTCTGTTCCACAGGTGGTATGGCGGTTACAACGCCCACGCCGTATATATTTTTGTAAGTAGGGTTCTGGAAGCACCTGTTTACCAAAACCATCTTGTTGGCAGGGTTTGCCACCTTCTCGCCTGCGGACTGCACTACCTCAGGACCCATAAACCTTGGCATAAGCATGGAGAGCCGAGCTGGAGCTTCGTAAACCTTGCCCTCCAGGTCTTCGTAAACTACCCTGTCCGCCTCCACTTTGGTTATTTTTACGTTGGCGACCCAGTTTATACTGCGTGATGCCATAAGGTCTTCCATAAGCCTTCTGGACGGTCCTACACCTGCCAGACCCAGATGCCCCACATAAGGCTCGGAGGTTATGTAGGTTATAGGAACCTTGTGTCTTAGGTTTCTCTTCTTTAGCTCGTGATGGAGCATGAAGGCAAACTCGTAAGCAGGACCAAAACAGCTAACACCCGGTATGGCACCTACAACGACAGGACCTGGGTTTCTGTAAAAATCTTCCAGCTTCCTGTTTAGCTCCACGGCGTGCTCTGCGGTGCAGACTGAGGTGGAGTGTTGTTCCTGACCTTCCACGCCGAAGACGAGCTTTGGACCGGTAGCTATAACCAGATAGTCGTATTCCACCACCCTACCAACCTTCGTTTTCACCTTGTTAGTCTCTGGGTCTATACTCTCCGCATCCTCGTTTATGAACTCTATGCCATGCTTAGGCAACAGGCCTGCAAGGGGAAGGCTTATGTCTTCGAACCTTCTCCAGCCCAGGGCGAGGTGTGGGTAGGAAGGCGTGAAGCCAAAGTAGGGTCTACCCGAGATAAGGGTGATTTTAAGATTTTTGTCCAGCTTTTTCAGGTCATAGGCGGTAGAAATACCTCCTATGCCACCACCTATGACGACCACGTGTTTGCTCATAACCTAACCTCCTTTATCTTAGAGTTACTTATAATTATATAAGCTTTAGCTTATGACTGATAAAGTATACCGCTAAAGTATCAAGAAGTTACATGATGCATACATGCTCAGTTATATAATTAAAATGTTATGAACTTTGTCAGGAGGTAAGGTCATGGAAACTTCAAGAAGAGACCTGATGGGTCTCGCCATAGGTGGACTTGGAGTGATAGGAGCTCTCGGCGTGCTCTACCCTATCGTAAAGACACTTGCACCCAGCGCCGCCTCTCTGGCAGGTGCCTTGGTGGAAGTGGATGTTAATTCCATCCCGGAGGGACAGGTGAGAGTTGTATCTTGGAAGGGCAAGCCCGTGTTCGTGGTAAAGCTCCCTCAGGGGCTTCAGTGGGGAGGGAAGGCTAAGGAAGAGAAAAACAGCAAGCTCCTTCAGGGGCAAAACGCTTTTGCCCTTGTTGCGGTCTGCACCCATCTTGGCTGTGTTCCTCTTTGGAAACCTCAAGGTGAGGCGGAGTTTAACTACCCCGTCTTCCACTGTCCCTGTCATGGTGGTTTCTATTCACCTTGGGGTGATGTGGTGGCAGGTCCACCTCCGAGGGCTTTGCACATTCCCCCTCAAGCCATAAGGGATGGAAAGCTCCTCATAGGTGAACCGGGCTTTATAAAGGAACTTACGTAAGGAGGTGAAGAGATGCTCGGAAGACTAGGGAGATGGATAGACGAGAGGGCACATCTTTCTGAACTATGGCAATCTCAGATGGTGGACTACAAAGTCCCCAAAAATCTTACCTTCCCCTACGCCTTTGGCATCATGGCTCTGGTTGCTTTTGCCATTCAGGTCATCTCCGGCATATTCCTGACCATGTATTACCAGCCTGATGTTAACAAAGCCTTTGACAGCGTCAACTACACTATCATGAAGGAAGTGCCTTTCATGTGGCTTATAAGGCAGGTGCACGCGGCAGGTGCCAACTTTTTCCTCGCAGTGGTTTACCTTCACATCTTTACGGGTATATACTACAACGCCTACAAGAAGCCAAGGGAGCTCACTTGGATAGTAGGCTGGCTCATATACTTTGTCTTGCTAACCACCGCCCTGACGGGATACCTCCTGCCTTGGGGTCAGCTTTCCTACTGGGGTATGGTGGTTACTGCGGAGATACCCACCTCCATAGACTCCGCACCCATCATAGGAAAACTAAAGATAGGTGAGACCATATCTCTGTGGATGAAGGGTGGTTATGAGATAGGGCAGATAACTTTGGGAAGGTTCTTCGGTCTTCACATATGGCTATTACCCCTCATACTTCTCCTTCTTGTGGGCATACACCTCTATTTGGTGCGTGCGGCTGGCATATCCAACCCCGAGGGCAGAGAGATAGACAAGAAGAAGGAAGGTGTGCCCTTCCACCCCTACATAACCCTCAAAGAGGGTGCTTATGTGATGGGTTATCTTGCGGTCTTTTTCTTCTTCGTCTTCTTCCACATGAGCCACTTTCTGCCTGCGGATAACTACGACCCGGCTGACCCCTTCAAAACGCCAGCTCACATAGCACCAGAATGGTATCTGCTGGCATACTACACCATATTTAGGTCCATACCAGACAAGTTTCTTGGGTTTGTAGCCTTTAACCTATCTCTGCTCTTTCTGCTCCTACTACCCTTCCTTGACTTCTCCCCTCTTAAAAGCGCAAGGAACAGGCCTCTCTTCTTTGTCATGTTTGTCGTGCTGGTTATATCTTCAATGGCTCTTACGGTGCTCGGCACCATGCCACCCACACCCACAAACGCTATACTTGGTTTACTTTTCACTGGTGGGCTCTTTGCCTTCTTCCTGTCTTTGCCCCTCATATCCATCATAGAATGGGGATGGTATAAAGCAAGAGGAGGTGAAAAGAGATGATTAAGACTGTTTTCTTTACTGCGATAAGCCTCATCTTTTTCTATATCATATGGATAAACAACTTTTTCGCCCACAAGGAAAAATACGAGATGCCCGCTCAATATGCGAGGATAGCGGAGGATGTCAAGAGCTACGCAAGGGAAGGTAAACAGCTTTTTGAGCAAAACTGTCAGGCATGCCACTCTGTTAGGTATGACAGCGTTTATATAAGTGCGGTTCAAGCAAACCCTAAGCTAAAAACCCTTCAGGAAAAATACGGAAAGGTCTTGCCCAAAGATGTGTATGAAGGTGTTTTTAACGAGGACCTCATGGCTCTGAAGGAGTCCTTTGGAAAGGTTCCACCAGACCTTTCTACCATATATCTGGTGAAAGGCAAAGAATACCTATTCAACTTCACCCTTGAACCCCAAAAGGTCCTGCCCGGCACTTCTATGCCTGCGGTCATGACGGGAAGACCGGAGGAAACCGCTAAGATAGTTGCCTACCTAAAGTCTGTCTCCGAACCCACCCCGGAAGAAAAGAGTAAGAGGGTGCTTATGGGTATTGGCACTATAGCCTATCTGGTGGTTATGGGTATCCTTATCTGGCTATGGAAGGGTAAGATACTCAAGAGGATGGGACTGCATTGAGGCAGAAGGTTTTTAGTGGGCACTCTCCACACAGGGGAGTGCTCCTGCAAAACCTTTTTCCTTGTTCATCAAGCAGGGCATGGAACTCTTTGTAGAGTTCCACATCAGGGGGTAGGTTTGCCTCAAAGAAATTTTTTAGCTCCTTATAGCTTCCTTCTATGCCTAAAAACCTATTCATAAACCGCATGGTGTATTTGTCTATCACAAAAGTGAGCCTGTTGCCTGCGTAGAGCAGTATTGCATCCGCGGTCTCTTCGCCTACGCCCTTTATCTCTAAAAGTTCCCCTCTTTCTACATCTTCCACCTTATCCACTGGGTCAAAAAAGCTGGCAACGCTCTTAAGCCTGAGCACCTTTAGGTTGTAAAAACCTACAGGTTTTATCAGTTCCTTTAGCCTGTTTTCCTCCACTTCCCTTAGGAACTTCAGAGAGAGCTCTCCCTGCCTTTTTAGGTTTTCGAGAGCCTTCTCCACATTTTTCCAGCTCGTGTTTTGGGTGAGGATAGCTCCTATTATCACCTCCTCCCTTGGGTCCGTCCCCATAGAGCTGTGGTATTCTCTATCTACTGGCCACCATCCCTGTGGACCATAGAGTTCAAAGAGAAGTTTGTAGAGCTCTTTCAACTTCACGGTATACTTCTTCCCCCCTTGCATACCTCTTCCCCAACTCCTTTGCCTCTTCAAACCCTACGAGCCCCTCTCTAACGAGGAGTTGTAAAAATTGGCTTAGATTGTGCCTCTTTTCTACCCCCAAGCTTCCCCTTTCAAAATCCACCAAATGGACTTCAAGCCCTTCACCCACAAGGGTGTTTTTGTCAAGGCGGTGTAGCTCCTCTTTGTTTATTTTTAACCTGTCAAGTATCTGGATAAGCTCCAAAACCTTTAGATATACCAAGGTGCGCTCTTTTCTATCCATTAAGACCTTTTCAAAGGGCACACCCTCTATAAACTTGTAAACTATAAAGTCCTCGCCTGCGTGTAGGAGCTGTGGAAAACCCCTTATACCCTTCAAAAGCTTGAGTATGTCCCCTTCCTTTCTTAGGGCGTGTTCTCTTTCTCTGTCCCTTGCCACCTTTACCGCCACTTCCATACCTTGCCAGCGAGACCTGAAGACCAAACCCCGCCAGCCCTTGCTGAAGGGTTCACATTCTTCGAGGAACTCCCTAAAATCTTCAAACCTCACCTAACACTCTATAGCCCCACTCTTCCACCGCGGATTTAAGAAGGGGGAAGGGCACATCCCTCTCCATATGCACCTGCACTTTCCCTTCCTCAAGGCTTACTTCCACATGAGACACGCCTTCCACGGCATACAGGGCTTTCTTTACCGTGTCCACACAGTGCTGACAGCTCATACCTTCAACCTTCAAACACCTCTCTACCATAGATGTTTAATATAAACTCTGCATCCTCTCTCGTGTTCACGTTCAGGAAGGAAAGTAGACCCGGGTCGCACTCCCTTGCCTCTTCCTCTCCAATCTCTTTGTAGGGCACACTTTCCACAAAGTCCAGAAGCCTTTCTCCACCTTGCTTTATGTAAGCCTCCAGCTCTGGAAGGAGCTCTCCGTAATATACGCCCGGCAGAGGTTGCAACCTTCCACAAACCCTAAAAAGGGTAAGAGGTGGGGCAGAACGTTTTACAAGCCTTTTCAGTAGGCTCTCTCTGAGCAGAGGCATGTCTCCAGCCACCACCAAGCCTTTTTCACCCTTGAGGTTCACCAGGGCGGTATAAAGACCAGAGAGGACAAACTGCTTCTCCATCTTGTCCTGAAGTAGTTCTACGTCCTTAAGAAAATGAAACTTTCTCGTATCCTTCGCCACTATGTATATTTTCCCGCAAAGGCTCCTAAGACTATCCAAAGCGTGCTCCACAAGGCTCTTTCTTCCGAGAAGGTAGAGAAGTTTGTCCTGTCCAAACCTTCTGCTCCGCCCACCAGCCAGTATAAAGCCCTCTATCATTCTCTTATTATGAGCCTTGCCCCATTGGGTAGCCTTTCCACTCTTTCACTGTTACCCTTTTCCTCTTTTGGTATGTAAATGTAGGTGCCCGCAGGTATAACATCCTTCTTTATGTGTGGGTTAAGGTCTCTGAAGGTGCTCTCCTTCAAACCACTTTTTGATATAAACTCCTCTGCAGGTGTTTCCCTTTCAAGAAGTTTCTGGGTTACCGACAAGCCCTCTACCTTCGTAGAAAGCCCGTATTTTTCTGGGTATCTGGCAAGCAGGAGAACCGCAAAGAAGGCAGGAACGTAATTTCTGGTCTCTTCTGGAAGAAGCATACGGGTTGACCAGAAGTCCATACCTCCTGTCCTTCTGGC
The DNA here is from genome assembly GCA_025056375.1 of Aquificaceae bacterium. Lineage (GTDB taxonomy): Bacteria > Aquificota > Aquificia > Aquificales > Aquificaceae > Pampinifervens. The sequence goes on from JANWWH010000015.1 coordinate 27,110, forward strand.
AACACAGTTTTCGCCACAGTTGTAACTTGCGAGGGCGAGCTCCCAGTTTCCAAACATGGCATAGAGGTCTTTCAGGTATCTCATAGCGGCATCGGTGGACTTTACCACGTCAAACCTCTCGTCCACATACTGGTCAACCCTAAGACCGTAGCGCCTTGCGGTAGAAGGTATGAACTGCCACAGACCCGCGGCACCAGACCTTGAGACCGCGAAATTGTTAAAGGCACTTTCAATTACAGGAAGAAGGGCTATCTCTTCAGGAAGACCGTGCCTTTGCACTATGGGCTTTATAAGGGGCATATAGTAGTTTCCCCTCTGAAGGGTAAGCTCAAAAAAGCGCCTGTTGGAAAGATAGTAATCTATAAACTTTTTTATCTCCTCTCTATCTGGTATGGGTATACCAAAGGTTTGAGCTTCTCTCTGTATAAACTTCTCCTCCTCTTCTGAGAAGTAATGGCTCCCCTTCTGCACGACGCTTATCTTGTTCTCCGCCCCTGGCATAACCACCTGTCTCACAAGTGGTGTGCAAGAGCTCACAAAGCTTGAAAGTAAAAGCAGTGCGAAAGCCCCTTTTCTCATGCTCTCTCCTCCGCTTTCTATTATACATATACATAGATCGGATGAGATATTGAGGTTCATAGGACGGGTATCATACTACTATGTCCAATAATTAACTCATTACCCCTTAGAACATCTTAACAATCACTTCCTTAACCTTCAGCCTCAGCCTTCTTTATGGAGTTTTTCAGGAGCTCTATGGCACACTGACAGTCGTATGTCCTTCAGCTTGATGCCTGTGGGGTCAAGAACCATGAGGAACTCTTGTGGTAGGTCTTCTAAGCTGTCTGGCAGGTGGTCAAAGTGGAAGTCTTCTCTTGTGTGTCTATCCCCTTTCGCTCTCACTTGTCTGGTAGAATGCAACATGGTAAGACTGACAAACACTGGTGGGTGAAGAAGATGAAAAGACTTTAGAATATGAGAATAATCATATTGACATTCAGTCTTTATATATTTATGATGATATACAATCTCAATATAGATTTCAGGAGGTGTGTCATGGGTTGTATAAACTGGGGTGAGGTTTTTTGGCTTATAGCCTTTGACCTTCTGGCAGTAGTGTTCTTTGCAGTGCTAACAACCTAAAAGGAGGTATAAACATGGACAAGGCTCTGGTTATTGAAAAGCTCAACAAAATACTGGAGCTTGAGCTTGCTGGTGTGGTGCGCTACACTCACTACGCCCTGATGGTTTACGGTATCAACCGTATACCCATAGTCAAGTGGTTGGAAAAACAGGCGGAAGAGTCCTTGAGGCACGCCCGAGAGGCTGGCGAGCTTATTACTTACTTAGGAGGGCATCCCTCTTTGGGCATAGGTCCCCTGCTGGAGACATACAGACACCAGATTGAAGACATTCTCAAGGAGTCTCTTGAGCATGAACTAAAGGCTTTTGACGAATACAAGGCTCTTTTAGAGCTGGTGAAGGACGAAGAGCCAAGGCTGGAAGAGTGGGTAAGGGGAAAACTGCAGGAAGAGCTCGAGCACTACGACGAGGTGAACAAAATGCTTAGAAAGCCGGGGCAGGTTGAAGCCTATCACTGACATGCAAGCTCTTGCTCATGGGAGGCCTCCTTGCCTCCCTTACTGCCTTTTTTGGAGGTGTAAGGTGGGTAAGTATCTGTTTTTACTGTTGGTCTTTTTCACGCTGGGCTTAGCTCACGAGGTTAAGCTTCCTCAGGATATGCTAGAGGTGAAAGTGCTCATGTTTGTGACTGAGGAAAGCCATCACAGGACGGAGACTGCTATCACCATGGCAAAGTCCCTTCTCAGCTCTGGACATAGGGTCTTCTTAGTTTTGGAAGGTCCTGCGGTCAAGCTGGTGGACAAGGGGCATAAGGCCAATCCTGCATACAGGAAAAAACTTTTGGAGGTGGTGGAACTTGGGGGTGAAGTGTACGCTTGCCCTTACTGGGGACGCAAGCTCCGCATAAAGGACCTGCTTGAGGGCGTAAGCTGGGCAAACCCTCAGGTAATATTTCCAAAGCTGGCAGACGAAAGAACGAAGGTCTTAGTATGGTAAGGAGGAACAAGCATGAGAAAGAAAATCCTGCTCATGGCGGTTTTTAGCTCCGTGGTTTACGCTCAGGAAAAGGAGCTGGAGGATGTGGTCATAACCGCCACAAAACAGGAGCTGGAGCTAAAGCTATCTCCACAGCCTACAAAGCCCATAAAGAGAGAAGAGTTAAAAGAGAGGCAGGTTAGGGAGAACCTAAGAGACCTTCTTCTCTTTGACAGTAGCATCTTCACCCTTAGAGCCAGAGGTAGGGACTTTTTTAGTATAAGGGGTTTTGACGCAGACAAGGTGCTGGTGCTTATAGACGGAAGGAGGTTGACGGGCGAGATAGACAGGGATTTTGAGATAGATAGGATAAGCCTTGATAGGGTAGAGAGGGTGGAGATGGTCAAAGGTCCTGCCAGCGTGCTTTACGGCTCTGACGCTTTGGGGGGAGTGGTCAACATCATAACCCGAGAGCCTTTAAAGCCCGAGTTTAGCTTCTCTACC
>JANWWH010000016.1 GCA_025056375.1 Aquificaceae bacterium
CAGCATGATAATAACAGTCCTATGGAAGGTTTTTTACAGTAGGTTTTTCATCTTCCGAATTCTCAGCCGACATATGAGAGCTTATAAGACCCTTGTAAATCAAAGACAAAAACTCAGATATGACACATCCTATATGTGAACCCAGAGCCGAGCTATGCGAGAGTTTACCTCTTATACTGCACAAGTTTTTTCAACTTCTTCCCGTGCTACATATAGCAGGAGGTCTCTGAGCCTGCAAGAGTAGCCCCACTCGTTATCATACCAAGCACCCACATGTACCAAGTCCTCCAAAACCTGAGTAAGTCCTGCGTCAAAGATGGCGGAGTGAGGATTGCCCACTATGTCCTGAGAAACGATGGGGTCTTCCGTATACTGGAGGATGCCCTTAAGGTAGGTCTCTGAAGCTTCTTTGAAAGCTTTGTTAACCTCCTCTGGAGAGGAGGGGGGGCGTTCTACCACTAAGGTAAGGTCAACAAGAGAACCGTCCGCCACTGGAACGCGTCTTGAGGTGCCATCCAGCTTTCCTTTAAGCTCGGGTATTACCTCTCCTATAGCCTTCGCAGCACCGGTGGTTGTAGGTATTATGTTTACTGCCGCAGCTCTGGCACGTCTGAGGTCTTTATGAGGCAGGTCAAGAACTCTCTGGTCGTTCGTGTAAGCGTGCACGGTGACCATGTAGCCTTTTTTAACGCCGAACCTTTCCTGAAGGACCCTAAGGGTTGGCGCAAGACAGTTTGTAGTGCAGGAGGCGTTGGAGATTATCCTGTGTTTCTCCGGGTCAAACATGTGTTCGTTTACGCCCATAACCAAGGTTATGTCTGGGTTCTTAGCAGGTGCGGAGATGATGACTCTTCTGACTGTGTCTCTGAGGTGGAGCTCCGCTTTTTCTCTACTGGTGAAGGCGCCCGTAGATTCGAGAACCACCTCCACGCCGAGCTCTCCCCAAGGTATCTGGGCAGGGTCTTTAGAAGAAAAGACCTTTATCTCCCTTCCTTCAACTACAAGGCTTGAGTCTGTGGCGGTTACATCACCTCTAAACCTGTGGTGTATAGAGTCGTATTTGAGGAGGTGTGCTAAGGTTTTAGTATCTGTAAGATCGTTGACTGCAACCACCTCAATGTCTTCGTATCCAAGACAAGCTCTCAAGAAGGCTCTTCCTATCCTACCGAATCCGTTTATGCCTACCTTTATACCCATGGCAGTATTTAATTATAAATCATTTCCGCCGTAAGTTATAATATCAAGCGCATGAAGTTCTATGTTACAACACCTATATACTATGTGAACGATGTTCCCCACATAGGTCATGCTTACACTACCATAGCAGCCGATGTGCTGGCAAGGTATCACAGAAAGAAAGGTTATGAGGTCTTTTTCTTAACCGGGACTGACGAGCACGGTCTCAAAATACAGAAGTCTGCGGAGGAGAAGGGTATAAGCCCCATAGAGCTGGCTGACCAACACTCGGAGAACTTTAAGAGACTCTGGGAATATATGGATATAAGCTATGACAGGTTTATAAGGACCACAGAAAAAGAGCATGTGGAGCTGGTTAAGGAAGTCTTTACCAAAAGTTACGAAAGGGGCGACGTATATCTCGGAGAATACGAGGGTTGGTATTGTGTAGGTTGTGAAGAGTTCAAACCCGAAGGAGAGCTCTTGGAGGGTAATAAGTGTCCCATACACTTAAAGCCCTGTGAATACATAAAGGAACCCTCTTACTTCTTTAGACTATCCCGGTATGAGGGTTACCTGCTGGAACTTTACGAGAGAGAGGTCAACTTTATCCTACCACCTCAAAGGAAAAGAGAGGTGGTCTCTTTCGTAAAGCAAGGCTTGAAAGACCTCTCGGTCACGAGACCAAGAAGCAGGGTCAGATGGGGCATAGAGGTGCCTTTTGACACGGAGCACACCATATATGTGTGGTTTGACGCCCTGTTTAACTACATCTCCGCCTTAGGAGACAGGCAACACTTCTGGCCCGCCGACCTTCATCTCGTGGGTAAGGATATACTGAGGTTTCATGCGGTTTACTGGCCCGCCTTTCTCATGTCTGTTGGCTACGAAGTGCCAAAAAGAATATTTGCTCACGGTTGGTGGAAGGTGGAAGGACAGAAGATGTCCAAGTCCTTGGGTAATGTGATAAACCCTTACGATTTTGTTAGAGATTGGGGGCTGGACGAGGTGAGGTATTTTCTCCTTCGGGATGTGCCCTTTGGTGAGGACGGGGATATAAGAAGGGAAGCCATACTCAACCGACTTAATGGGGAGCTCGCCAACGAGATAGGAAACCTTTTCAGCAGGGTTATGGCTATGGCGGTAAAGTATCTTGAGGGTAAGGTCTCGGGTGATAGGGAAGGAGAATACGAAAAGGTAGCCTACGAAAGCGTCAAAGATTACGAAGAGGCAATGAAAAGTGTAGACTTCTACAACGCCATTGAAACAGTTTTACGGTTCTCCTCCTACCTAAACAAGTATGTGGATGCAAAGGCACCATGGAACCTCGCCAAAACTGATGAGCCAGCCCTGAAGAGGGTCTTATACGCCCTATCTGATGGCATATACCTTCTGGCGAATCTACTTGAACCCTTTATGCCCAACAAGATGTCAGAGGTATACAGAGCCATGGGAACACAGCCCCTGAGAGGTGAACTAAGACCCTACTCAGCTCCTGGATATTTTATAAAGGAAAAGGTCCTGCTCTTTCCAAAGAGGTAGAGAGGACGAAGGGTTCAATCCGGGGTCAGGCTAAGGTTATAGAGGCTTTCTCTCCGAAACTCGTCCCTCTCGTGAGGATAGTCGGTGCGGTAGTGGACGCCCCTGCTTTCTCTCCTCCAGAGGGCACAGCTTAAAGTTGCCAGTGCTACTAAGCTTATGTCAAGTAGCTGTCTGTTCTCTACAGTAGGTTTCCAACCCCTCCAACCCTCCAGCCAACCCTTAAGCGTGTGAAGGGCTTCTGTTAGCTCTTCCTCTTTTCTCTCGAGCCCGCAAGCCTCCCACATGAGCCTTCTAAGGTCCTCAAAGCTGTAAGAGGGTTTTTGTCTTCCTTCTCTTGCGTTCCTTAGGTTCCTTTTTGGTAGGTCTTTGTAGGTATGCAGGTCGTGAAAAACTCTGTAGGCGGTTCTGTAGCCAAAGACCACACCTTCCAGCAGAGAATTAGAAGCCAGACGGTTTGCACCATGCACGCCCGTGCAGGCACACTCTCCTACCGCATAAAGACCCTCAAGGGTGGTCTTGCAGTAGCTGTTTACCTCTACGCCACCTATAAAGTAGTGTGAGGCAGGCGTCACTGGAATGGGTTCTCTTTCTGGGTCGTAACCCCTTTCTTTGAGCATGGCGTATATGGTAGGAAACCTCTCCCTGAGGTTTACGCCCCTTTCCTTTATAGGTCTCATGTCCAGAAACACCTCACTACCTTCCCTTATCTTTCTGTAGATTGCCCTTGCCACCACATCTCTGGGCTGTAGCTCCTCCACAAACCTTTCCCCTCTTCCGTCAAGAAGCACCCCACCTTCACCCCTCAAAGCCTCCGATAAGAGTATGCTCGTGTTCTTTACCACGGTTGGATGGAACTGGATAAACTCGGGGTTAAGTAGGTTGAGACCCTTCCTCAAGGCGATGCCCAAAGCGTCACCCCTTACCTTAACGGGGTTTGAAGTGTGCAGGAACATGCTGGCTGCACCACCAGTGGCGAGCACGAGAGCTCTCGTCCTTATGAGCCTTAGACTTCCCTCGTAGTAAAGAAGACCTTCCAACCGCTCCTCACCCAAAATCTCTTGAAGTTCACCCATGAGCACCCTTACCTTTAGCCTTTTTATCCTTTCCCAGAGAGCTTGGTATATGGCTTTGCCCGTGTAGTCTTTAACCTTGTGAACCCTCGGAAAGGAGTGCCCTCCCTCTAAGGTGGTCTCTGGGTCAAAGTCCACGCCCCACCTTTTCAGGTCCGCAAGCCTTTGGATACCCTCTTCCACCAACACTCTAAGGGCATCCTCTCTACACAAACCCCTTCCTGCTCTTTGGGTGTCAAGGATGTGGAGGTAGGGGCTGTCTTCGGGATGGAGGGCGCAGGCTATACCACCTTGCGAGTAATAGGTGTTGCCTATACCCCTTGTAAGTATAAGTGGCTCCACTCCCAGCTCTTTTAGCACTATAGCGGTCGTCAAACCCCCTATTCCACTACCACACACAACTACATCCGCGCTTTCCTCAGAAAGCTTGGAGGTATCAAAGCTAAGAAAATACCGCATGCCTTCTGTGTATTTCCACTATGAGGTCAGCGAGCCTCTTTGGGTCGTGCCTCACAAAGTCCTCTTTCTCACCTATAAGGTCCTCCGCATAAACTTCTATGCCTTCCTTTGCTATTTTAGCTATGTCAGGTATGACAGGTTCCTGTCTCTGTTCAAGGTATCTCCTGAGCACTTGGTCAGAGGGCATCCGCGTGTTTACCACTGCCACATCCACCTTATTTATGCCTGTGTAATCTCTGAACGCTTTTATGTGGTCATAGGCGGTAAAGGCGTCCGTCTCACCGGGCTGGGTCATGGCGTTAACCACAAAGACCTTTAAAGCGGGTGATCGCAGAACCGCCTCTCTTATATCCTTTATGAGGAGGTTGGGTATGATGCTCGTGTAAAGGCTGCCCGGACCAAAGACTATCATGTTTGCGGACTCTATCTTTGCTACCGCATCGATGGGGGCTTTGACCTCCTCTGGCTCTACCCATATCTTTTCAACCTTAACCTTATCCGACTTACCGTATTCGGTTATCTCTTCCTCACCACATATCACACCCCCGTCGCTAAACTTGGCGCAGAGCTGAACGCTTTCGAGAGTGGCAGGTATTATTTCACCCTTTGTTCTGAGTATCTGCGAGGCTATGTTTACAGCTTGCAGAAAACTGCCTGTTAGCTCGGTAAGAGCTACGAGGAAAAGGTTGCCAAAAGCGTGTCCGTTTAACTCTCCACCAGAGAACCTAAACTGGAAAAGCTCACCTATGATGTCTTCGCTCTCCGAAAGGGCGACGATACAGTTTCTTATGTCTCCTGGTGCGGGCACATTGTAGAGCTTTCTAAGCCTGCCCGTGCTACCCCCACTGTCCGCAACGGTTACCACCGCAGATAGGTCTTCTATATACCTTCCCACCTTTTCCTTCAGACCCCTAAGAAGGGTGGAAAGCCCCGTTCCTCCTCCTATTGCTACAAGCTTCATGTTAACCTCCTTGAAATTTTCAAGTGGCTTAATATTTTAAAGCATTATGGTCAAACTTAACCTAAAGGAGATATTCAAAACTAAAAACAGGTTTACTGGGAGCTACCGCTTTAAGCCGGAGGATATAGGGCTACCTCCAGACCTGGGTGAGCTAAAAGAACCCCTGGAGGTCTACGTGGAGATAACCAAGGAGAAGGGTGGATACAGGGTTCACATGGAGATAGAGGGTAGTGTGGTGCTCCAGTGTAGCAGATGCCTCACCCTCTACCAGAAGGACATATCTAAAGAAGAGAGCATAAGGATAGAACCCTACCCCACGAGAGATGTTATGTATCTTAAACCTTCAGAGCTCGATGTGTCCTTTTATGAGGACGAAGAAGCCTTTGACCTTACAGGTCTTATAAGAGAGCAGATAATCCTTAGCATACCCACAAAGCCTCTCTGCAGTCCCGAATGCGCACCCCGACCTGCCTCCGAAGTGGGGGTCACAACCCTCGGAGACCTCCTGAAAAAGGTCAATGTGTTATAATAAGGAATTCGTTATAAACCCACGGAGGCGATAAGATGGCTGTTCCAAAGAGGAAGACTTCCAAGTGGAGAAGAGACCAAAGGAGGGCTCAGAACTTTTTCTCCAAGCTCACTACTCTTTCCCTTGCTACTTGCCCCAACTGCGGAGAGATGATGATGCCCCACAGGGCATGCCCTTACTGCGGCTACTACAAGGGAAGAGAAATCCTCGAGACTTCATGACAAAAATAGCGGTAGATTGTATGGGGGGGGACTATGCCCCCGAGGAGATAGTCAAGGGTTGCATTCTGGCTTATAAAGAGTTGGGCATTGAGAGCTTGTTGGTAGGGGATGAAGAGAAGATAAAACACATACTCCATCGGGAAGGTTTTGGAGATGGGCTCGAGGTGGTGCACGCCCCCGATGCAGTTCAGATGCAAGAAGCACCTTCAAATGTGCTTAAGAAAAAGGGTTCCTCTCTCTATGTAGCTGGAAGGCTGGTAAGAGAGGGCAAGGCGGACGGTCTTGTCTCTGCTGGCAACACGGGAGCTGTGCTCACCGTGGGTAAGTTCATAATAGGCTCTATAGAAGAGCTTGAAAGACCTGCCATAGGTGTGGCACTACCAAACCCTCGACACAAGACGGTGCTGATAGATGTGGGTGCCAATGTGGACTGTAAGCCCCTTCATATGCTTCACTTTGCGGTTATAGGGCACACCTACGCAGAGGAAATACTGGGCATAAAGGGTCCAAGGGTGGGTATACTAAGCATAGGCGAGGAAGAGGGCAAGGGTAACGAACTGGTAAGAGAAACCTACCCCCTTTTGAAGGCGAGCAAGCTCAACTTTCTCGGCAACGCAGAGGGGAGGGACATATATGCGGGCACTTTTGACGTTATAGTGTGCGACGGCTTCGTAGGTAATGTGATACTGAAGGCCAGCGAAAGTCTGGGTTTTGCGGTCTTGCAGATGATAAGGGAAGAGGTGCAGAAAAGCCTCATGGCAAAGATAGGAGCTCTCCTTATGAAGCCTGCTCTAAACAACTTCAGGAAGAAGGCAGACTTTACCGAGTATGGTGGCATACCCCTTCTAGGTGCCAAAAAACCAGTCATCATTACCCACGGAAGAGCCAACGCAAAGGCTATAAGGAACGCCATAAAGGTGGCAAACGAGTTTCTGACCCATCACTTTAACGAGCGCCTTTCTCAAAACCTTAAGAGCCTTATACCCCAAGAGGTAAAAGCCTGATGGGTATAACGGTAGAGGGTCTTGGCTACTATACCCCTCAGAAGGTGCTTACCAACTTTGACCTTGAGAAGATGGTGGACACATCCGACGAATGGATTATCACCAGAACGGGCATAAGAGAGAGGAGATTGGCAGAGGAAAGCCTCGTAGAAATGGCTTACAGGGCAAGCCTGAAAGCTCTTGAGGATGCCAGCTTGAAGCCCGAAGACATAGACCTCATAATTCTGGCTACCCTCACCCCTGACCTAAGCTTTCCTGCTAGTGCTTGCCTCTTACAGGCTAAGCTTGGTGCGGAAAGTGCTTTTGCCTTTGACATTTCTGCCGCCTGCAGTGGCTTTCTCTACGGGCTTGAGGTAGCGGGCGGAATGCTCTCCTCTGGAAGGGTGAAAAGGGTTTTGTTGGTGGGTGCGGAGAGGCTCTCTCAAATTGTAGACTGGACCGACAGGTCAACTTGCGTCCTCTTTGGAGACGGTGCGGGGGCAGTCCTTCTCTCTGGGGAGGGTGAGGGTGAACTTCTGGCTTCCCTCATGAGGTCCGATGGAAATTACTGGGAGATACTCTATGCGGAGAGGTGCGGACACATAAAGATGAAGGGTAAGGAACTTTTCAAACTTGCGGTGCGTTCCATGGCGGAGGTGTGCGAGGAAGTGCTTCAGAGGGCGGGTGTTTCCGTAGAAGAAGTGGACCTCGTAGTGCCCCATCAGGCAAACATAAGGATAGTGGAGGCACTTGCGGAGAGACTGGGTATACCCATGGAGAAGATTTACTCTAACATATACCGCTATGGTAACACCAGTGCCGCTTCCATACCCATAGCCCTCTGCGAGGCGAAGCAAGAGGGGCGTTTGAAAAGAGGAGACCTCCTTCTCCTCACCGCCATGGGTGGCGGTCTTACTTGGGGGGCAAGCCTTCTGAGGTTTTGAGGTGAAGTTTGACGTAGTTGTTGTGGGGGCAGGTCCTGCGGGGGCTTCCTGTGCCTATCATCTTTCGGGTTCCGGTCTGAGGGTCCTGCTTCTGGAAAGGGAAAGACTGCCGAGGTTCAAGCTGTGTGCGGGATGTCTGTCTGCAAGAACCCTCAGACTCCTACCAGAGGGATACGAAGGTCTTCTTATAAACAGGATAAGGTCGGGAAGGTTAGGTTTTAGAGCTCTCGAAGAGGTCAGGGTAGAAGCGGAGGAAGATATAGCCTACATAGTGGACAGAAGGTTCTTCGACCACTTTTTGGTCAAGAAAGCTCAAGAGAGGGGGGTGGAGCTTGTGGAGGCGGAGTTTCTCGGTTTTGAGGATGAAGGAGGGGGCTACAAGGTTTTTAGCTCAAAGGGTAGCTTTAGGACAGAATTTGTAGTGGGTGCGGATGGTGTTCGCTCAAGAACTGCGAAACTTCTCGGTTTTAAGAGAAAGAGCTCCTATAGAAGTCTCGAGTTCTTTACGGAGGGCAGGCTTGAGGAAGAGGTTCTCATAGAGATAGGTTGGGTGAAGAGAGGCTACCTATGGCTTTTTCCAAAGGGTGATGGTGTAAGTCTGGGCGTAGCCACTACCGGCGAAGAAGACCTGTTAAAAATCCTCGGAGCATATTCCAACCTTAGGGGTTTAAAATACAGACATCCAAAGGGTTGGCACATACCCTTTTTAGAGAAGGAAGGGGACATTACCCTCGGCGAAGGGAGGGTGCTTTTGGTGGGTGACGCGGCTGGAATGGCAGACCCCTTGCTCGGAGAGGGCATATACTACGCCCTCTTGGCTGGAAAGCTCCTATCGGAGGCAGTCCTCAAAGAGCCCTCAGAACCCTTGAGGGCTTACAGAAGGCTTCTGAAACCCCTCTTGGAGGAACTCCTTTATGCGGGAAAGATAGCAAGACTGGCTTACTCCTTTCAAAGGGTAGCCTACAAGATGGGTAAGGGGTATGCCCTCAGGAGTTTCTACAGGGTGCTTAAAGGCGAAGAAAACTACAAAGACCTCTACAGGAGAGGGTGGTTAGCCTTTCTTAAGCACTTGACCGAGGAAGTTTTTTCCGGTATATTCAGAAGACATGAGAGGGGGAATCATAGGATTAGTCTTTAGCCTCGGGCTTGCTTTTGCAAACTCTGAGAACCTTATCCTCACCGCCCTCACCTACATGGAAAGACCTTACCAGTTTGGTGCTAATGAGCTCTACAGGATGGACTGTTCCGCCTTTGTCCAGAGGGTTTTTGAGGTCAACGGTATAAAGCTTCCAAGAAGCACTTCGGAGCAAGCTCAAGTGGGTGTGCCCGTATATCTCCACGAACTAAGACCTGGAGACCTGCTCTTCTACAGCACTTACAGGAAGGGTCCTTCTCATGTGGGTATATACATAGGAAAGGGTAAGATGGTCCATGCCAGCGAGAGTACGGGTATAACGGTAAGCAGGATAGAAGACCCCTACTGGCAGAAAAGGTTTCTCTTTGCCAGAAGGGTCATGACTGGCACTTTTGTGGCGAGCTCGGAGAGCAAAAGGGTTAAAGATAAGGGAGCTCCCTCCGGCAGAGACGATATAGCAGACCTGATTTTTATACTCAGCGGTAGGTAGAAGCTAGTCAAAAACTTCTGACACGCTGCGTTAAAATTAATAAGGGCATGGTAATCTTAAAGTTGTTCTTCCTTCTACTTCTTACTTGCTACCTTTCCTTTTCAAAGGAGCTCCTCCTTGCCTCCACTTACCCACTATACTATCCTCTAAGGCACATGGCGGAGGGTAGGTTTGAGGTGGACCTTCTCATAAAGGCGCCTGTAGACCCTCACCACTACGAGCTAAAACCTGAGGATATGAAAAGGCTTCAGAGGGCAAAAGTGTTCTTTTATCTTGGCGTGGAGGGTTGGGAAAAGAGGGTGGCGAGCAGGGTTTTAAAAGAAAGAACGGTTGCTCTCTATCGGGGTGTGGAATTTATCAGGGTTGGAAAACACACTGACCCTCATGTGTGGCTATCTCCAAAAAGCTATGCAAAGCTCGTAGAAAACATGAGGGAAGAGCTCCTGAAAATAGACCCTGCAGGGGGTGAGCATTACAGAAAAAGGTCTGAGGAACTCTTAAAGAAACTGAAAAGCCTTGATGAAGAATACAGAAAAACCCTTCAGAGCTGTCAGAGTAAGACTCTGGTAATTACCCACCTTTCCACTCTTTACTTAGGAAGGGACTACGGTCTTGAAGTGGTTGGACTAAGGGGTGTTCATGCGGAGGAAGAGCCAAGACCTTCGGAGGTAAAGAGGATAGTGGAAAAATTGAAGGGCTCGAAGGTCAAAGCCATATTCTCAGAGATAGGCTACGATGAGAGACTTGCCAGAAGACTTGCAAAGGAGACAGGTGCAAAGGTTCTAACCTTTAACTCTTCTCTCTTTCCAGAAGAGATGCAGGATGACTACTTCTCTGTTATGAGAAGAAACCTCAAAAGGCTTTCAGAGGGTTTGGGTTGTCAGACAGGGTAATAGAGGTAAAAGACCTCCACTTTCGCTACAGAGCTCAAGAGCAGCTAATAGAGGGTTTGAGTTTTGAGGTTCACAGGGGTGAGTTTTTTGGCATCCTCGGACCAAACGGTGCGGGCAAAAGCACCCTTCTTAAGCTCATACTGGGTTTTCTGAAGCCCCAGGGTGGTGAGATAAGAATCTTCGGTGAAAGGCTGGAAACTTTCTCTCAGTGGAAAAGGGTTGGATACGTGCCCCAGAGGTTCTCCGTGGAGAGAAGCTTTACGGGCAATGTGGGAGAGCTCCTAAGGGCGGTGGCACCAAAAGAAAGGGTAGGCTGGGTCATAGCTTTCCTTCACCTTGAAAACTTACTTAAAAGACCCTTTGTTAAGCTTTCTGGCGGTGAACAGCAGAAGGTGCTTTTAGCCCTTGCCCTTACCACAAACCCAGAGCTCCTCCTTCTCGACGAACCTATGACCGGTCTTGACATTCACGCGCAGGAACACATAGAGCAGGTTCTAAGAGATGTATCTAAGGAGAGGACGGTTGTGGTCGTCTCGCACGACCTGGGCTTTGTGTTGAAGAACGCCACGAGGGTTCTTTGTCTTGGCATGCCTTCCTGCAGGGTCATAAAACCTGGGGAGTTTGAGGGCGTAATCAAAGAGCTCTACCGGCTCCATTGAAGAAACTAAATACCCAGGTCTCTTGCCTGTTCCTCCGTTAGGTGTCTGTCTTCTATTGCTTCCCTCTCAAGGGTTTCACACCTGTCAAGAAGTTCTTTCAACCTTATAGGTGCCTCCGTAAGAGGCAAGGAAGAATCGTATATCTCACCCCTTACGCCGCACTCTCTGAAGGCTTCATATAGCATCCTTAGACCCTTCTCCGCCTCTGGTCCGTTCCTACGCACCACCCATATCCATCTGGGGTCCAACCTACCTTCTTTGTGTAGGTCCCTTATAGCATTGGCTACGCCCTCGCCCAATGTCACATCTATTCTGGTGTTGTTGGCAGTTCCACCGCAAACCAAGACACCCCTTATGCCAGGCTTAGAAAGGATTATGCGGGTTATCTTATACATCTTCTCCGCAGGGGGGTTTCCTCCTATATCGGTGAAGTTAGCGGGCTTTAGCCCCATGGCGTAGGTAGTTTCTATGGTCACGGTAGAGCCACCACCACCAAAGGTCATCATGGCTATGTCTCCGTCCACCTCCACGTAAGAACCTGCCTTACCCCTATGGTCATCCCTATCAATGAGAGACGCCTCTACCTCCCTTTCAGTGGGCGGTCTTTTCATTGCGCTTCTGACGCCGTATATCTTGGCGGGTGGCACGCTGGCGTCGTCATCTATGGTCACCACCGCATCAAGGGCAAGCACCCTCTGTTTTCCACCCACATCACATATGGCAAGGGGGTTTATCTCCAATAGCCTAGCCTCAGCTTCCCAAAAGGCTTTCCACATGTTGGCAATTACCTCCGAGAGCTCTCTTAGCACGCCCACATACTCAGCGGGAAAACCCAGCTCAAGAAGGTAATTCCTCACCATGTGTGGATATAGCCCCTTTATAGGGTCTATGGTCCAGCTCTTTACCCTCTCCGGGGGCACATCCTCTATGTCCATACCGCCATCAAGACTGAGGGTCAAAACGGGAGCCCTCACCTCGGTGGAGTAGGTAATGGATGCGTAGAGCTCTTTTAATATGTTTGCTTTCTCCGTTACCAGTAGTCCAACGGGCATCTCACCGTAAACAGGGTAGTTGAGAAGTGCGTTGAAGGTGTCTATGGCTTCCTCAGGGTTCTTACAGAGCTTCACCGCCCCAGCCTTACCCCTCTTGCCTACGAGCACCTGAGATTTTATTACGGATTCTCCCAACTGGTTGATGAAGTTTACTACATCGTCGCTAAGGTGGTCTCCAAACATAAACCTGGGCGTGGGAACGCCATATTTTCTGAAGAGTTTCTCGTAAGCTTCATATTCATACAGGTTCATTCCTTACCTCCTGCAAAAAGAGTATGATAAGAATTATACCACTTGGTAAAAGAAGCTGGAGTCTAAGTCTTGCAGGATGTTACTCTCCGCATTATAAATTAACTTATGGAACTACTTACTTCCTATACTCTTGGAGAACTCAGAGAAAGGTTTAAAGAGCTCGGACTGGAAGCTTACAGAGCCAATCAGGTTTTGAACTGGCTATACAAGAAGTTTGAGGTGGATTTTCTGAATATGACGGACCTTCCTAAAGTTCATAGAGAGCTTCTATCTCGGCATTTTAGAACCCATACCCTCGAGCCTATACACAGAGCCACTGCAGAAGATTCGGTCAAGTACCTTTTCAGAACTCAGGACGGGCATATTATAGAGACTGTCCTTATCTTTGAAAGAGACCACCTTACCCTCTGCCTATCCTCTCAAGTGGGCTGTGCGGTAGGTTGTAGGTTCTGCGCCACCGCAAAGGACGGTCTTTTGAGAAACCTCACCACTGGAGAGATAGTGGACCAGTATATCCTCGTTCAGAGAGAAACACCACAAAGGATAAGAAACGTAGTTTTTATGGGCATGGGAGAGCCCTTGGCAAACTACGAAGGGGTCAGAAAAGCGGTGGAGATAATGGTAAGCCCTTGGGGCATAGAACTCTCCAAAAGAAGGGTGAGCATATCCACCAGCGGGCTCGTGACCCAAATAAGAAGGATGGCTAAGGACCCCCTTCTGAAGGGGTTGAACCTTGCGGTTTCTCTGAACGCAACCAGCCAACACCTTAGAGAGTTCCTCATGCCCATAAGCAAGACCAACACACTCAAGGAGCTCATGCAAACCCTCGTGGAACTTCCTTACCCCTCTGACAGAAGGATAATGCTTGAGTATGTGCTTATAAAGGATGTAAACGACTCTGAGGCTCAGGCTAAGGAACTTGCCGGGCTTGTAGCTCCTTATAGGCGCAAGTTCAAAGTAAACCTTATCCCTTACAACCCTGACCCCTCTCTTCCCTTCGAAAGACCACCCATGGAAAGGGTTTACGCTTTTCAGGATGTCTTGAGAAGTTATCACATATCCACCTTCGTAAGGCTTAGCAAAGGTTTGAAAGTCTTTGGAGCTTGTGGACAGCTCAGGAGTAAAAGACCCGAGCTTATGGTAAAATAGGAAAGGTGAAGGCAATTCCTAAATGGCTTAAGGAGCTCATAATAGTGATAATTGTGGTTCTTTTTATAAGAGCTTTCCTCCTTCAGGCTTACAACATACCCTCTGGCTCTATGAAACCCACCCTTCTCGTAGGAGACTTTATTCTCGTTAACAAGCTGGTTTACAGGCTATCTGACCCTCAGAGGGGAGACATAGTAGTCTTCAAGTGGCCTGTAAATCCGGAGATTGACTTTATAAAGAGAATAGTGGGTATGCCCGGAGATACAATTGAGATAAGGGGCGAAAAAGTTTTCATAAACGGTCAGGAAGTTTCCAAAAGGTTTGTGGAAAGGGTGCAAGAGGATAGCGTGGCAAAGCTCATATACGAGGAGACCTTACCCAACGGCGTAAAACACAAGATAGCCCTTTATGAAGACTACCTCTTTCCAAGAAAAGATGTTCCCTACATAAAAATACCTGAAGGGCACTACTTTGTTATGGGCGACAACAGAGACAATAGTGAAGACAGCAGGTATTGGGGTCTTCTACCAAGGGAAAACATAGTAGGTAAGGCTTTTGTCATCTACTTCTCTGGCGATATACCACCCTTAGAAACCACGAATGTAAGCATAATCACAGGTTTTAAACAGCTCTTTCTTGCCTTTTTGAAACCCCGTCTTGAAAGGATAGGTTACCCTATCATATGGTAAAGGGAACCCCGGAGAGATAAAAGTGTTTAACGGCTTCCTTTGTAAACCGGGGCTTTAATCTCTTTGAGTGCATAACACTTAGCATGAGCGAAGGTAGTGTATGGGCTTCCACAAAAAGCTGTAATATCTTACTATTCTCTAAATAGAGAAACTGGTTAAGCTCCTCAAAAAAAGCTTCAAGCTCGCTGACTTCCAGATTTTCTCTCAGAAAATGGATAAGGCTTTCACAGACATCTATAATGTGACCTCTATCGTATACTTGTGTGCTCCTGTTGTATACTACCAGCCTTTCAAGTTTTGAAAAGAGAGCTCTCAACCCTTCCTCGGAAAGCACAGGGTTTCCAAACATAGGATATATGGAAAGAAGGCTATCAAGCTCACTCCTTCTGAGAAAGGCGTTCAGAACCTCCTGAGAGGAAACCATAGAGCTGGCGTAGATAAGTATGTCCTCGATGCTGGCACTTTTGAAGGGGTTAAACTCCTCCAATGTGGAAAGAGAGCTGAGAAACCTCCCCGTAAAAAGGTAACCTCTACTCTCTTCGAGGACTGCAAAACTGCCAGGCTCTGGCAAAAAGGGTGTGGGTATAAACCTTAGAACTTCACCTGAAGCAAGCTTTAACCTACCACCTGGAAGGCTCTCTATAGTCCTTATCCTGCTATTAGGAATGCCAAGAGACCTTAACCTATGAGCTATACTCAAGGAAGTTATCACAAAAGCTCTATGGTTTGCCTGAAGAAATTCCAGTATCCCTGAAGCCTCGTCCACACCCGAACCAAGGAGCACCACGCCCTTTATACTGTTCACTGAGCTTACGATCTGTTCCAACTTTGTTCTCACAAGGATGTAGTCCTGCTGTGTTCCCAAATTTATGAGTATGGGAACTCTTATACTCTCCCTTCCGTATATACGCAGGTAAGCGTTCTTCTGGAAAAGACCCTCCCTGTCTTGCGTGCCTACCCAGTAGAAGTCTTTCCCGAGTTCTACAGGCTGGTCTAAGTCAATACCCTTCTCTTGGGCGGTAGGGACTTCCTGAGGAGGGAGAACCTCTTCGGGGGTAGGGATAACCTCAGGCATATGTCTCTGCATAAGGCTTGAGAAAAAGCTCCAGTTGTTGCCAAAAAGCCATTCCATAGAGTGGGTGTATTCTCTATAGGGTTCGACCTTGACTTTTACATCCTCTGGCAGGAGGTTCAGTAGTTCCTGAGTGTTACAGTTGCTACCTACAAGAACACCATCCAGCAAGTAGAGGGCGCAGGATTGCTCCTGACCTTCTATCAAAAGAGATGCGGTGACACCAAGACGCAGAAGTTTCAACAGCGCGTTTGTAGGACCTATGGCCTCTAAGTGGGCTGGCTCCTTTGGTTCTTTGTTTAGGGTTACCACCTTCGTCAGGAGCTCCATAGGGTTAAAGGGCAAGACAACACAGTTAACCTCTCTAAGCCCATACCTTCTGATGAGTTCCATGTCCTCGTGTTTCTCTAAGAAAAAGACGGGAGAGAGGTTTTTCCCTATTTCAAGAAGCCTAAACCAGAAGGGTATATCTTTCACTGGCAATAAAACCACATCCGGTGAAGCCATTTTAAGAAGCTCGAGAGCTTTTTCTTCATCCAGGGCTATGAGGAGCTTGTGCCCTGTTATGCTAAAGACATCCGCCAGTAGAGAGGAATACCTTTTTTCTTTGTCGAGAAGCAAACACAAAATGCCCATTAGTAAAGTCCTCCTTTCTCGCTGGCTACTCGGAGGAGCCCGAGCTGTTCTCTCAGAATGTTTGTGGATTGAACCACCATAAAAAAGGCATGCTCCACCTTAAGGAGTGCGGACTGGAAGGAGGGGTCATCTTCTAAAACCCTTAACTCTCTGAACCTTCTGTATAGCTCATCCATTTCTGTGCCAAAGCCTATGAGGAGCTTTGTAACCTCCTCCGAGAGCTCTACCGCCTTGCCCCTCGTATCCATATAACGCCTACCTCCTCTCCTTCCGCTCTCGGCATATTATACCTGCTGAAGATAAGAGATTCAACCATCCTTAGCTCGTAATCTTCAAGACCTTCTATTGAAAGGCTCATGCTTTCTTCTCTCCTCCCTGTCTTTACCTGAATGTCACCTTCCTCATATCCCAGGCATACATCTCCACCGCCAGCCATGAAGCCAGCGCTCAGTGAGAGGGTTAGGAAGTTGAGCTCCTCCAGAGCCATTCTAGGTTTTTCTACTTCTCTGTTTATCCTTAGGTATACGCAGAGGGCAAGCCCTACTCTCAAGAGGTTCTCCGGCGTAAAAGGGTAAAGTCCCGGCTTACCCCAAAGAGACTTCCCCTCAAACAACTTCCCTAACTGCATTCTCCACCGCCTCTTTTAGGTTCTCCAGTTCCTTTATATACCTTCCTGCAAGGAGAAAAAACTCCTCGTTACCCTTGACTCCCTTCGGCTTAGCCTTCATCACACCCCCTATGCGAAACCCTTCAGACTCCAAAAGGTGGATAACCTGAAGGATAGCCCGCTCTTTGTCCTCCGCACTTTTTACTATTCCTTTCCTTACCTTCTCCGGACCCACTTCAAACTGAGGTTTTACCAGCAAGAGTAGAATACCCTCCTCTCTAAGAAATTTTAACACGTGGGGTATAACCTTTTTCAAAGATATAAAGGAGACATCCACCGTTATAAGGTCCACCTTTTCAGGCACTTGCTCTTCTCTCAGTTCTCTCACATCAGTTTCCTCGTAAAGCACAACTCTGGGGTCTTCTCTGAGTTTTTGGTCCATCTGCCCTCTTCCCACGTCCACCGCGTAAACCTTTCTGGCACCGTGTAGGAGGAGGCACTGGGTAAAACCTCCAGTGGAAGAGCCCACGTCAAGGGCTATCAGACCTTCTGGACTTAGGTTAAACCTTTTCAGAGCCCCCTCCAGCTTGTATCCGCCCCTGGATACATACTTGGGTGGCTCTCTTACCTCTACCCTCTGCCCCTCTCTTATCCTCGTCCCCGGCTTGTCCACGGGCTTGCCTTCCACCAGCACCAACCCAGCCATTATCATAGCTTGAGCCTTCTCTCTTGTAGGAGCATACCCCCTTTCTAAGAGGTAAAGGTCCAACCTCAAAGTTTAAAAAGGTGTTTTATCAGATAGAGAAGGAGGAGTAGGATGAGGGGTGAGACATCAAAACCTGCGGTGGGTGGAGCTATTTTCCTTATGGGTTCGAGGAGGGGCGAGACCAGTCTATCCAGAAGTTCGTAGGGTTTACTCTCTCTGACCCTTGGTATCCATGAACCTATAGCGTGCAAAAGAATGAGAATTATAAGAAGGTTTATGAGTAGAGACAAAATACCCTTTATCATTCCACAAGCTCAAGAAGGGCAAGCTCGCATCCGTCTCCCTTTCTTTTTTCAGGCAGTTTCACGATTCTCGTGTAACCACCTTGTCTGTTCTCAAACCTGGGTGCCACCTCTTCAAAGAGCCTCTTGACCACTTTTCTATCAGGCAATAGCTCAAGGGCAAGTCTTCGTGCCTGCAGGTCTCCCTTTTTACCCAGAGTGATGAGCTTTTCTATGAAGGGTTTTACCGCCTTTGCTCTCTGGAGAGAGGTTTCTATCCTTTCTTCCATTATGAGAGCCCTTGCAAGAGACCTGTAAAGAGCGCGCCTCTGCTCCTTTGTCCTATCAAAGTGTTTCTTCTTAACCCTATGTCTCATCTCTCACCTCCTGCTTTCCACATCCATACCAAGATGAAGCCCCATCTGTTTAAGTGCTTCCTTTATCTCGTTTATAGCTTTCCTTCCCACATTTTTTGTGCCCTTTAGGTCTTCCTCCGTGAGCTTTACCAAGTCACCTATAGTGGCTATGCCCATCCTCTTTATGGAGTTGAGAGCTCTCTGTGAAACATCCAGCTCTTCTATAGGAAGGCTCAGCTTTTCAGAAAATTCATCCACCACCCCCACTGGCTCTTCCACCACCGGTGCTTCGAAGGATATATTTTCAAGGGCGTTGAAGTTTTTGACTATAAGCCCCAGTGCTTCCTTTATCACCTCCTCCGGCGTCTTTGTTCCGTCCGTCTGAACTTCCATTATAAGCCTGTCGTAATCGCTTCTTTTTTCCACTCTCGTTTTTTCAACCCTGAAGGCGGCTTGCCGGACGGGAGAGAAGTCCGCATCCACAAGTATCCAACCCACCTCACCTAAAACTTCCATTTCCTCGGTAGGAAGGTATCCAAAACCCCTTTCAATCCTTATCTCCACATTTATCTCTCTGTTTGGGTCTGTTATGGTAAGTATCTTCTGCTCCGGGTTTACCACTTCCACATTAGGGGGGAGGCTTATGTCCCTTGCATATACCACACCTTCACCCCTCTTCTTTAGGTAAAGTATCTCCACATCCGAGTTATGGAGTTTGAACCTAACCTTCTTCAGGTTCGCTATTATCTCCAGCGTGTCCTCCTGAACCCCTTCGAGGGAAGAAAACTCGTGGTATACTCCGTATATCTTTAGAGCGGTAATGGCAGTGCCCTCTATGGAGGAGAGCAGTGTTCTCCTCAGAGAGTTACCCACTGTTATACCAAAACCCCTTTCTAAGGGTTCCATCACGAACCTGCCGTAGGTTTTTGTCCTCTCTTCCCAATAGACCTTTGAAGGGAAAAGAAACTCTCTCAGCATAAGCCTCCTCCTTACACTCTTGAATAAAACTCGATGATATACTGAAGGTTTACCGGGACCTCCAGCTGTATATCTCTGGGTATGTCTATTACCTTACCCCTGAGGTTTTCCTTGTCAAGCTCGAGCCAAGAAGGCACACTTCTCGGGTCCAGGTTTTGTATGTTCTCGAGGAGCTGGGGTATGTCCCGAGAGGAAGGCTTAACTTCTATGATGTCTCCCGGTTCAACCCTGTAGGAAGGCACATCCACCTTTTTGCCGTTGAGGAGGAAGTGACCGTGGGCTACCCATTGTCTCGCCTGCCTTCTCGTGCTTGCAAAACCCAGCCTGTAAACCACGTTATCCAGCCTTCTTTCAAGGAGCTGAAGAAGCACCTGACCAGTGTTACCCTTTGAACGAGAAGCCTCGTCAAAGTATCTCCTGAATTGTTTTTCTCTTAAACCCCCATATAGAAACTTGAGCTTCTGTTTTTCCATAAGGCGGACGCCATACTCGGTAAGCTTTCTCCTCCTACCCTTTACCCTTCCGTGTTGACCCGGCGGGAAGTTCCTCCTCGCCAGCGTCTTCGGTGCGCTTTTCTTTCCCGATACCACTGCGCCGAGCTTTCTGTCCGTCCTTACCTGCGGTCCTATGTATCTACCCATGCCTTAAACCCTCCTCTTTGCAGGTGGTCTGCATCCGTTGTGGGGTATGGGGGTTATGTCTCTTATAGACTTTATCCTTATGCCCGCCGCGTGTATTGCCCTCAGGGCGGATTCTCTGCCCGCACCCGCACCCTTTATCCTTACTTCTGCTTCCTGAAGTCCGTATTCCTGAACCGCCCTCCTAGCAGCCTTCTGAGCCGCAAGCTGTGCTGCATAAGGTGTGCTCTTTCTTGTGCCCTTAAAGCCCACCGTTCCACCGCTTTCCCATACAAGAGTGTTGCCCTGCTTGTCAGTAATGGTTACGGTTGTATTGTTAAAGGTGCTAAGTATGTGAACTATACCCTCCGTTACCGTCTTCTTCTGCTTTTTTTGCTGTTGCTTCCTCCTTGCCATCTATAGCCTCCTTACTTGACTATTTTCTTCTTGGTTCCACCAACCGTCTTCCTCTTACCCTTTCTGGTCCTCGAGTTGGTTTTTGTCTGCTGACCCCTAACGGGGAGACCTTTTACATGTCTCATACCTCTGTAAGAACCCATGTCTATTAGCTTCTTTATGTTCATCTGCACCTCACGCCTTAAATCTCCTTCCACTATGTAGCTCTGCTCTATGAATTTACGGATGGTGTTCAACTCCTCCGGCGTCAGTTCACCCAGCTTTTTTGTGCTGGGTATCCCCGTCTTCTGACATATCTCTCTTGCCCTTGACCAGCCTATACCGTAGAGGTATGTAAGGGCTACCTCCAGCTTTTTACCATCAGGAAGGTCCACACCTGCTATTCTTGCCATCCTTTACCTCCTTAGCTACCCTGTCTTTGCTTGTGCTTGGGGTTTTCGCATATAACCATAACCCTACCCTTTCTCCTTATAACCTTGCACTTGGCACAGATGGGTTTTACGGAAGGCTTGACCTTCATAATTACCTCCTTGTAAGCTAATAATTATACCATAAATCATCCTCTGTATACTATCCTACCCCGTGTAAGGTCGTAAGGTGACAGCTCTACTTTCACCTTGTCCCCTGGCAGTATCCTTATGAAGTGTATGCGCATCTTGCCAGACACATGCGCCAAAACTTCGTGACCTGTCTCCAGCTTTACCTTAAACATGGCGTTGGGTAGAGCCTCCAATACCTCACCCTCCAGCACTATACCCTTTTCCTTGTGCTTCTCTTCTCCCTTCTTTTTAGCCATTCTCAAACTCCGTAAGCACGAGGGGACCCTGCTTTGTTATCGCAACCACATACTCGTAGTGGGCTGCGGGGCTTCTGTCTGCGGTTATGACGGTCCATCGGTCTCCGTTATGGGATATCTCCTCCGTGCCGAGAGAGAGCATGGGTTCTATGGCGACCACCATACCCTGCCTGAGCTTGTAGTCCTTCTTCTCTTGAGCCAGAGTGGCAGGATGGTTGGGTATAAAGGGCTCTTCGTGGACCTTTCTACCTATGCCGTGTCCCCCTAAGTTCTTTAGTGGATAAAAGCCGTGCTTTCTTGCCACTCGATGGATGGCGTCAACTATGTCCGAGACCCAGTTGCCGGGCACGCAGACCCTTACCGCCTCCTGAAGGGCTTCTTTGGTAGCCTTCATGAGGAGCTCCTTTTCCTTGCTCACTTCCCCAACCGCTATGGTAAGGGCGGAATCGCCCGCGTATCCTTCCAGATAAGCTCCAAAGTCCAGGCTCACGATGTCTCCTTCTCTTATAATCTGTTCTTTCTTTGGAAGTCCGTGCACCACCGCCTCGTTCACCGACACACAGAGGCTGGCTGGGAATCTATCGTTACTAAAGGGTGGTTTGTAGTTAAGGAAGGCGGGTTTTGCCCCCCTCTTTTTTGCCTCTTCTCTTGCCATAAGGTCAAGGTCGTAGGTGGAGATGCCCGGCTTTATGGACTTAGCTACCGCCTGCAGGACCCCTACCACTACATCACAGGCTCTCTTTATCTTTTCTATCTCCTTAAAAGAGTAAAGTTCAACCCCCATTCTTCAGCACCTCTAAAAGTCTTCTACTCACTTCCTCCAAAGACTGACCTGCGTCCAAGCTGGTTAATATATTCCTACCCCTGTAGAATTCAACCAGTGGCTGGGTTTGCTCTTTGTAGACTTTGTATCGCCTTCTAACCACTTCCTCCTTGTCGTCTTCTCTTTGCACCAGCTTGCTACCACATAGGTCGCAAATTCCCTCCTCCTTCGGTGGGTTGTACTTAACATGGTAGACCGCACCACAGCCCTGACAGGTAAGCCTTCCAGATAGCCTGTCCACTACAACCCCTTCGGGTAGCTCAAAGAGCACAACCTTGTCAAGCTCTTTTCCGTGCTTCTTGAGCATCTCCTCCAGTGCCAGAGCTTGCATCACCGTCCTGGGAAAGCCGTCCAGAATAAAACCGCCTTCCTGAGGCATGACCTCTTCTATAAGAGCTATCATAAGGCTGTCAGGAACTAGCTCACCCCTCTCCATGTATTCCCTTGCCCTTTTCCCTAACTCCGTCCCCTTCCTGACCGCTTCTCTCAGTAGGTCTCCTGTGGATATGTGCACAAGACCGAGCTGACGAGAAAGCCCCTTCGCCTGCGTCCCCTTTCCTGAACCGGGTGGACCGAGGAAAACCACTATCACCTTACCTTCCTCCTGTATTTTGTATACCTCTGCTGTAGAAGCTGTGCCTCTAACTTGTTTATGGTATCGAGGGCAACGCCTACCACTATAAGTGCAGTGGTTCCACCAAAGTAAAAGGGCACGTTGAGCCAAAGGCTTACAAAAATGGGCACAACAGCTACTACGCTCAGGAAGATGGCACCCACGAGGGCAAGCCTATTGACCGTATATTCTAAGTATTTTTGGGTATCCTGTCCAGGTCTGACACCGGGTATGAAGGCACCCGACTTCTTTAGATTGTCCGCTACGTCAACCGGGTTTATGAGCACCGCAGTATAGAAGTATGTGAAGAAGATTATAAAGCTTATGTAGAGGATGTTGTAGGGTAGTGTAGTAGGATTAAAGGCGTCGTGCATAGCTCTTGCTATAGGGTGCTGGATAAAACCGAGGACTGTGGAGGGTATAATGAGCAGAGACTGGGCAAAGATGATGGGTATGACGCCCGAGGGGTTAATCTTTATAGGAAGGTAGCTGGAAGAGCCTACTACCTCCTGCCTGCCTATCTGTCTTCTGGGATACTGCACGGGTATCCTTCTCTCCGCCTCCTGTATGAAAACTATACCTACCACCACCGCTATGACGAAGAGCAGAGCACCTACGAAGGCAAAAGGTGATATGTCGCCGTTCCTTAGCATATCCCAGACCCTTATGCCTGCGCTGGGAAAGCCTGCCACTATGCCCGCAAATATGAGAAGAGACATACCGTTGCCTATGCCCTTCTCCGTTATCCTGTCACCTACCCAGACGAGAAACATGGTGGAAGACACCAGTGCTATCACCGCAGTTAAGGAAAAGAGTATGCCCGCGTCGGGCACTATGGGCGTCCCCTTCGGAGAAACCTGCCCCTGAAGCCACACCGCTATACCTACGGACTGCACCAGAGCCACGAAAAGGGTCAGGTATCTCGTATACTGATTTATCTTATACCTTCCGTAATCGCCCTCTTCCTTGGCAAGCCTCTGGAGCTCGGGCACTGCCACCGTCAGAAGTTGCATCATGATAGAGGCGGATATGTAAGGCATCACGCCGAGGGCAAAGAGGGTCATCCTGCCCAGGTTTCCGCCGGAGAAGATGTCATAGAGGTAGAAGATGGTGCCCTCAAAGGTTTTGAAGAACTCTTGAAGGGCAGTGGTGTCTATACCCGGCAGGGGTATGTGGCTACCAAGCCTGTATATGGCAAGCATGAAAAGGGTATATAGAAGCCTCTTCTTAAAATCTTCAAGACCGAAGAGCTGTTTTATATACTCTACCACTTTAACTCCTCGCAGACACCACCTAAAGACTCAATCTTCTGCCTTGCGGACTGAGAAAAGGCGTGAGCTTTGACCCTGAGGGTCTTCGTAAGCTCGCCATCGCCCAGCACCTTCACGGGCATACCCTTCCGCACGAGCCCCCTCTGGAGGAGGAGCTCTGGCGTTACCTCTTCACCGCTCTGGAAGTATCTTTCAAGGGTCTTGAGGTTCACCACCGCATACTCAACTTTGTTAAGAGGTCTAAAACCTCTCTTAGGCACCCTTTTGTGCAGGGGCGTTTGACCACCCTCAAACCAAGAGGGAAGCCTTCTATCACCAGAACGGCTCTTCTGACCCTTATGACCCTTACCGCAGGTCTTTCCAAGCCCAGAGCCTATACCCCTTCCTACTCTTCTTTTTTCCTTTGTGGCACCTTCCTTGGGCGCAAGCTCATGAAGTTTCATTCCTGAACCTCCTCTACCTGAAGAAGGTGAATAGCCTTTCGCAGGTTACCCCTCACCATGGGGTTGTCTTGCAGAAGGACCTCTTGACCCACTTTCTTGAGACCCAGGCTTTTGACCGCCTGCACCTGAGCTTCAGGTTTTCCTGCCAGACCTCTCAAAAGTTTTACCCTTAACTTAGCCATCTTCTTGCCTCCTCAGGGTATACGCAGGTCTCTTGCGTAGATGTGATATCTCTTCCTTAGAAGCTCCACATCCAAACCTCTATCTCTTGCCACCTCTTCCAAAGACCTCAGCTTCAGGAGGGCATCAAAAACCGCCCTGACCACATTGTTGGGGTTTGTGCTACCCTGTAGTTTTGTGAGCACGTCCGTGTAACCCGCAAGTTCAAAGATGGGCTTTGCGGCACCACCCGCCACTATACCCGTCCCCCGTCTTGCGGGTATGACCTTTATCATGGTTGGTCCGTAGTGACCTGACACATCGTGCGGAACCGTGCCGTTCTCTATGGGCACCCTTATCAGATGCTTTTTGCCGTCTTCTATAGCCTTTGCGATGGCTATGGGCACTTCCCTTGCCTTTCCAAGACCAAAACCTACAAAACCCCTCTTGTCACCTACTATGACGAGGGCACTGAAAGAGAACCTTTTACCACCCTTGGTGACCCTGGTGGTCCTCTTTGCGTATATAAGCCTTTCCTCTATCTGTAGCTGGTCTTCAAGCTCCGCTATCCTCTGAAGCCTCCTCTTTTCGTCGATAAGCCTTTCAATGGCTATGCCACCCATACTAACCTCCTTTATAGCTCAAGTCCGAGCTCTCTGCACTTGTCCGCAAAGGCTTTTATCTTGCCGTGGTAGAGAAAACCGCCCCTGTCAAAAACCACCCTTTTTATACCCTTCTCAAGGGCTTTTTTCACGAGGACCTCCGCCACCCTCTGCACATCCTCAACGGATTTACCACCCCTACTGCCCTTTAGCTGAACGAACTCCGGCTCCAAAGATGAAGCGCACACCAGCGTCCTTGAGGTTCCACCAGTGTCATCCACTATCTGGGCGTAGAAGGCATTTAGGCTCCTGTATACGCACAGTCTTGGTCTTTCTGGCGTTCCAAAAATCTTTTTCCTTATCCTTTTGTGCCTTCTTTCTCTCTTCTCATGCCTTCCCAGCTTTGCCATCCTTTACCTCCTTACTTCTTACCACCCTTGCCTTTACCGGCAGCCTTACCCGCCTTAAGCCTGAGCACCTCGCCCTCGTAGCGGATACCCTTACCCTTGTATACATTGGGTTTTCTGAAAGCCCTTATTTGGGCACATACCTGACCCACTCTCTGCTTGTCGATACCGCTCACGTATATCTTGTTCTCCTTAACCTCTATTTTCACATCGGGGGGTATGGGGTAAAGGACGGGGTGAGAAAGTCCAAGACTAAGCTCAAGGTTGTTTCCCTTTACCGCAGCCCTGTATCCCAGACCTACCACTTCCAACACCTTGACAAAGCCCTCGGTAACGCCCTTTATCATGTTTCTTATAAGGGCTGCGGTGGTGCCGTGCATAGCTCTGTGAAAGGGTTGGTCAGTAGGTCTTTCAACCCTTAGCGTATTGTTTTCCAACTTAACCCTTATATCTGGGTGGAGCTTCAGTGAAAGCTTCCCCTTTGGACCTTCCACCCTCAGTTCCTCTTCTTGAAGGCTTACCTTCACACCCTGAGGTATTTCTATGGGTTTTTTACCTATTCTTGACATGTTCTCACCTCACCACACGTATGCTATGAGCTCTCCACCTTTGCCTAACCTACGCGCTTCCTGGTCAGTTATAAGACCTGCATCGGTGGAGAGTATGGCTATGCCAAAACCCCTTTCCACATAGGGTATCCGGTGCTTGGGGGTGTATATCCTCCTTCCGGGCTTTGAAACCTTTTTTAGCTCAGATATGACATTTCTTTCTCTTTTGGGGTCGAGATACTTGAGATGTATCCTCAGTTTATACTGACTACCTTTCTTCTCTTCTTGAAGTCTTTCCCAGTCCTTTATATAACCCTCTTTCTTGAGTAGTTCAAGTAGAGCTTCCTTCAGCTTAGAAGAGGGCACATCTACATGCTCCATCCGTCTTCTTATGGCGTTTTTAATCGCAGAAAACATATCCGCTATGGGGTCCATCCTTTACCTCCTTACCAGCTGGACTTTTTAACGCCCGGGAGCTCACCTTTGAGGGCGAGCTCTCTGAAGCATAACCTGCACATACCAAACTGCCTTATAAAGCCTCTTGGTCTTCCGCAGAGGGGACAGCGGTTTTTCTGCCTCACCACATACTTGGGAAAGTGCATCACATCCTTTGCCACTTTTGCTTTTCTTGGCATGTTAACCTCCTGCGCTCCTTATAGGAAGCCCCAGCAAAGAAAGAAGCCAGAAGGCTTCCTCATCTTTTTCTGCGGTTGTGTGTATTACTATGTCCATACCCCTTATGGCATCCACCTTCTCGTAGTCTATCTCCGGAAAGACTATCTGTTCAGAAATGCCAAAGGCATAGTTACCCCTCCCGTCAAAGGAACGGGGGTTGAGACCCTTGAAGTCTTTTACCCTCGGAAGAGCTACTGACATAAGCTTATCAAGGAAGTCCCACATCCTCTCTTTCCTAAGGGTCACCTTAAGACCTACGGGCATACCCTTCCTGAGTTTAAAGCCAGCCTCCGACTTTTTGGCTCTTCTGACCGCTGGCTGTTGACCCGTTATTGCCTTAAGGTCTTCCATCGCCCTCTCAAGCTGTTTTATGTCACCCACCGCCTCACCTACGCCCATGTTGACCACTACCTTTACAATCCTTGGCACTTCCATGGGGTTTCGGTAACCGAAGCGGTTCACAAGCTGGGGCACTACCTCTTCCCTGTATTTTGTGTATAGCCTCGGGACATATTTGGTCTCCACGCTCATGCCTTAACCCTCACTTTTTCTCTTATAAGGTCTATATTCTCCTCGCACTTCTTGCAGTATCTATACTTCCTTATCACATCTCCATCCATAATCTTTCTTATACCCACCCTTGTGGGCTTTTCACACTTGGGACATACCAGCATTACGTTACTTATGTGTATCGGTGCCTCAATCTCGTATATACCACCTTCTCTCACATTTGGTATCTCCCTCAAGTGTTTCTTTATCAAGTTCACATCTTTCACCACTACCCTGTTTTCTTCTCTCAGCACACTTATAACCTCACCTACCTTGCCCCTTTCTCTGCCTCTCGTGACTACAACCTTGTCGCCTTTCTTTATTTTCTGCGCCATCACACTACCTCCGGTGCAAGCGATGCCAACTTAGTGAAGCCTCTGTTCCTAACTTCTCTTGCTATAGGTCCGAGTATGCGAGTGCCGAGGGGTTCTCCATACTGGTTGAGGAGAACTACCGCATTGTCGTCAAACTTTATGTAACTGCCGTCCAAACGCCTCACTTCCTTCTTTGTCCTCACCACCACCGCCCTGTAAACCTTTCCTTTCTTAGCGGCGCCATTTGGTGCAGCTACCTTTACAGTTACCGTAACCACATCACCCACAGTTGCGTATTTCCTCGGGGCGTAAGGTATGCCTATTATCTGCACCTTCTTGGCACCCGAGTTATCCGCCACATTCGCATAACCTTGCCTCTGTATCATGACCTTTCACCTCTAACACAAGCTAAATATTTTAG
>JANWWH010000017.1 GCA_025056375.1 Aquificaceae bacterium
GGTAAGGTAAGACAAAAGGTAGGCACTTTAGAGAAGTTAAGGAACATATGGATAGATAACGCAAAGAGGAGGGAATTTATGCAATATCTACGCTCGCAAGATGCGGAGCCTACCGCTCTTTCGGAGGTAGAAGACCTAAGCCACATAGACACCTTTGACCTATTGGCTCACCTGTCTTTCAAAAGCCCTCTCAGAAGCAGGGAAGAAAGGTACAAAGCCTTTATGAACAGAGAAGGAAGGTTTTTAAAGTCTTTCAAACCAGAGGCAAAGGAGGTCCTTGAAGAACTTCTTGACCGCTACAGAGCTTGGGGCATAGAGGAAATGACCAGCGAAAGGCTCTTTGACCTCTCACCCTTCAAAGAGTGGGGGAGGATAGTGGGCGTAAGCAAAAGGTTTGGGGGCGTGGAAGGGCTTAGAAGGGCGGTTGGTGAGGTAGTAGAAAGAATATATCCCGTGGAGGAAGTGCGATGACTAAAAACTTAGCGAGCGAAATATGGCGTGCCTGCGACATTCTGCGCAGGGACAACAACTGCACTGGCATAATGGAATACGTCCAGCATCTCTCTTGGCTTTTGTTTTTGAGGTTTTTGGATGCGCAGGAGGAAGATTGGGAAAGCAAAGCCATATACAAAGGAGAGCCTTACAAACCCGTAATAGAAAAGCCATACCGTTGGAAAGACTGGGCAAGGAAAAGCTGGAGAGCTGAAGAGCTTCTCTCTTTCATCCACAACGACCTTATACCTTATCTGAAAAACCTGAGCGGTAGTCCCGTAAGGGATACCATAAGAAGTGTTTTTTCTGACCTGAATGTGATAGTCTGTGCCAGCGGTTATAACCTTATGGATGTTATACAAATTGTGGATTCTATAGACTTTCATAGCCGCGAGGATGCCTTTACGGTTTCTCAGGTTTACGAGGAACTGCTCAGAAGGCTGGGACACGAAAACAAGATGGCTGGCGAGTTTTACACGCCAAGACCAGTGGTAAGGTTTGTGGTAGAGCTGGTGGACCCTCAGATAGGGGAGACCGTCTACGACCCAGCCTGCGGGACTTGTGGGTTTTTGATAGAAGCATTTCTGTGGATGGAAAATAAGGCAAAGACCACTCAAGACTTAGAGATGCTTCAAAATAGAACTTTTTACGGTCAGGAAAAGAAGCCCATACCAGCCATGTTAGGACTTATGAACATGGTTCTCCACGGCATACATACGCCAAAGGTCTTGAGAAAAAACACCCTTGAGGAAGACATAAGAAACCCCTCAGAGAGGTTTGACGTAGTTCTAACAAACCCACCATTTGGCGGAAAGGAAGGAAAACACATACAGCAAAACTTCCCCATTCAGTCTCAGGCAACGGAGCTTCTGTTTTTACAGCACATAATGAAAAAGCTAAAGAGAAAAGACGGGGCAAGGTGTGGCATGGTAGTGCCAGAAGGCACGCTCTTCAGAGGCGGAGCTTTTGCGGAGGTAAAGAAGAATCTCTTGGAAGAGTTTAACCTACATACCATAGTTAGCTTGCCACCGGGCACTTTTGCACCCTATTCAAATGTAAAGACCGCTCTTATATTCTTTGAAAGACCTGGACCAACCAAGGAGATATGGTATTACGAGCTACCACTGCCAGAAGGGCTTAGAAGTTTTAGCATAAGCAATCCTATACAGGACAAACACTTTGAGGAAGCACGCAGGCTCTGGAGGGCTTGGGATGCTTACAGGAAGGGCAGAGGTCTAAGAGAGGATTGTCTCTCTGAGAGGTCTTGGATTGTTAGCGTGGAGGAGGTCAAGGCAAGAGAATACGACCTTTCTGCGAGAAATCCTATGGCGGGAGACCCAGAACACATGCCAGAGCCCATAGACATACTTGCCAGCTTGATGGAAAGGAAGAGAGAAATAGAAAGCCTGTTGGAAGAGCTTAGCGACATTCTTGGCAACGGCTACGAGGAGGGTAGGAATGAATAATCTTTGGCAACTGCCAGAGGGCTGGAAGTGGGTTAAATTGGGGG
This sequence comes from Aquificaceae bacterium, assembly GCA_025056375.1. GTDB lineage: Bacteria > Aquificota > Aquificia > Aquificales > Aquificaceae > Pampinifervens. The sequence continues at coordinate 2,003 of JANWWH010000017.1, forward strand.
AGGTGTGTAAAATACACATTTCATCTGTGTATCCCTATAGAAACCCAGAAGGAAAATTTTACTTATATAGCATTCTTGCATATGATAGCGGAAGTGAACCAGAGGTAAGGTATGGGAAGGACATAGGTAGTAATAAAATAAAGATAAAACCAGAAGTTTGTTTGTTTTCAAAATTAAATCCAGATAAACCGAGAGTTTGGATTGTAAAAGAAACATATCACGACGGTGAATCAATAGCGTCAACTGAGTTTTTACCATTATACCCAATGCAGGAATCAATTTCTATTGACTATTTAGGAGTATACTTAAAGAGTGAGCTTTTTTTGTCGCAGATATTAAAATACGCTACTGGAGCTACAAGTAGCAGACAAAGAGTAAGCAAGAATTATATTATTAGTGCACTTATCCCCCTACCCCCTCTCCAAGAACAAAAACGCATAGTCCAGAAAATACAGGAAATATTCTCTCGCACCAAGGAGCTAAAGAGAAGTAGAAGGAGCAAGAAAAGAAGCGGAAGCCCTGTGGAAGTCCGTTCTCTTCCACACCTTCCCACGCCCCAGCTCAGAGCTCCCAGATGGCTGGAAGTGGGTTAAGTTGGGGGAGGTGTGTGAGTATGCAAGTGGCATATGGGGTCCAGAAGCAGAAAATGAAGATGAAGGATATCCAGTTATTAGGTCAACGGAGATAAGTGGTATGTATATAAATCCAAACACTGCTCTGGTTAGGAAGATAAGCAAGCATATAGCGTCCAAATATACTCTAAAGGACGGGGACATTCTTGTAAATAAATCAAGTGGAAGTCCACACTTAGTAGGTTGGGCCGTCTTGTTTAAGAAAACAGACGAAAGCAAGGAATATTTATTCTCTAATTTCATGCTTCGTCTAAGAGCTAAACAAGATATCCTACTCCCCCACTTTTGCCTATACTATCTTCATAGTCCATCAGCTCGTGAAATATACCTAAAAGCCCAAGATACCACCACTGGATTGAGAAACTTAAGAGTCAGAGAATTCATCCAACTTCCCGTCCCCCTCCCCCCTCTTCAAGAACAAAAACGCAAAGTCCAAAAGCTTGAGCAAGTCCACCGCATAGTAAGAGAAGCCCTCAGAGAAAAGAAGCAGATGGAGGAGGAAGTAGAGCTCCTTGAAAAGTCTGTGCTTGACAGAGCTTTTAGGGGCGGGCTTTAAGCTCTGCGATGCAGACATCATGGCTTGCAGTTTTCATGAGTTTGCTTCCTTCTTCAAATCTCTGTTCATGGCTTCCTCGTAGGTATAAGGGCACTCGTTTGGTATGGGGAAATTCTTAGGCTCGTAGTCGTTGTTTTCCAACCATTTTTTGAGCCTACTTTTTGCCTGTATCCACGCCTTGTCCAGTTCTTGAGGCAGTTTTGGAGCAAGGCTTGGGTAAGTTTCTAAAATAGCCTCTATGTCCGTCCTTGCGTTGTTTACGCTTTTAATCCAACTTCTACCCGCAACCTCGCCACCCGCCAAGTTTCTAAAGTGGTCCCACTTGTAAAGGTGTTCCAAAACGACCGCAAGATGGCTAACGCACGCCTTTAAGTCAGACCTTGCCATGTCCTCAATCTCCTCTAAGAGGTTTTCCCAATCCACTTGGTCGTAGGCTTTTTCTCTCAAAAGCTGGAGGTTTTTCTCTGCCCAGAGAGGAAAGTCCTTGTTGTATAGCTCTTTTAGGGATTCTTCCGCCATACCTTAAAATTTATACCTTACGCAGACGGAAAGAACAATAACTAAAGCACCGTCCAGAAACTTGAACAACTCCACCGCATATTGAAAAATCCGCGCTTGACAGAGCCTTTAGTAGCAGGCTTTAGAGATGATAAACCCTTTTGGTTTATAAATAAACTTTTTTGGTTTACAATTGTAAACCCATGTGGTTTATAGACAGAAGGGTTGCTAAGAGGAGAAAACTTCAGTTTTATTGCACCTAACCACTAACATCCTGCCTCTAACCCATTAAGAGCCACAGTCTTTATAAAGAGCTTTACCTACAAGCTATGTTAAGAAGTTTAAGCAGTGGCTCATTTATCTTACACTATTAGCATGAACAGATGGAAAGACTGGTGGGAGCAAGCGTTAAGAGACAAAGAAAAGGCACTTTTAGACCACCAGCATGCGTATTACGAGTGGGCCTGCTTTACTTCACAACAATCCGCTGAGAAAGCTCTGAAAGCTCTTTGCATGGCTATGAACCTTGAGGTATGGGGACACTCTCTCACAGGCATTCTCAAAACCCTTAAAGAATACGGATTGAACATACCAAAAGAAGTAGAAAAATCCGCAAGGCTTTTGGATACCTACTACATACCCACGCGATACCCTAACGGCTTGCCCGCAGGTAAACCTTCCGAGTATTATACTGAAGAAGAATCAGAGGAGGCTCTGCGTGCGTGTGAGAATATCCACAACTTCTGCAAGTCTTTTTTATTTAGACAGGGAGAAACTCCTGAAGGAGCTCCACAAGTTTAGCCAAGAGCTTGTAGAGAGTTCCCCTTTTGTGAAAGAAGTTTACCTTTTTGGCTCTTTGTTAAGAGGAGACTACAGAGGGCTTAGCGATGTAGACCTTATAGCCGTAGTCTCCGAAGACCTAAGCGGTAAAAACTTTTGGAGGGTTTACAAAGAACTCTTTAACTTTTTCGCAGACAAATTGTCCATAGCCTTTGACCTTATAGTAACGGACACAGAAGGAAAAGAACAAGTCCTTGAAAGATTAAAACCTACGCTTCTGCTGGCAAAGAGCCAGTAACTTTTAAACTTGAACAACTCCAACGCATACTGAAAAATCCGTGCTTGACAGAGCCTTTAGGAGCAGGCTTTAGAGATTATAAACCCTTTTGGTTTATAAATAAACTTTTTTGGTTTATAATTATGAACTAATGTGGTTTATAAACAGAGAGGAGGAACTTAAAAGGCTAAAGGAAGGGCTTTTAAGGGGGGAAAGCTTTGTTTTGACCGCACCCAGAAGGTTTGGAAAGACCACCCTCATAAAAAGGGTCTTTGAAGAGCTCAGAGACGCTTACAAAGTCTTCTACATTGACCTTATGCCCTACTCGGGCGATGAGGAAGCTCTTATGGAATACATGCTGGAAGTCTTCTATAAGGGTATGGGTCTTGCAGGCACTGTGAAAAAGATGGTGGGTGGGATATCTCTGAGGGCAAGGGTGGTTTTTGAAGAGCTCGGCATAGAGATAGACCTTAGTGGTAAGAAGAGTAGCCCGCTGGTAAGAATGTCAAAGGTTTTGGAGATTCCACAGATAATATCAGAGAAGGAAAATAGAAGAGTGGTGGTTGCCTACGATGAGTTTGGAGAGCTGTATAAAGCTCAGGAACTGGTCAAACTCTTTAGAAGCGTTATCCAACATCACAAGGGAGTTTCCTACATCTTTTCAGGCTCGCAGGAGAGCATAATGGAGAAGGTTTTCCTAAGTAAGGACGGTGCCTTCTTTAGGTTTGGGACGCTTGTGGAGTTAGGAGCTCTCAACCTTGGAGAGGTGTTAAAGTTTGCAGAGAATACGCTAAGCCTCTTGCCCCATGCCATAACGTTCTTACAATGGCTGGAGGGACATCCTTACTACACCTCAAGGTATCTCCAAAAGTTAAACACGGGAAAAGATGCCCTTGAGAGTTTTGAGGAGCTCCTCTCTGAAGAGATGAATTATGTAGAACTCCTGGTAGAGAAGGCAAAGGTCACTAAACATGCCATAGAAGTGCTCAGAGCCATAGCCAGAGGCGAAAACCCTTACAAAAAGTTAAACATAAAGAGTCAGATGGTAACAAAAGTTCTTGAAAAGCTGAGACTCAACGGGCTTTTGAGAAGGAGGGAAAGAGGAAAATACGAAATTACAGACCCCATACTAAAAGGCTACCTTTCGGGCGAGTTAAACCCATAGAGTTAAAGCCATATACGCTGATTAAGGTTTAGCTCCTCCGCTACAGATATTAAAAGCTCTACTCCTTGCACATACTCTGTGAAGCCTTCTTCCTATTGCAAAAAGGGTAAATACGCCAAGGAAGATAAAAGTTTGCGTGGCGTGTAGTTAAGAGAGTTAGAGCTTCCTTTACATTGAACCCACCTCCATACTATAATCTTTTTCATGAAGGAGTTTTGGTATTGGGTTGAGGAATTTGACAAAAAGCTCATAACCACCGCTCTGGAATCGGGGGCAAAAGTCCTACTTCTCTCTGAACCTTCAAGGGTTCAGGAGGTAAGAGCTCTGGGGAGGGTGCTCGTAGCCTCAAGAGAGGATGGAGACCTAAAGGAGGGGCAGGACTTTGTTTACGTGCTCATAAAGGGTAAGGAAGATGAAGAAAGGGCTGGCAGGTATCCAGCTCACGTAAAGGTGGTTGTAGAGACAACCGACTGGACGGTCATACCCCTTGAAAACCTCATAGCCCAGAGAGAGGAGCTCTACGCAGTGGTGAAGAACGAAGAAGAGGCAAGGCTGGCACTGAGGGTGCTGGAAAAAGGTGTCAAGGGCGTGGTGCTAAAAACAAAGGACATGAACACTATAAAAAAGGTGGGCAAGGTGCTGGAGGAAGAGGAGGAAAGGCTTCCTTTGGTGGTTGTCAAGATTACCAGAATACTTCCTCTGGGGCTTGGTGACAGGGTTTGCGTAGACACCACTTCTATGCTAAAGAGGGGTGAGGGGATGTTAGTGGGTAATTCCTCGGGCGGTATGTTTCTGGTGCACGCAGAGACCGAAGAAAACCCTTACGTAGCCTCAAGACCCTTTAGGGTCAACGCTGGGGCGGTGCACATGTATATTAGAGTTCCCGGCAACAAAACCAAGTATCTGTGTGAGCTCTCCGCAGGAGAGCCGGTCATGGTATACGACCATCAGGGCAGGGGCAGACTTGTGGATGTGGGAAGGTCAAAGGTAGAAAGAAGACCCATGCTTCTGGTGGAGGGAAAACACGAAAACAAAAAGGTCAGTGCCATACTACAGAACGCAGAGACCATAAGACTTACAAAACCAGAGGGAACGCCAGTTTCTGTGGTGGAGCTAAAGGAGGGGGATGAAGTTTTAGGTTATGTGGAAGAAGCGGGCAGGCACTTTGGTATGAAGGTGGAAGAAACCATAACAGAAAAATAAGGCATGGACCTGCGGGGAATTTTCAAAGATGCGAGGGGTATAAGTGCAAACTCAAAAGAGGTAAAAGAGGGCTACATCTTTGTAGCAGTAAAGGGCACTCAGGCGGACGGACATTCCTTTGTGGAAGAAGCCTTGCATAGAGGTGCCAAGTGGGTGTTGGTAGAGAGGGAGGTGAAAGTCAAAGACCCCCGTATCCTTAAGGTGGAAGACACGCGCAGAGCCCTCGGCGAGCTTTCCAGTCTGTTTTTTGGCGAACCCTCCAAGTCTTTGAAGGTGGTAGGCATCACTGGCACCAACGGAAAGACTACCAGCACCCATGTGGTGGAGTCCATCCTCAACGGTGGGGGCATCAAGACGGGGCTCATAGGCACCATATACTACAGGCTTGGAGAGAAGGTTTACGAATACGAGGGAAGGACTACGCCAGACCCCATAAAGTGGCATTCTACCCTCAAAGCCATGAAAGAAGAAGGAGCTGAGGCGGTGGTATGTGAGGTCTCTTCTCATGCCCTTGACCAGAAAAGGGTTTGGGGGACGAACTTTCACACGGTAGCCTTTACCAACCTCAGTCAGGACCATCTGGACTATCACCACACCATGGAAGAATACTTCATGGCAAAGGCGAGGCTCTTTACCGAGTATGAATACGAGCACGCTCTCATAAACGGGGATGACCCTTGGGGGCAGAGGCTATTGGGCATGGCACGCAGGGCAAAGACCTACGGAAGGCATGGAGACTTGAAGATAAGGGACTTTTCCACAGGCTTTGGGGGCTCATGGCTCAGCGTAGAGTATGAAGGCAAAGAATATAGGTTCTTTTCAAGCCTTAGGGGGAGCTTTCAGGCTTACAATCTCTCTTTGGGCATTCTTCTTGGCTTCCTCTGGGGGCTGTCTGCGGAGACTATAGAAGAGGGCATAAGGGAGGTGCGAGTGCCGGGCAGGTTTGAGACTTACGAAGGCAAGGGCTTTATGGTGGTGGTGGACTATGCCCACACGCCCGATGCCCTCGAAAAGTTGTTAAAGACCGCAAGAGCCCTTGCCAAGAATAGGCTTATATCCGTCTTTGGTGCAGGTGGCAACAGAGACAGAAGCAAAAGACCCCTTATGGGAAGTGTGGCGGAGAGCCTCTCTCACCTTGTAATAGTTACCTCTGACAATCCGAGGTTTGAAGAGCCAGAAGCCATCATTCAGGATATACTGGAGGGCATACAGGACAGAAAAAAGGTCCTGGTAGAGCCAGACAGAAGGAAAGCCATTGAGCTTGCCCTCCACACGGCAGAGGAGGGGGACGTGGTGGTGGTTGCAGGTAAGGGTCACGAGGACTATCAGGAGATAAAAGGTGTAAAATACCCTTTTAAAGACTCTGAGGTGGTCAAGGAGGCTCTGAGTGTGCGACTTTGAAACCCTACACTACAACCTTAAGGACGAGCTTTTAACCCTCTACAGAGAGGCGGACACCCCCCAGCCAAGGCTCAGAATAACCAGTCTCAAGAGCGGAAAGCTGTGCGGTCTTGCCAACCTTGCCAAGCTTATCCTCTACTTTGAAAGGGAGGGCTATCTGGTAGTGCTTAACAAGGAGGAAAGCTATAAGGACTGGGAGGTTCAGATAGAGCCTGGCATACTTGACCTGCTTTTTGGATACGGATAAAATGTAAACCATGAAGCTCTTTATGATAGGTTTGGGGAGGATGGGTCTTGGTATGTCAAGAAGGCTTGCAAAAAAGGGTCATCAGGTGGTGGGTTACGACGCAGACCCGCAAGCAAGAGAAAGGGCAAAGGCTCAGCTGATGGTGATAGAAAACCTCGTAGCTCTCGGAGAGGAAGCTCAGAAAGTCCTATGGCTTATGGTTCCTCACGTAGTGGTTGACGAAGTTCTTCAAAGCCTTGAGCCTTACCTGAGAGAAGGCGATGTAGTTATAGACGGAGGCAATAGCTACTACAAAGACTCTCAGCGTAGGGCGGAGAGTTTAAGGGGTATGGGGGTTTACTTCTTGGACGCGGGAGTAAGCGGCGGCGTGTATGGAGAGGAGCTGGGCTACTGCCTTATGGTGGGCGGAGAAAGGTCTGCCTTTGAAAGGGTGGAAGAGCTCTTCAAAGACCTTTCTTACGAAGGCGTGGGTTATGCCCACTTAGGACCCTCTGGTGCGGGGCATTTTGCCAAGATGGTTCACAACGGCATAGAGTATGCCTTTATGCAGGCTATAGGTGAGGGCTTTGAGCTTTTAAAAGAGAGTGGTTTTGGGTATGACCTTAAAGAAGTCGCTAGGATATACAACACGGGCAGTGTAATAAGAAGCTGGCTCATGGAGCTTACTCAGAGGGTTTTTGAGGACTTTGGAGGGTTGGAAAGTCTCAAGCCCTACGTAGAGGACACGGGCGAGGGGCGCTGGACGGTGGAAGAAGCCATAAATAGAGCAGTGCCAGTGCCAACTATAGCGGAGGCTCTTTTTGCTCGTTTCAGGTCAAGGCAGGAGAACTCTTTCAGAGACAGACTTCTGGCAGGTCTCAGGTATGAGTTTGGAAGACACGAGGTGAAGAGGGCAGGAGATGGAGGAGGTGCGGAGTAGACGCTGCACTTGGAGCTTTGCGATGATGAGCCTGTTTGCGCTCATGGTCTATATGCCCCTTCTTTTTCTGCTTTCTGGGTTTTTTAACCATGGCGCTCTCTTGCTCGTAGGCACAGGAGGAACTACCCATACTATGAAATGTGCCCCTTCGGTGGATAGGGCAAAAGACTTTATAGTGGAACTCATGAAACAGCATGGCGGATAAACCCTTTTCTCTATTTATCTTCGGTGGCACAGGTGACTTAGCCAAAAAAAAGCTCTTTCCTTCCCTTTCAAGGCTATACCAGAAGGGATACCTTAAGGGACTTGACAGGGTTTATTCCCTCGCCCGTAGCAAAAAGGAGGACTGGGAGCAGGTGGTATGCCAACTGGATGCAGGTCTGGGTAAGCTGTGCAACTTCATACCCTTTGATGCCAAGGATTGGAGCTCCTATGTGGAACTGGGTAAAGCCATAGAAAAGCTAAAGGGTCAGGAGCTTATTTTCTTTCTCTCCCTCAGCCCCTACCTTTTTGAGGATGCCATAAGAAACCTTGGAAGACTACTGAGAGACTACACAAACCCCAGGAAGATAGTGGTGGAAAAACCCTTCGGTTTTGACCTCAAGTCCGCCAAGAAGTTAAACGACCTACTTTACCGATACTTCATAGAGGAGGAGATATACCGCATAGACCACTTTCTGGGCAAGGATACGGTGCAGAACATATTTTCACTTAGGTTTTCCAACGCCATATTTGAGGGCATCTGGAACAGGAACTTTATAGACCACGTGCAGATAGTTGCCCTTGAGAAGATAGGAGTGGAAGGTAGGGGTGAATTCTACGATAAAGTAGGGGCGGTAAGGGACATGCTCCAAAATCACATGCTTCAGATGCTTGCCTTTACCGCTATGGAACCGCCAGCCCAAATGTCAGAGAAGTTCATCAGGGATGAGAAGGTAAAAGTTCTGAAAAACACCCATGTTCAGAAGCTCATAAGGGGAAGGTATGAGGGATATCTACAGGATGCAGGTGTGGAAAGGTCGCGCACAGAGACCTTTTTATGTGCTAAGGTGTTTGTGGAAAACTTTCGTTGGCACGGCGTGCCCTTCTACCTCATGACGGGCAAAGCCCTTGCGGAGAAGCTTACCCAGATAACCCTGGTCTTCAAGGAAATGCCCCAAAGCTTTACCAGACTCTTAGACTGTAAACCCTATCAGAACAGGATAAGCTTTCAGATGGCACCTGAGAGCAAGCTCAGGATTGCCTTTGAACTCAGACCTCCTACTGGCAGGTTTCTTGCTTGTCCGGTGGAGACTTCCATGGAATACCTTTTCCCTACAGAGTTTGAAGAAGCCTATGAGGTTTTGCTCTTGGACCTGGTTGAAGGAGACCAGTCTCTTTTCATAAGAGGTGACGAAATAGAAGCCCTCTGGGAAATTGTCCAGCCTTATATTGATGTGAGCGATGAACCCTTTATTTACCAAAAGGGTGTAAAAGTGCCACCACCCGCAGTGGACTTTTTGGAAAGAGAAGGCAGGTCCTGGGTCTTATAGTGCTCTCTGTTATACTAAACGTAAGAGGTGAAGTGAATGGAGAGCTTTCTGAAGCTTATAGCTCTCTTTCTTGCTCTGTTTTTTGGCTTTATGGCTCTTTTGAGGCTTTATGCGGTCAAGAGGGGTAGGAGTATGCAGGGGAAGACTTTCGAAGGCTTAAAAGACGGCGTGGTTTACTTTTACTCGGAGCGGTGCGGTGCTTGCAGGGTCATGAAACCTGAGATAGAAAAGTTGAAGGAAAGGGTGGAGGTGCTGGAGCTGGATGTAGCAAAGCAAGAGGGCTACGAACTGGCTCAGAAGATGGGCATAATAGCCACACCCACGACCCTGGTGGTCAAGGGTGGTATAATTAGGAAAGTGTTCGTCGGTGTTGTAAGACATCAGAGAATACTTCAGGAGGTGTAAGCCATGCAGTTTTTCCTCGATACGGGCAATGTGGAAGAGATAAAGCAGGCTCTCGAGTGGGGCATACTGGACGGCGTAACCACAAACCCTACCCTCATAGCCAAGACGGGAAGACCCTTTTTAGAGGTTGCAAAGGAGATACTCCAGCTGGTAGATGGTCCTGTGAGCCTTGAGACGGTTTCCAGAGATGCGGAGGGTATGGTAAAGGAGGGGAAGATGCTGGCGGAGCTCGGAGACAACGTGGTGGTAAAGATACCTATGACGCCAGAGGGTATGAAGGCGGTTCAGGCTCTTGAATCGGAGGGTATACCCACCAATGTGACCCTCGTGTTCTCACCAGCACAGGCGCTTATTGCGGCAAAGGCGGGCGCAAGCTTTGTCTCTCCTTTCATAGGTAGGATAGACGACGTATCCAGCGACGGTATGAAGCTCATAAGAGATGTGAAACAGATATTTGATAACTACGACATAACGGATACGGAGATAATCGTCGCCAGCGTAAGACATCCCATGCATGTGGTAGAGGCAGCCCTTATAGGTGCGGACATATGCACCATGCCCTTCGATGTGCTCAAAAAACTCTTCCAACACCCCCTTACCGACAAGGGTATTGAGCTCTTCCTCAAAGACTGGGAGAAGGTGCCAGGAAGACCCTTTTAGAACCTTCCACCGCTCAGTATCCTTAGTATGTCGTTTATGAGCACGAAGCCCGCAAGGGCTATTATTATGGCGTAGCCAGCCTTTACCCAAGCTTCTTTGAACTTGGGCGATAGGGGTCTCCTCCTTAAGGACTCTACGAGGAATAAGAGTATAAGTCCACCGTCAAGGACGGGCAAAGGTATGAGGTTAAAAATTGCAAGCTGAACCGATATAAAAGCCATCATGCCTATAAAGGGCAGTATCCCCTGCTGAGCAGACTCTCCCGCCAGCTGGGCTATGGCTATAGGTCCTCCCAGGGTCTTTATGGACAGACCGCCAGTCAGGAGGCTCCAGATAGCCTTTAGAGATAGAAGGCTAAGCATGTAGGTTCTCTCCACACCTTCAAAAATAGCCTCTTGCACCGGTTTTTCTATCTTTACCCTTTCTATGTAGGGTGCCACGCCCAGCATGGGTGTTCCACTCTTTGGGTCTACCTTAGGAACGAGGGTCTTCTCTTCAACCTGAGAACCTCTCCTTAGGGTAAGTGTAATGGGCTTGTCCCCAGACTTCCTGACCTCCTTTACAAGCTCATACCATCCCTTGACTTCAACACCGTTTACCCTAAGCACCACATCTCCCTCTCGTATGCCCACCTGAAAGGCGGGGCTATCTTTTACCACGCCACCCACTATGGGCGGTAGGTTAGGCTCCGCACCAAAACCCGCGGAGCGTGCCAGGCTCTCTCTGGCGGAGAGGCTGAGCACTTTTCCCTCTCTCAGAACCTTTACCTCCCAGTTTTTGTCAAGTATGCTTCTGAAAACCACCCTTTCCACATCCTTCCAGCTTTCCACCCTCTTAGAGTTTATCTCCAGAAGAAGGTCGCCCTCTCTTATGCCCAACTTCTGAGCCAGACTGCCTTCTACTACATGCCCTACGATGGGCTTTTCGAGGGCATACTTGGGCATCTCTCTGCCAAGGGTTGAAAGAAAGGCAAATAAGAGCACTGCAAGGATAAGGTTAAAGAGAGGACCACCAAAGGCTATAAGTATCTTCTGCCAGTTGGGTTTGGAGGAGAAAGCTCTTGGGTCTTCCAGATTTTCCTCCTCTCCGTATAGCTTTACAAAGCCACCGAGGGGTAGTGCGGACAATCTGTATTCCGTCTCACCTACCCTTTTGCTCAGAAGCACAGGACCGAAGCCTATGGAAAAAACCTCCACCTTAACCTTGAAGAGCTTTGCCATTAGGAAGTGCCCCAGTTCGTGAAACCATATGAGCACACCTATTAGGACGAGAAAAGCTACCACATACTCCATTTCAATCCTCCTTTATCACTTTGACTATAACCTTCCTCTCTCTTGGACCGTCAAACTCCGCAAGGAATATGGCTTCCCAGGTGCCCAGCACCAGCTCTCCATCCTCCACTGGAATGACCCTTGAGTTGCCTACCAAGGCACTCCTTATGTGTGCGGCCGAGTTGCCTTCTCCGTGGGCATAGCTGTCCTTCCAAGGAATGAGCTTTTCCAGTGAGTAGGCTATGTCCTTCACCACATCTGGGTCAGCACCTTCGTTAACAAACACGCAGGCAGTGGTATGGGGCACATAGACCAAACACATGCCCGACCTCACACCAGAGGACCTGACCGCCTCCCTCACCTGACTGGTTATGTTCACGAAGCTCGTGTGTTTCGTAGTCCTTACCCTTATAACAACCATCCTACTTGAGACTTATCTTAAAAACGCATCTTTCGTGTCCCTGTGCCTTGCAGGCTACTTCCTTGACGCTAAGCCTTTTCTCAAGGAGTTCGCTCAAAAACCCTTCAAAAAAACCCGCCATAGGCTCGCATACGGGTTTTTTGCTGTCACCTACCGCTTCCACCAATATGGAACCGTCCACCCTTATCTCCATCCTATCAAGGTCATACTCAAAAACATCAAGCAGGCGTGAGGACTCGGCTATAACGGTAAGCACATCCAAAGCCTCGTCAAGCCTGTCGGTAAATATGCCATACCTCTCCTTGAGTATCTTTGCACCCTTCCTACCCCCATACTCGGTGGCTTTTTTAATTACTTTATCTATTCCAAGCCTGCTCAGCTTGTATATGTCCCTATAGCCGTCCACCAAAGCGGCACGATGCACCAGCACCGATTCTCTCTCTATGGCTTCCGCCAGAGCTCTAAACTTATCCTTTAAATATTCCATCCCATACTCCTAAGCCTTTCCAACCCCTCTTGAGAAATCTTATCCCTGCTCCACACAGGCTCAAATACAAAGTTTACCACAACATCAGACAGCTGGGGAAAGTTTCTAAGTATGTGCTCTCTTATGTGCTGGGCGAAGAAGCCCCTTGCTGGGCAGGAAGGCACGGTAAGGGTCATGTCTATGTAAGCCACCTTTTCTTTAACCTGCACGCCGTATATGAGCCCTAAGTTCACTATATCTATGGGTATCTCCGGGTCTTTTATCTCCCTGAGTTTCTCCAGTATTTCAAGTTCCATTTTACCTTTTAGTTGCCCTTTTCAAAATCCTCTGGCCTTATGTTCTCAAGCCACTCCTTGAGTTTCTCCCTCTCCTCCTCTTCTTCTGGTTTTGGCACTTTGGATTTCTCCAAAACCTCCTCTTCCACGAAGAGGGGGGCTTCGAACCTTAGGGCGAGGTTTATGGCGTCGCTGGGTCTTGAGTCTATAACTATGAGGTTGTTCCCGTGAAGGATGTGAAGCTCCGCATAGTAGGTGCTATCTTTAAGGTCGTTTATTATCACCTTTTCAAGCCTTGCGCCCATACTCTCGATAACGTTTTTAGCAAGCTCGTAGGTCATAGGTCTCGGTGGTTCCACTTTCTGTAGGTGTCTAACTATGCTATCCGCTTCAAATATGCCTATCCATATAGGAAGCAGAACTTCCTCATTGTCCTTTGCTCTCAGGACTACAATGGGCATCTGAGAAACCGGGTCGAGGGTAACTCCGTGCACCACCATCTCTATCATGTCAAACCTCCGCTCTATAAATTTACTTCCAACCTAACCCCGTAGCAACTGCCTTTATTATTATCTGACTACTTCCAAAAGCTCACATTCCATGCTGAAGGCTCTTGAGTCTGTAACCTTTGCCCTTACCACCTTTCCAAGCAGGCTTTCCTCACCCCTTAGGCTCGCCCAGCGGTTAGTTCTTGTCCTACCCATAAGCTTTCCACCCTCGTAGCTTTCCAGGAGCAATTCCTGTTCAGTATTTTGGTAGGAACGAGCTATATCCCCGATTATGCTTTTTTGGAGCTCAAGCAGTCTTGTCATCCTCTCGCTCTTTACTTCTTCCTTAACCTGTCCTTCCATGGAGTAGGCAGGTGTGTCCGGTCTTGGTGAATACTTGAAGGAAAATACTTGCTCAAACCTCACCCTTCTCAAAACATCAAGGGTTTCCTCAAAGTCCTCCTCGGTCTCCGTAGGAAAGCCTACTATGATGTCCGTGGAGAAGGTTATACCCTTCACATATTCTCTGAGCATCTGAACCTTTTCAAGGTATTCCTCTTTAACGTAGCCCCTGTCCATCAGACCTAAGATTCTGTCCGAACCTGCCTGAAGGGGCAGGTGTATGTGCTCGCATATCTGTGGAATATCTCCCATTGCCCTTGCTATCCTTTCGGTCATGTCCTTTGGGTGTCCCGTGGTAAAGCGCACCCTTTCCACACCCGGAACCTCTGCCACCCGGTAGAGCAGTTCTTCAAAGGGTAATCCAATATCCTGACCCCAAGCGGTCACGTTCTGACCAAGTAGATGGACCTCTCTTACGCCCCCTTGCACCAGCTCCCTTACCTCCTCCAATATGCTTTCCAGCCCCCTTGACCTTTGCCTTCCCCTCGTCTTCGGCACCACACAATAGGTGCAGTTTTTGTCACACCCCTTCATTACCGTCACATAAGCACAGAACTGATTGTCTCTTACGGTGGGAAAGTCCCACAGCTTATCCTCATCCTCGGGTGGTTCTTCCAGTATGGCTATGGCTCTGTAACCCGCCTGTGCCTGACTTATGAGCTCTGGAAGCTGATGCATGTTGTAGCTGGAGAACATTAGGTCCACCACGGGTGCTTTGTGTGCCAGTTCCTCCCCCATCCTCTGGGCAAGACATCCGCACACGCCTATGAGGGCAGTAGGCTTTTTCTCTTTTATCTTCTTGTATTCTCCAAGGTGCGAGTAAACCTTCTGGTCTGGTTTTTCCCTTATAGTGCAGGTGTTCAGGAGTATGAGGTCTGCCTCCTCCCAGCTCTGGGCGGGTTCATAACCCATGGAGCGCAGTATACCCCTAAGCCTCTCGGAGTCGTTGAAGTTCATCTGACAGCCGAAGGTCTTTATGTAATACTTCATGGTGGTAAAATTTATACCCGATGGTAGGAAAAGCCACTTGTGGCTCCGGTCCTGAGGAGGAGGTCGACCTCTGCTATAATAGTCTGAGTTCTTTGGAAGCTTCTGAAATAAGGGGACATAAGGCTGGTTTCCTTGCCCCTTGAGAAAGGTGGCGAGTATAACGTAAAAAGGAGGTTTAGTATGGAATACCATGTGAAAGACCTAAGCTTGGCGGACGCAGGAAAGAACAGGATTGAATGGGCGGAGAGAGATATGCCCGTCCTTAGGAGTATAAGAGAGAGGTTTTCAAGAGAAAAACCCTTTAGTGGCATACGCATATCCGCTTGTCTTCATGTGACCACCGAGACCGCCAACCTCGCCATAACTTTGAAGGAGGGCGGTGCGGAGGTTTTCCTGACCGCCTCCAATCCTCTCTCTACGCAGGACGACGTAGCCTCCGCACTCGTAAAATACTTTGACATTCCCGTCTTTGCTATAAAGGGGGAGGATAGGGACACCTACTACAGCCATCTGAAAGAGGTTATAGAGAGAGAGCCCCACATCGTGATAGATGACGGAGCTGACCTCATCTCAACTCTTCACAAAGAGTTTCCAGAGCTCGCCAGTAAGGTATACGGTGGCATGGAGGAGACCACTACGGGCGTCATAAGGCTAAAGGCTATGGCAAAGGATGGAGTGCTCCGATTTCCTATAATTGCGGTAAACGACGCCTATACCAAGCACATGTTTGACAACCGTTACGGCACAGGTCAATCCACCATAGACGCCATCATGAGAGCAACCAACAGGCTTCTTGCGGGCTCTTACTTTGTGGTAGCGGGTTACGGCTGGTGTGGGAAGGGTGTAGCCCAAAGGGCAAAGGGTATGGGTGCGACGGTCATAGTAACCGAGGTGGACCCCATAAAAGCCCTTGAGGCTAAGATGGACGGCTTTCTGGTAATGCCTATGAGAGAAGCCTGCAAGCTTGGAGACTTCTTCGTTACCGTCACGGGCAACACCTCGGTCATCAGAGAGGAGCACTTCCTTAACATGAAGGATGGTGCCATAATTTCCAACTCAGGGCACTTTAACGTAGAGATAGACATACCCGCCCTGGAGAAGCTCTCTGCGTCAAGAAGAGAGATAAAGCCCTTTGTGGAGGAATACACCTTTAAGGACGGAAGGAAAGTCTACCTTTTGGCTCAGGGGCGGCTTGTGAACCTTGCCAGCGCGGAGGGTCACCCTGCCTCAGTGATGGACATGAGCTTTGCCAATCAGGCTCTCTCTGCGGAGTATATACTGAAAGAGCACCATAGCCTTGATAGAGATGTCTATCGCGTGCCCGAGAGCATAGACCGGCAAGTGGCGAGCCTCAAGCTCAGGAGCATGGGCGTAGAGATAGACGAACTCACCGAAGAGCAAGTGACTTATCTGTCCTCCTGGGAGTTTGGCACATGATATAATATTGAGCTTTAACAGGAGGATAAGCATGGCAAGGTGTTATGTGTGTGGAAAAAGCACAAAGTTTGGAAAGAGCGTTACCTTTTCTGCGGAGCAGAACTCAAGGACTTTCAGACCAAACCTCCAGAGGGTAAAAGTAGTATTGGAAGATGGAAGCGTAAAGAGGGTGTATGTGTGCACCAAGTGCCTGAAGGCAGGCAAAGTGGTTAAGGTTGCCAAGACAGGGGGATAATGCCCATAAGGTTTTTGACCGCTGGTGAATCACACGGCAAGGGTTTGGTGTGCGTTCTTGAGGGTATACCCGCAAACCTCCAGCTTTCCTCTGAATACATAAACGAGGAGCTCCGTAGGAGGCAGAGAGGTTACGGCAGAGGCGGGAGGATGAAGATAGAAAGCGACAAGGTTGAGTTTCTTTCGGGTCTCCGTTTTGGGAAGACGCTTGGAAGCCCCATCGCAATGGTTATATGGAACAAGGACTGGGAGAACTGGCAGGATAAGATGGCATACGAGGGCGAGCCCTCGGAGAAAGTGGTGCCCTTCACAAGACCAAGACCCGGACATGCGGACCTGTCAGGGGGAATAAAATACAACCAGAGGGACCTCAGAAACATCCTCGAGAGAGCCTCCGCAAGAGAGACGGCGGCAAGGGTGGCAGTAGGTGCGGTATGCAAGAGGTTCCTTGAGGAGTTTGGCATAAGGGTAGGAAGCTATGTGGTGAGCTTAGGTAAGCTACAGCCGCCTCTGGAAGAAGGGGAACTCCTCAAAAGACACGAGCTTGCGGAGACCTCCCAGGTGCGTTTCCCAGACCCATCAAGGGATGGAGAGTTTATAGAGCTCATAGACGAGGCAAGGGAGAAGGGTGAGAGTCTCGGTGGTGTCTTTGAGGTCTTTGCGGTGGGAGTGCCCCCCGGTCTTGGTAGCCACATACAGTGGGACAAAAGGATAGATGGCAGGATAGCTCAGGCTATGATGAGCATACAGGCTATAAAAGGTGTGGAGATAGGTGGTGGCTTTGAGCTTGCGAGCAAGTTCGGTTCTGAGGTGCACGACGAGATAGGCTGGTCGGAGGATAGGGGATACTTCCGCCACAGGAACAACCTGGGTGGAACTGAGGGCGGTATAACCAGCGGTATGCCCATAGTGGTGCGGTGTGCCATGAAGCCTATACCTACCCTCACCAAAGCCCTCAGAAGCGTAGAAATAAATACTAAGGAAGAAGTAAGAGCAGGAAAGGAAAGGAGCGATGTGGTGGCGGTGCCTGCGGCCTCCGTAGTAGGAGAAGCCATGCTCGCCATAGTGCTTGCGGATGCCCTCCTTGAAAAGTTTGGAGGGGATTTTATGGAAGAGGTAAAGGAGAGGGTAGAGAGGTATAGGGAATATGTTAAAGATTATTGAGGAGGTAGGAAGGGCTACCCTCCTTACCCTCTGGGGTCTATACTACCTGTTTCGTAAACCCCCAAGGGCAACCCACTTCGTAAAACAGTTGGCTTACCTTGCTTCTGAAACTGTTCCTGTAGTAGTCATTACTTCCCTATTCTCCGGCGGCGTTATAGCCCTTCAAACTTACAGCACCTTCCACAGGTTCAATGCGGAGTTTTTAATAGGTGCGGTCGTAGCCATATCCATGGGTAGGGAGCTGGGACCGGTTCTTGCATCTTTGATGGTGGTGGCAAGGGTAGGCTCAGCCATGACCGCCAACATAGGCACCATGAGGATAACAGAGCAGATAGATGCCCTCGAGGTTATGGGTATAAACCCCAGAAGCTATCTGGTCAGCCCCAGGCTATTTGCGGGTTTGTTAGGTGTCCCCATGCTGGTGGTTATTTCGGACCTATCTGGCATATTTGGTGGTTGGTTTGTGGCGGTAAAGCTCTTTGGTGTAAACGAATACCTTTTCTGGGAAAAGATGAAAGACCTTACCGAGCTTTACGATTTTGTTGGTGGTTTATACAAGGCGGTCTTTTTTGGCTTTATCATCTCCGCAGTGAGCTGTTACTTTGGCTACTATACAAAAGGTGGAACCGAAGGAGTAGGAAGGGCAACAACTAACAGCGTGGTGACCTCTTCCATGCTCATACTTATATCTGACTACTTTTTGACTGCGGTGATATTTTAAAATGTTAAAAAATGAGTAAGGCGTTTTTTTCACTTGCCCTGCTTTTCCTTACAGGATGCGAAGCTCTAAGGCTACAAAACCCCTGCTCCTCTAAGATTGCAGAGGAAAGGGTAAGACTGGGAGTGGCTATACACAGCTGGTATATGGATAACCCTACGGGTGCGACCCTTGAGATTGGGCTAAAGGGGATCGAAACACTCTTCTTGGGCGCAAGCCAAGAAGGGGTGGAGGCGTGGCTTTACGAAAGGCTGAAGGACCGCATAGAAAGGACGAGAATATTAGACATAAGCACGCCACAGAAGATAGACGCTCACACCTATAGGTGCAGTGCAATTACCGAGCTAAAGGGTAGAAGATACGGCGTAGTGTATACCATGGAAAAGGTTCACTCAGGAAGAGAGGACTATTACAAAATAGAGGTGCAGGAAGTTTTAGAGGTAAAGTAGCTTGGAAAGACTTGAGCTTTGGAAAAGGAAAATAGAAGAAAGACTCAGAGAGCTCCTCAAACCCTTTGAGCCCCACATACTTTACCAAGCTATGTCCTACTACCTTTTTCAAGAGGGTAAGAGGATAAGACCCCTCCTGCTCTGCGCGGTTTGTCATGCTCTCGGAGGGGATGTGGAGGATGGGGTCACCGTAGGCTGTGCGGTGGAGATGGTGCACAACTATTCTCTCGTGCACGATGACCTTCCTGCCCTTGATAACGATACCCTAAGGAGGGGTAAGCCCACCTGCCATGTGGTGTTTGGGGAAGACATAGCCATACTCGCAGGTGACGCCCTTCTTACCTGTGCCTTCGAAGTCCTCTCAGAGGTGAGTAACTTTAAAAGCCTCTCGGAGAAGGAACTTCTCTTTCTTACGAAGGAACTTGCTTTGAGGTCTGGCTACAGGGGTATGGTAGGGGGTCAGGTGCTGGACATAAGAAAGTTGTCCAACCACGAGGAGATTAGCCTCAAGAAGACCGCCCAGCTTTTTTCTCTGTGCTTTCTGGCAGGTGGTATTATAGCGAAGAGGTATGACCTGACGGAGGCTCTTGAAAAGCTGGGGCTGGAATTTGGTCTTATTTTTCAGATGATGGATGATTACAAAGACAAGGATGGTTTTTATAACCTTTACGGAGAGGAACTTCTAAAGAGGTTAAAAAGTCTTAGAGAAGAATACCAAGCTCATCTGAAAGGCGTGGGGTTACTTACTGAGGAACTTGAGGAGCTGTTGAACATGGTAAGCTGTTCCTAAGCCTCTTTTTAGGCTTATAATTATAATTTATGGGAAGACAAAGGGTCCAAGATGTGGCAAAGGAGCTCGGTGTGCCGGTAAAGAAAATCCGGGAGGTTCTCAAGGAGTGGGGCATAGACAAGGGAAACTTTTCTTACCTTGAGGAGGAAGAAGTTCAGATAATTTATGATAATCTACCCCTTTCAAAGGAAAAGCCTGCGGAGAACGGCGGCGTGACGCAGGTTGTTGAGGAGGTTCCACCCCCACAAGAAAGGTCAAAGGAAGAAACCTCTCTTCAGAAAAGAGAAGTCAAAAAACCAAAGGAACATCGCCCCAGAGACTACAGACCTCAGGAACAAAAGCCAAGACAACACCTCAGAGAACAACCCCAGCCGAGGAAAGAAAAACTGACAGAAAAACCCCAAAGACAGGAAGAGAGACGACCCTTCCCACCAAGAGTGCCTTCACCCCCACCCATGCCACCTCCGCGCGAGCAGAAGGTGGAGGAAAAGCCCCAAAAGGCACAGTTAGCTAAGGAGAAGTCCAGCAAGGGCGAAGAGCAGATATTAAAGAAGCTCGAACAGCAAATAAGGAAAGAAAGAAAAGAGGAAAAGGAAGAAGAGATAAAAATAGTTCAGATACCTGAGGTAGTTACCGTAAGAGAGTTGGCGGAGCTTCTGAGGACGCCACCCAATCAGATAATGGCTGAGCTCCTCAAGAGGGGCATTCTTGCCACCATAAACCAGACAGTTCCCTCGGAGGTTGCCCTCCAGGTGGCTGAGGCTTTGGGTTTTCTTGCGGAGACGAAGTCAGAAGAGATAACAGAGGAAGAGGAAGTTTTTGAAGAGGGCACTGAACCAAGACCGCCCGTGGTTGTAGTTATGGGGCATGTGGACCACGGAAAGACCACCCTTTTGGATACCATAAGGAGGACAAGAGTAGCGGAGAAGGAAAAGGGTGGCATAACTCAACACATAGGTGCCTCTGTGGTTGAAACGCCCGACGGAAGAAGGATAACCTTCCTCGACACACCCGGACACGAAGCCTTCACCTCTCTAAGGGCAAGAGGTGCGCAGGTTACCGATGTGGCAGTTCTTGTGGTAGCTGCGGACGATGGCGTTATGCCTCAAACGGTGGAAGCCATAAATCACGCGAGAGCTTTCAATGTCCCCATAATAGTGGCGGTAAACAAGATAGACAAGCCGGGGGCAGACCCGCAGAAGGTTAGGAGAGAGCTCTCCGAGCTTGGTCTCATACCAGAAGAGTGGGGCGGAGATACGGTTTTTGTGGATGTGTCCGCAAAGACTGGACAGAACATAGACAGTCTTCTTGAATACATACTCCTCGTGGCAGACCTGCTTGAGCTGAAGGCAAACCCCCAAAGACCTGCAAGGGGCACAATAATAGAATCAAGGCTTGACAGACAAAGAGGCGTGGTTGCCACCGTGCTGGTGCAGGATGGCACTCTTAAGATGGGTGACATCTTCGTAGCGGGGACCACCTTTGGTCGTATCAGAGCGATGTTTGATGATAAGGGCAGGAGGGTAAAGGAAGCAAAACCCTCCACACCCGTTGAAGTCCTCGGTTTTGAAGACCTCCCTATGGCAGGCGACCAGTTCAAGGTGGTAGAGGATGAGAAAAAGGCAAGGCAGATAGCGGAGCAGAGGAAACTAAAAAAGGAGCAAACGGAGAAAGTGGCGAAGGGGCTTGTGCTCGAGGAGGTATTCAAAAAGATACAAGAGGGTGAGCTCAAGGAGCTGAAGCTCATAATCAAGGCGGACACGGTTGGTTCTTTGGAAGCCCTCAAAAAATCCTTTTTAGAACTTTCGACGCAGGAAGTATCTGTGAGGATAATCCACGGAGATGTAGGGGGTATAACGGAGAACGACGTGATGCTTGCAAAGGCGAGCGGTGGTTTGATAATAGGCTTTAACACAAGACCAGACCTAAAGGCGAGAGAAACTGCGGATGCGGAGAAGGTGGACGTAAGGCTATACAGCATAATCTACGAAGCCATTGAGGACTTAAAGAAGGCTCTCAAGGGTATGCTGAAACCTGTAGAGAAAGAGGTTTTCCATGGCTCTGCAGAAGTTAGGGCAACTTTCAGGATAAAAGGGGCAGGAACGGTGGCGGGTTGCTACGTGACGGAAGGAAAGGTGGTCAGAAACGCAAGAGCAAGGCTTATAAGAAATGGGGTTGTCATATTTGAAGGCAAGATAGAAGGTCTCAAGAGGTTTAAGGAAGATGTGCAAGAGGTTGCCAAAGGTTTTGAATGCGGTATAAAACTCAAAGACTACAACGACGTCAAAGTGGGTGACATCATAGAATGTTACGAAGTGAAGTTAGAAAGACCTCAATAAACCTCAACGAAGTATATACCAGCATACAGGGTGAGGGGCTTCTCTTGGGCACACCCTCCCTTTTCATAAGAGTTCAGGGTTGTAACCTGAGATGTCCTTGGTGCGACCAACCCTCCGCCCTTTCCTTCAGAGATAGTCCCGTAAGGCTTGATGACTTGCTTGAGCTTGTAGAAACTTATCCCCATAAACATGTGGTAATAACAGGTGGTGAACCCTTCACCGAGGAAGCTCTGCCCGAACTTGTTAAAGAGCTTATAAAAAGGGGGAAATCCCTCCAGATAGAGACAAACGGCACCCTTTGGCAAGAGGCACTTGAGGGCACAGCTCACAAGGTTCACATAACCTGTTCTCCAAAGGCTGTGGCAAACTGGGAGGTCCATCCAAAGATAAGAGAGTATGCAAGAGAGCTGAAGTTTGTAGTGGATGAAAGCCTTAGCTTGGAGGTTCTCTTCAGTTTTAAGGACTTCCTGCAGAAAGGATGCGTAGTGCTACAGCCAGAAGGGAACAAGGGGCATTTTCTGGAAAGGGCACTGAACTTACAAAACCAGCTCCTTAGCCTCGGATATCAGGTTAGGGTAATTCCGCAGGTGCATAAGCTCCTTGGGTTGAAGTAACCCCCCGAGAGCTCGGGAAAAAGTAATCAACTATTGCCATGTAAAGAGCCTTTGCGAACCTTTCCTGAAATTCTGCGTCTGACATCATAAGAGCTTCCTGTGGGTTTGTCATAAAACCTACTTCCACGAGCAGGGAGGGTATGCCAGGCGTCTTCAGAACGGCAAAACCAGCCCTTTGTATACCTCTAAAGTGCACTTCCCTTCCTAGCTCACCCCTAACATACCTGACAACCCTCTGTCCAAAAACTACGCTTTCGTTCAGGGTTACATCCATTGCCAGGTCCGCAAGAACAGCTTTT
Organism: Aquificaceae bacterium; assembly: GCA_025056375.1. Lineage (GTDB taxonomy): Bacteria > Aquificota > Aquificia > Aquificales > Aquificaceae > Pampinifervens. Next base: position 24,656 of record JANWWH010000017.1, read on the forward strand.
GCGGAGACTGGAATGTCGGACCTTCCAAAAACGAGCCTTGCGTACTGTTCATTGTTAACAATATGTTGTCGCCTTTTCTGTGCGGCCTCAGAAGAGATAGCAAAGATGGTGGTGCCACGTGCGTGGGGAAGTCTTTGGGGATGAGCGTCCGCATGTATGCTTATAAACAGGTCCGCTCTGTTGCGAAGGGCTATGTTTGCCCTTTCCTGAAGGGGAACAAAGCTGTCATCGCCTCTGGTCATTATTACCTGAAAACGTTCATCTTTTTCAAGAAGGTTGGCAAGTCTTTTACCTATGGCTAAGACCACATCCTTTTCCTTTATATCGCCTTGTCCTATAGCGCCTGGGTCATGACCACCGTGACCGGGGTCTACTATTATGACTCTACGCTGGGTTATGACCTGTCCCTTCCTTACTTCGTTCACTACCCTTTTTTGATTTGGGGCAGTTTGCATGTTTCTCAAAACCTTTACGAGAGTTGGGTCTACTATCTCTAACAATTCCTCCGAATCATCCTTTTTTGCAACCTGGCGCTCCGTTGGTATGTAAATGTCCATGACTATCCTGAAGGGCTCTTGCAAGGAAAAGGCTTTTACATGCTCAAAGTCTCTTTCCAATACGACCCTCGTTCCCCAAGGATGTTTGCCGATTCTTAGCTGAAGGTTCTTAGGAACATCTACGGAGACATCTTCCATTATATCTACGACGATTCTTTTGGGATTTTCAAGGGTGTATACCTTGTAGTCTACTGCCTTTTGCAGTTGAAGAACCACCCTTTGCTTTTCTGGATAGTTGGCAAAGCGTATTGTGGCACTCTTGGAAAAGCCTAAGCCTATAAACAGGCTAAAAATTACCAAAATCCTCAGGAACATGAACCACCTCCTCCACCTCAGACTTTCTTGTAGCCCAAGCAGGCTTTGGAAACCTTACTATCATAGGATTGGGTATATCAGGCTGGTAAAGTATCATGGTGCCCTTTTTGAGCATTATGGCTCTTTGTTTAAAGTTACCGGTGAGATACTCGTATTCCTTGCTGAGGACTTCGCTGGAATCCATCCTACCAACCACCTTAAGAGCGGAGTTTGCCACCACTCTCTTTTCCACTTCGCTGGCTGTCTGTTGCGCACCTATTAGTATAACCCCCAAGCTCCTACCCCTTTCCGCAATGTCTAACACCACATCCTTTATAGGACTCCATCCCTCCTTGGGTGCATACTTGTTTAGCTCGTCAAGAACAACGAAGACTTTAGGGTCAGGTTTGCCTA
>JANWWH010000018.1 GCA_025056375.1 Aquificaceae bacterium
CATCGCAGGAAAGGTTCTGGCGGTCTACTCTCTTGGTCTTGTCTTCTTCTCTCTACAGAAAGTGCTTGCGAGCGTCTTCTTTGCTAAAGGAGATACAAGGACGCCAGTGCTATCCTCTCTCTTTGCAGTTCTCTCGGAGGGTCTTTTAGCCTTTCTCTTTGCCTTTTTGCTGAAGCTGGGAGTTGTGGGGCTTGCCCTTGGCACCTCAAGCTCTTCGCTTACAGGCTTTCTCTTCCTGCTCTACTTCTGGAGGGAGAGAAATATTGACCTTCCCCTTTATGCCTACTCCCTTTTGAAGGGCGCTGCAGGAACAGCCCTCATGTGTCTTTTCCTCATATTTACAAGACCTAAAAGCTACGAGCTTCTCTATGCCATACCTTTTGCGGTCCTACTATACTGGTTTTTCCTGCTTTTGGTGAGGGAGCCCTTAGCCTACCTACCCTTGAGCCTTTTTAAGAGCCTTGTTAAGAAGTTGATTAACTCTGGAAGCTCTCCTTGAGGCTTCTTTTTTATGTATCACACCCTTTGAGGCAGTGTGGTATATGATGCTTACGACCTTGGGGAGAAAGTCGCTCGCCTCCTGCAGTTGACCAACTTCCACCATCCTTCTGAACTTCCTTATGTAAGTTTTCATCCTTGAAAGATGATACCTATTACGCACTCTCCTTTTTGCATCTCTTTTCATACGCTTTTCCGCCTGTTTTGTATTGGGCATAACGAACCTCCTTATATTTGGTAAGAGGCAACGGGCGGATTTGAACCGCCGTAGAAGGGATTTGCAGTCCCTCGCCTAGCCGCTCGGCCACGTTGCCTAAAAAGCGGGCGACGGGACTCGAACCCGCGACCTGCTGCATGGCAAGCAGCCGCTCCACCACTGAGCTACGCCCGCTAAGGTGTATATATTATACCACTACTCCACGTTTGCCACCTGCTGCTTCAGCCGGTCTATCTCCGTCTTTATTTCTACAGCAAAGGAAGACAGCTCCGGTAGTTTGTTGGAAAGGGTGGTTATCTCTCTGTGCATTTCCTGAAAGATAAACTCTAATTTTCTGCCCACATCCTCACTGGAGAGCATGAGCTCTCTGCTCTTTTTAAGGTGAGTTCTAAACCTATTTATCTCCTCCTCCACATCCATCTTAGAAAGTATAAGGCTTATCTCGTTGAGAACAACCCCCCTGTTTTCAGAGATACCGAGCTCTTCCGCCTTCTCGAGGACTCTCTTCTTTACCTTTTCGTAAACAGTTTCTCTGTTTGCCAGTATGTTTTCCAAAAGTTCTTCTATTCTCTTGAGCCTTTCTTCCATGTCCTTCTTTATGTGCTCTCCTTCCTCAGACCTTCTTAGAAGGAGCTCCTTAAGCGCATCGGTAAGGGCACAAAGTAGGGCTTCTTCAAGAGAAGGGTCTATCTCTTCCTTTGGAGCTTCCGAGAACTTGACCGCCAGCTGAAGAACCGTATCGTCGCTCACGCTAAGGTTAAGCCTTTCTCTAAGTATTTTGAAGAGGTTTATATTGGTAAAGAGGTTTTCAAGGCTTACTGGCTCCACAAGACCCTTCCTCCTTACATCAATGTGAAGGTTAACCGTCCCGCGCTTTACGAATTCCCTTACCAGCCTCCTTACGGAGAACTCCAGAGAGAAAAGGTTGTGATTTGACCTTATAAAGACATCCAGGTTCTTACCATTAAGACTTTTAACAAAGACCTCCACCGCCCATCTGTCGTTCTCGTAAAGTCCAGAGCCAAAGCCAGTCATACTAAGCATGAGAAGATTATAAGCTAAAAGTCTAAGTCCAAGTCTTCCTCTGAAGGTTCCTCTATGTCTGGCTCATAGCTCTCCACCCCAGTAGAAACACCGGTCATTAGGGGTCTAAAGCTGGCGGTATCCTTGAGGAAAGCTACCTTAACTATGCCGGTGGGTCCCTGCCTCTGCTTTGCCACTATAATCTCCGCTATGCCTTGTTCCTCGGGTGAGGGGCTTCTCTTGTAATACTCGGGTCTGTGGATGAAGATAATAAGGTCTGCGTCCTGTTCTATCTGACCAGATTCTCTCAAGTCTGCCATCTGGGGTCTTTTATCAGACCTGTGCTCCACCTGACGGGAAAGCTGGGCAAGGGCTATAACTGGCACCGATAGCTCTTTGGCAAGAGCCTTCAAGTTCCTTGATATCTCTGCCACCTCTTCCTGTCTCGAGACCCTCCTAATTGGAGGTCTTAGTAGCTGAAGGTAGTCCACAAACACGACTTCTACCCCTTTCTCCTTCTTAAGTTTTCTCGTCTTTACCCTCAGGTCAGTGGTGGAAAGGCTGGGCGTGTCATCTATGTATATCTCACATCTTGAAAGGTCAAGGGCAGCGGAGAGTAGCCTGTTCCTGTCTTCCTCGTTTATAAAACCCCTCCTTATGTTCTGCAAGGACACGCCAGAAAGCATGGAAAGCGCCCTCATCACCAGCTGTTCCTTGCTCATCTCAAGAGAGTAAATCACCACTGGCACCTTTTCCTTCATGGCTATGTGGATAGCCATGGAAAGCATGAAGCTACTCTTACCCATGCCCGGTCTTGCAGCTAAAATAACGAGGTCTGAGGGATGAAAGCCAGTGGTAAGGGTGTCCAGGTCAAGAAAGCCGGTGGACCTTCCGGTGATCAGCTTCTCCTGCTTTCTGTGTTTCTCTATTATCTCTATAACTTCCTTTGTTACCTCTCTTATGTGCCAGTAGTGGGTTATTAGCTGTTTTTCTGATATCTCTATGAGTTTTGTGTTCAAAAATTCAAGGAGGTTGCCCAGGTCTGGCTCCTCCTTTATACCTTTAAGGATGTGTATGGAAAGGTCCATAAGCCTCCTGAGCCCTGCCTTTTCCCTTACATTCCTTATGGCTTCTTCCAGAAGGTTTCCCGTAGCAGCTTCTTCAACAAGAGCGTATATGAGAGAAGAGTCTATTTTCTCCTTAAGACCCCTTTTTTCTATGTATTCTTTCAGGACTATGTCGTCCCAATCTTTACCCTTGTCTTCCCACACTTTATAGAGCAGAGAAAAGAGGAGTCTGTGGGTTTCAAGATAAAAGTCCTCTTCTCTGAGGTTTTCGAGGACGGTGGGCATGCTCTCTGGGTCCACTATTATAGCACCCAGCACTGCCCTTTCTGCGAGCTCGTCGTAGGGAGGTTCAAGGTCAGAAGGTATCATGGGGTTTTCCAAGAAAGGCGGTCACCTCCACCTCCAGCAAGGCACCAAGGGGTAGTTCGCTGACCTGAAGAGTTGTCCTGACAGGTTTTACCTTCACCTCTTTGAAAAAGTCCTCGTATAGCTTGTTGAACTCCCTGAAAAGGCTCAGGTCTTTGAGATATACAACAACCCTCACTACGTGCTCCTTGCCAACACCTGCGCTCTCAAGAATAGCCTCTATGTTTTTGAAAACCTGCCCCACCTGCTCCTGGAAGCCTTCCCTCAGCTCTCCGCTTTCTGGGTCAAGCCCTATCTGCCCAGACATAAAAAGAAAGCCATCTACCAAAAGAGCCTGAGAGTAAGGACCTACGGGCTTGGGTGCTCTTTCTGTAAATATAGGGGTCATATTCTATAGTATAACATCAGGCGGACACGCCACCCCCAAAGACCTCTTTCTTTATATCTTCTTCTCTTCCGAAAACCCCCATTATGTGGTATCCGTTATCCACATGAACAACCTCACCTGTTATAGCTCTCGCCCAGTGGCTACAGAGAAATACTGCGGTATCACCTACCTCTTCTATGGTTATAGCCCTTCCGAAGGGGTTTACCTTCGTGGTGTGTTCCATAAGAAGGTGGAAGCCTGTGATGCTGTATGCTGCCAGGGTCTTTACTGGTCCTGCGGAGATTGCATTTATCCTGTGCCCATATTTGGCTATGTCATAGGCAAGGTATCTAACCGTGCACTCAAGGGCGGACTTGGCTATGCCCATCACGTTATAGTGAGGCACCACCTTCTCCGCACCGTAGTAAGAAAGGGTTATGATTGAACCCTCTTTACCTTCCATAAGGGGCAGGAGTTCCCGAGTTAGGGCTATGAGGGAGTAGACGGATACATCCATGGCAACCTTGAAACCCTCTCTGGAGGTGTCTATAACACCGGTCTTGAACTCTTCCTTTGGTGCAAAGGCTATGGAATGAACCAAAATGTGAAGACTTCCCCAAGCTTCCGAAAGTTTTTCTCTCAAAGCCTTGATGTGTTCATCCTTTGAAACATCACATTCAAAGACGAGAGAAGAGCCAAACTCTTGGGCTATCTCTTCAACCCTTTTTTTCAGCTTTTCATTGGCGTAGGTAAAGGCAAGCTCCGCACCCTCTCTGCGAAAGGACTGAGCTATGCCGTAAGCTATGCTCCTCTCGTTGGCTATGCCTGTTATTAGAGCCCTTTTGCCCTCAAGAAGTCCCATACGCGCCTCCTCTAATCAAGGATTTTTACAGCTTCTTCTACACTTTTGCCCTCGTGGACTATAAGGCTTAGGGCTTTAACCATCCTTATCCTGTCTCTGGCTTGAAAGATGTTCCTGCCCACAGAAAGCCCCTTCGCACCCGCCTGCACCGCTCCATGAACTATCTCCAACACCTCCCTCTCCGTTTTCATCTTTGGACCTCCTGCGATGACCACGGGTATGGGACAACCTTCTACCACCCTCGAAAAGCTCTCCGGGTCACCGGTGTAAGGAACTTTTACTATGTCCGCCCCGAGCTCCGCCCCAAGCCTGGCACAGTGAGCCACAACCTTAGGCTCATACTGGTTCATATCCTTGCCCCTCCCGTAAACCATAGCCAGCAGGGGCATGCCCCAATCCTCACAGACCCTTGAGACGAAGCCGAAGTCTTTAAGCATCTCTCTTTCCATGTCCGCACCTACATTTACATGGATGGATACGCCGTCCGCACCCAACCTTATGGCTTCCTCTACCGTGCAGACGAGCACTTTGTCGTTCTTTGTGGGTGCCCAGTCGGTGGAAGCGGAGAGATGGACGATTAAACCTATGTCTTTTCCTCTACCTCTGTGACCTGCCCTTACCATCCCTTTGTGTAGAACCACTGCGTTGGCGCCACCCTCTGCCACATCCTCCACCGCCTTCCTTACCTCTACTATACCTTCCATTGGTCCCGAGCTTACGCCGTGGTCCATGGGCACTATTATGGTCTTACCCGTATTTCTGTTTAAAAGTCTCTCAAGCCGAACCTGTTTGCCTATACTCATGTCAGCCTCCTTTGAACCTAAAGGTTATCACGCCAGTCTGAACTACATTCTCCTTTATGGGTTCAAACCTTATACCCTTTACAAACTCTAACATCTTCTGGTCCACTTGTGGAGAACCGCTCTTCTGAACTATCTGAGCCTTAGAAACGAAGCCAGAAGGCTCTACCCATATCCTGACTTTTATGGGGCTAAGGGGTTCGTCAGATACTATCCTTGGAATTGGTGGCGTGTGCAATGTTGCTCTCCCACTGCCAGACAACCCAAGACCCTCTGGAGAAAGTATGGCGACCATATCGCCCAGCTCCCCGGCTTTCGTGCCTTCCCTTTCCACTTCCCTTTCCTTACCTTTAATCCTTTGCTCTATTTCCCTGAGTAGAGAGGGCTCTTCTTTGGGAATACCTGCAGGAACCTGCACATCTCCAACCTTTCTTTCCACTTTCAGAGGTGAAGTTTCCCCTTTATCTAAGCCCTTTCTGACTAAAGCCTGACCCTCCTTTGGTTTTTGAGGGGTTTGCTCACTTCCCTTTGTGAAGGTTACCTCTTCCACCTGTGGTGTCTCCTGAAGGTAAACCTCTAAAGGTGTTGGGTTATACCCATTCACCTTCACGGATAGATAGAGAGAAAGAAGGGTGAAGAGCAGCAAGTTTAGGATAAGGGATATGCCCAAGTGTAGAAGGCTTTCTATTTTTTCCTCCTTGACCATCCCTATTATAGTATAGCACAGCGGGTCGCTTATAATTAAGCTATGGACTTTGCCCTTCTTGGTGGAGGTCGCTGGGGGTGCGCGCTTGCCCGCCACCTTGGCAGTCTTGGGCACAGGGTTTTGCTCTTTGACAGAAACCCCTACGTGGTGGAGGAAGTTAACAAGGGTAGGCATCCCTACGCAAAGGGCTTGGAGCTGAAAGGGGTCCGAGCCACAGGAGACCTTGAAGAAGCTCTCGGATTTTCCCTGTATGTATTCCTTGCCCTTCCCGTTCAGGTCATAAGGGGGGTGCTACAGGGTAGCAATATGGCAGGAAAGGTCTTCATATCCGCTTCCAAAGGGCTGGAAGTGGGGACGCAGAGGAGGGTCTCAGAAGTTCTGCAGGAGCTTGAACCCTCTGTGGAGGTTTTGTGCCTTTCGGGACCTTCCTTTGCCAGCGAGGTTGCAAGGGGGCTTCCTACCGCCCTTGTCTTGGCAGGCAAAAACCTTGAGGAGATGGAGAGGATAAGGAAGTGTATAAGCTCGGATACCTTCAGGGTATACCTTTCCACAGACCTGGTGGGTGTGGAGTTGGGCGGTGCTCTCAAAAATGTCATAGCTATAGCTTGCGGTATCTCTGACGGGCTGGGTTTTGGTGAAAACGCAAGGGCTTCTCTCATAACGAGGGGTCTTGCGGAGATGGTAAGGATTGGAGTGGAGCTGGGTGCAAGGAAGGAAACCTTCTACGGTCTTTCGGGAGTGGGTGACCTCTTCTTAACCGCAAGCTCCAGCCAGTCAAGAAACAGGAGCTTTGGCTTTCTTTTGGGTCAGGGTCTATCGGTAGAAGAAGCTCTTGAGAGGCTTAACCAGACGGTTGAAGGCATACATACCGCACGGGCGGTCTACGAACTTTCAAAAAGAAAGAACCTTCACGCACCTCTCAGCTCTGCGGTTTACAGGGTTGTGGCGGAGGGGCTTTCTCCTCAGGCTTCCGCCCTTGAGCTTCTAAAGAGACCTCCTCATAACCCTTTTGAGTCTCCGTGAGCTCTCCATAAAAGTAGTATTCACCGCACCGCTCACACCGGTATATACCACCGCCACAGCACTCTATAACTTCCAAAAAAGCCCCACACTTAGGACAGCTTTCCATAGCTTATAATTTAGTCCGTGAGAGAGAGGATTTTTCTCTACTTTCTTCTTTCCCTGACCGGCTTCTTCACTGCACTTGCCCTCTTGATGCTCTTTCCCTTCCTCAAGCCCATACTCTGGGCGGTTATATTCTCTCTCGTCCTCTACCCCATCCACCTCATCCTCTCTCTTAGGATAGGCAACACCTACTCCGCCCTTTTTCTTACACTTACCGTCCTGCTAATCGTAGTTATCCCCTTCAGTCTTGTGCTTACCCTTGCCATAAGACAGTCCATAGACCTTTTCCAGCTTGCCATAAAGCTCACCCACAACGGCTCTTACATAGAAATTCTAAACCAGACCCTTCAGCACCCTTTCGTAAAGAGGTTCCTTGCGGAGGAGGAGCTCCAGAAGATTGTCTCTTACATGCATTCGGAGGAGTTTAGAAACATACTTATCGCTGGGTTAAGAGACCTCGCTCAGAAGGGTCTTAACTTCGTGGCTTCCCTTGTTCCCGCCTTGGGTGCTTTCCTCTTTAAAACCTTCGTCTTTCTCCTGACACTTTTTTTCATTCTTAGGGACGGACCCAGGTTCGTGCGGTTTGCGGAGCGTTTCCTTCCTATGCATGGAGAAGACATAGAGCAAGTTTTTCTGACCATATACAAGACGGTTATCGCCACCGTTTACGGTTCTATAGGTGTGGGGATAGCTCAGGGGGTGGTGGGTTTTGTAGGATACAAGCTGGTAGGGCTGGACTATGCCTTACTACTTGCTCTGAGCACTTTCATAAGCTCCTTCGTGCCACCCTTCGGTGCGGGTTTTATTTGGTTTCCCGTAGCCCTTTACACCTTTGCCACCGAGGGCACTTACAAGGGTGCCTTTATGTTCCTGTATGGTGCCTTTGCCATCTCTACCATAGACAACTTTGTAAGACCACTGATAATGAAGATGGGCATAAGCGTGCCCTACATAGTGCTCTTTTTTTCCATCGTAGGTGGTCTTCTTACCTTTGGTTTTGTTGGCATATTTCTTGGTCCTATCATCTTTACCACCCTTTTTACCCTTGCTCTTATATACGAGAGAAGGATACTAAAAGAGGGGAACCTCACTCAAGACCGTGCATCTTGAGGTTCTCCTTCAGCCGGTGCAGAAGCTCCGCAGGGCTTTTGATGGGGTATTCGAGCTCCTGAAGGACTTCCTTTGCGGTCCTGCCCTTTATGTAAACACCCTCAAGCCTGTCCAACAGGTTCTCAGGAGACCTTATAGGGAAGTCGGTGCCTCTAAGTCTTTTCAGCACCATGTAAGCCCAGGGTATATCAAGGGCGTAGGCTACGCTTTCGCAGTATTTTAGAAACACATTGGGCTCTTCCTGCCCTTCCTTTACGAGCTTGTAGGCAAGCTTGGCAATACCACCAGCAGTGTGAACCCTGAGTTCCTTTCTCTCTTCTTCAAGAAATCCCTCTAACTTTTGAAGTTTTTCAAAGACGGTAGTAGGCTCCGCCCTTAAGATGTTCCTGACCGTCTGCAGGGTAAGACCCACCTTCTCCGCTATCTCCTCCTCGCTCTTGAAATACTCTTCTCTCAACACGACGCAGTATACCGCCCTCGCCAGAGAAGGAAGCCAGGTCAGCGTCCTGTAATCCGCCAGCCCTGAAAGACCGCCAAGAAGGTCAAGGGACTTGAGAAAGACCCTCATGACGAGGGGCTCCAGCTCCCTTTCTATAGGCTTCGCTATGATTACCATCAGGAACTTCCTCCTCTTTAAAATCGGGGTGACGGGACTTGAACCCGTGACCTCTGGCCCCCCATGCCAGCGCGCTTCCGCCTGCGCCACACCCCGTTAGAAATAGATTTTAGCCCGCCTCACCTCTGATTTCAACTTCTGAAGCACCTTCTTGCTGGGTCTGAAAAGGATGCGTTTGCCCCTTTTTCTGAAACTGCCAAAGCCCCAGACCTTTAAGCCTTCGCCAGAGACTAGGGCATCTCTCATCCTGCTTATGAGGAAGTTTACCATGCTGTAGACTTTCTTTTTGGAATATCTATCCGAGTGTTCCTCATACAGCCTCTGGACGAGGGTCTTCTTTTTCATATTTTCATCTTCTTCTTTAGTATGTCTCCAAGGGTAAAGCCCTTGTCTGAACTACCTGTGGTTATTATTTCCTCCCTCTTCTCTTCCTCCTTCATGCTAAGGGTTATCTTGTCCGGAGACAGCTCTATTATCTTTACCTCCAGCTCCTGCCCTTCCTGAATTTTGGTTCCTTTCGGCACCTCCGATATGGGCAAAAGCCCATCTATGCCCTCTGGAAACTGAAGAAAGGCACCAAAGGGATGAACGCTTTTAACGCTGAGCTTGACCTTTTCACCAACCCTGTAGCTCTTTAGCACCCTTTCCCAGGGGTTTTCCGTAAGCTGTTTAAGACCCAGCTTCACAAATCTTCCATCAAGCCCGAGAACTGCAAACTCCAAAGATTGCCCCACCTGGAGCAGGTCTTCCACTCTTCCTGGCTTTATCCAAGCAAGGTCGCTTCTGTGAACTACGCCATAAACACCCCCCTCCAGCTTTATCACCGCCCTTGCCCCTTCAACCCTTTCTACGAGTCCAGTTACCTTGCTTCCTACAGGGTTCCTTTTGAGGAACTCCTCCCAGGGTTTGGGCAGGGTTCTCTTTACGCTTAGGACAAGCTTGCGTCTCTTCGGGTCAAACTCAAGCACTTGTGCGGATACCTTCTCGCCCTTTCTGAGGGTGCTACCATCGTAGGATATTTCCTCCTTGGGCACGTAACCTTCCACACCCTCCGCAACCTCCAGGATAAGCCCGTTGTCTCTTACTTCCACGACCCTACCGCTTACCACCTCACCCTTCCTTATACTTTCCTCCGCCTTTACCCAAGGGTTTTCTTTGGTCTCTTTAAGGCTCACAAAGATAAACTGCCCGTCCTTGGGTATTCTCTTTACCTTTACCCTTAACCTTTCGTCTATCTCCGCATAGTTGTAAGGATTTCTGTCCCTACCCCAGCTCAACTCCTCAAGGGGTAGAAAAGCCCTCAGGACATTACCTACCAAAAGGGTTATGCCCTTCTCAGGGTCTATCTTTACAACCCTTCCTTCCACCAGGTCACCCACCTTCAGCCTTGAGAGTATCCTCGATTTTTTCTTCTCTTCCTGAGCTTTCAGATAATCCTTCTGAGAGAGGATTACCTTTAGACCTCCCTCTTCCTTTCTCATCTCCGTTATCTTGGCAACTATCTTTTTACCCTCTCTGAGGTTCTTGCCCGCTTCCTTTAGGGGCAAGAAGGTTTTAAGACCGCTCACATCCACCACATAACCATCCTCTTTCTTTTCCACTAACGTTCCCGTTATATACTTACCCTTTTCGTAGCAAGCCCTCAAGAAACCCGTAAGCTTTTCTTCCATATACCTTTTGTAAGAGAGGACGGGTGAACCCCCTTTGTTGAACCTCACTACCACCGCCTTTATCTCTTCACCTACCTTTACCTCTGGAAGCTCTTCTCTTGGCAAGATGCCCTCTACCTTGTAACCTATGTCCACATAAAGGTTTCTATCCTCTACCTTCACAACCCTTCCCTTTATCACCTCACCCTTTCTAATTTCCTTAAGCTCAAGCCCCTCTTCAAAAAGTTTTTCAAACTCGCCCATGAATTCCTCCAGGGTTTCTTATTATAACATCTATCCCTTTAAAGTGCCTAAAGGTTTAAATCTTGCCACGAGCCCTGCTATGCCCAGAGCATCCACTACCTTGGCTACCTCGGAGACATCCTTGTAAGCTTGAGGTATCTCCTCTGCCACAGTGCCCTTCCCCCTCGCAACCACCACCAAGTCTCTGAGAACCTTTTCAAGTCCTTCCTTCTTGACATACTCTTTTGCTTTGGTCCTAGACATGAGCCTCCCTGCTCCGTGGCAGGCACTTCCAAAGCTCATATCCATACTCCCTTCCTTGCCTACGAGCAAGAAGGAGTATCTTCCTACATCGCCCGGTATAAGCACAGGCTGACCCACATCTCTGTAGAGAGGGGGCACATCCAAGTTTTTGGGTGGAAAGGCTCTTGTGGCACCCTTCCTATGCACGAGAAGCTTTTTCCTTTTACCGTCCACGCGGTGCTCTTCCAACTTCCCTATGTTGTGGGCAAGGTCGTAGATGAGCCTGTAGCCGAACTCTTCCCAAGAAAGGTTCAGAAAACTCCTTACTGCATCCGCGGTGAGAAAACCCAGTATCTGTCTGTTGGCAAAGGCGTAGTTTGCTGCAGAGTTCATAGCCTTGAAGTAATCCTGACCCTCTGGAGACTTAAAGGGCATGCAGGCAAGTTGCATGTCCGGTATCTCTATGCTGTACTTTTTAAGGGCGTCCTTTGCGGTCTTAAGGTAGTCCACGCAGACCTGATGACCGAAGCCCCTTGAACCTGAGTGGACCATAAGGGTAACCTGACCCAGCTTGAGACCTATGCTTTTTGCCACTTCTTCATCGTAAACCTCATCCACATACTGTATTTCCACGAAGTGGTTTCCTGAGCCCACAGTTCCGAGTTCATCGGAACCCCTCTCAAAGGCAAAGTCTGAAACCTTTGAGGGGTCAGCGTTAGGAAGAGCCCCACCGCTCTCTATGTGCAAGAGGTCCTCCTCAAAGCCAAAGCCCCTCTCCACTGCCCATCTGGCACCCTTTAGGGCAACTTGCGAGAGCTCATCCTTCGAGAGCTTCAGCTTGCCCGTTGAGCCTACCCCTGCAGGAACTTTCCTAAGTATTTCCTGCATGAGCTCCCTTCTTATGGGTTGGACCCTTTCCACCGTCAAGTTGGTAGCTATCAGTCTTACACCGCAGTTTATGTCGTAACCTATAGAACCGGGGCTTATTATACCTTCCTCTGGGTCGGTGGCCATAACTCCACCTACAGGAAAGCCGTAACCCACATGAACATCAGGCATGACATATATGGCTTTTTCTACGCCAGGAAGTGTTCCTGCGTTCCCCGCCTGTTTTATGGCTTCCTCTTCAAGAAGCTCAAGGAGCTTCTGACTAAGATAGAAGTAGACTGGAACCTTCTGCCCCTGTAGTGTTTCTTCTGGAAGCTGATAAACATACTCTGAAACCTTTACAAGGCTATCTTTCAGGCTCATATAAATAAAAGTATGCAGAAGGTCTTGGTTTTCTACAGAACTTTAACATAAAATCAGACTCAAATTTTGAAGTGGCTGAATATAAGGCATCATAAAGCACTTTTGGGCACAGCGCTCTGCGTAAACCTCTCAAAGGCTTTCCTTATGCCTCTTACCGCTTGACGGATACGATGTTCGTTCTCTACGAGGGCAAATCTTACATATCCCTCACCGTATTCACCGAAACCTATGCCGGGAGACACTGCCACTTTTGCCTCTTTCAGAAGGAAGAGGGCAAAATCAAGAGATTTCATACCAACCCATTGAGGTATTTTCGCCCACAAGAACATGCTCCCCTTTGGTTTTTCTACCCGCCACCCTATGCGGTTTAGACCTTCTACTAACACATCCCTTCTCTTTCTGTAAACTTCCCTGTTTTTCTCTACTATCTCGTAAGGGCTCTCCAGAGCTATAATAGAAGCTACCTGTATTGGAGTAAATACGCCGTAGTCTAAGTAACTCTTTAGGTGGGCAAGGTTTTTTATAAGCACTTCGTTTCCCACCATAAAGGCAACCCTCCAGCCTGCCATAGAAAAGCCCTTTGACATGGAGTATAGTTCTACCGCTACCTCCTTTGCACCCTCCACCTGAAGTATGCTGGGCGGTTCGTAGCCGTCAAAGCCCAAGTCCGCATAGGCAAAGTCGTGAACCACCCATATATTCTCCCTCTTAGCAAGCCTGACCACTTCTTTGAAAAATTCAAGGCTGACACAGAAAGTGGTAGGATTGTGGGGGAAGCTGAGGACTATCGCTCTGGGTTTTCTAAAGTAACCCTTTAGGGCGTCCTGTATTCTTCTTAGGAAGCTTTCCTCAAAACCCTCACCCTCCTCAGGTATAATCGGCACGGATACCGCATCACCACCGGCTATGATGGGCGCGTAGTAGTGTATGGGGTAGGTGGGGTTTGAAACGAGCACCGTATCGCCAGGCTCAAGTATGGCAAGCATGAGGTGTGAATAGCCCTCCTTTGCACCTATGGTAAGTATAGCTTCCCTCTCTGGGTCCAGCTCCACACAGTAACGTTTTCTGTAAAAGTCGCATATAGCCTTTCTCAACCTTGGTATACCCTTCGAAGCAGAGTATCCGTGCACGTTGTCTCTCATGGCAACCTCGCAGAGCTTATCCACTATGTGAGGTGCGGGTGGCAGGTCCGGATTGCCCATGCCAAGGTCTACCACATCCTCTCCCTCACGCCTTAGCTTGTATTTGAGCTCATTTACCATGGCGAAGACATATTTGGGTAGCCTACTTACCCTCGGAAACATCCAGCTTTCACTCATGTTCTCCTTCCTCTTCCAGTTCTTTGCAGTTTATACACATGGTGGTTACAGGTCTTGCCCTGAGCCTTTCAAAGGGTATAAGAGCACCACAGCCCTCACATATACCGTAAGTGCCATGTTCCATTTTATTAAGGGCATAGTCAATCTTTCTCAAGAGCTTAAGTTCTCTGGTCCTTATCCTCTGAAGGCTTAGATATCTACCCGTTTCTATGTTTGCTCTGTCTATCTCATCGCCCCCCTCAAAGGTCATGTCCGAAGGGTCTTTTATCTGCTCCTCCGCATGACTTATTAGCCTTTCCCTCATTCGCAGAAGCTCTTTTCTTAACTCCAACACTTGCTCTGGAGAAAGATGATGCATAATCTCATAATTATAAGCTATACATCAGGTAAAAAAATTCGGAGGGTAAAAAAGCCCACCCTTGCATCTAATATCTAAGCTTGAATGTCAAGCATCAGATAGCATTTTGGACACGGTGCTAATGTATAAAACTTTTAGTATATAATTATCTTCACAAACCCTTTAAGGAGGTGTGTCATGAGGAAGGCTTTTGCGTTCCTTGCGATGCTGGGTTTTAGCACTCTCTCACCTGTATCTGCGCAGGGGCTGTCTGTGGGTGAGCACTACACCCTCAGGTCTTACACAGGTCAGGCTCTAGGGAGAGCCCTCTCTGGCAGCCTTAAGTTCAACAACCTTCATGTGCTCACCAACAACACTACCATATGCGCATCCTTGGTAGGTGCCATAGGTGCGGGTTACGTGGACTCAGAAGGCAAGCGTAGGATGAGCACCACCGTCCTCAACAACCCTGAGGAGCTCCAAGGGTTCAACCCTGCCTCCGAAGCGGTAGCCCTCATATTCGGCGGTCAGGCATCTCCTGAGGTCAACTACGGACTTACCAGAAGCGCCCTACGCAGGCTGGCGGATACAAAATACAACGGCGCTATCTTTTTCCACCTTAGAATATGGGCACCAAGATTCTTAGAAAGGGCAGCTCAGGAAGACCCAACCATAGCCCAGTATCTGGCAGGAAAGGAAAACCTCTACACCGTAACCGCAGACCTGCAGAACAAGGTTATAAGGCTATGGCAGGTTTCAGTCAAGGATGGTAAGCAGGCAACGGTAAGAGAGCTGGGCACCATACCTATGAACCCCACCTGGGAGGACCTGCTGAGAAGGTCTCTGTGAGAAAACCCCGCGGGCATCCTGCCCGCAGTTTTATAATATAGGAGGATGACAGCCACCCTTATACTTCTCCTGTCTTTTTTTCTGTCCTGTCAACCCCTTCCTAAGGAGGTTCCACTAGAAAAATACCGTCAGCAATACATAGAGGGGTGGGTCTTTTTAAAGGAAGAGCTCAAGGCTAAAGCTCCCCGTGCTCAGAACCTTCTTATAATATCCGTTAGAAGTCTGGAGGAGCCTATGCCTTTGGCGGTTTTGAAAGTAAAGAACCCAGAGCTCCCCTACCACTTTAGGATAAGCGGTAAGCACAAGTTAAGCCACGAAAGGCTGTTGGAGGGTGATGTCATATTGACCGTAAGGCTCACCACTTCGGACACCCCCGAAGCGCAAAAGGGGGACCTGATAGGCTCAACCCCTGCAAGGGTAGGAACAAGAGGCTTAAGAGTAATCATAGACAGGGAGGTAGAGTGATGGAGAAGCTCGTAAAAGCTTTTGTGGAGAGGGGCAAAGCCATAGCAGTTCTTCCTGCCTTCAGCCTTTTTATAAGTGCGGTATTCCTCGGTCTTTATGGCGTATACCTCTCCTTTGAAACCCTATACAAGGTCTTCACGGATAGAGAATACATGGATACCGCCGTGCTGTCTACAAAGTTCATAGCGGTTATGGACATTCACCTCCTTTCGGTGATACTCTACATCTTTGCGGTGGGTCTTTATGAGCTCTTTGTAGGGAAGTTGGACGTGCCAGAGTGGCTCAAGATTGAGAGCATAGACCAGCTCAAGGCAAAGTTAGCAAGCGTAGTCATACTCATCCTTGCCATAACCTTTACCAAAAATGTGGTCAAGTGGAAAGAGCCCGTGGATACGCTACTATTTGGCGTAGCCATTGCGGTGGTTGTGGGCGTGCTTATCTTTTACTACAAGGTGAAAGAAGAGCATTGATGGAGAAGAGCCTCAACCTTAGAGAGCTTACCATAATAAACGAGGTTGCCAAGATACTAAGCAGGGGCTACGAGTTTACCAGAAGTCTGGAGGAGGTTCTAAAGGTTCTTTACTCCTTCTGGGACGTGCGTCACAGCTACGTAGCTCTCTACAAGGGGGATGTGAGAGCTCTCAAGATAGTGAAAGCCTTCGGTCTTACTGAAGAAGAGGTGGATAGGGGTATCTTCAGAAGGGGTGAGGGTATAGTAGGCAAGGTCTACAAAGACGGCGTGCCCGTTTTCCTCTCGGACATAAAGATGAGCGCCTATCTAAACAAAACAGGTCTCAGAGAAAGGCTTGAAGGCAGGGAGAGCTTTGTAGCAGTGCCCGTAAGGGTTGGGGGTGAGATAATAGGCGTGCTTGCGGTCTTTAAGGACTTTGGCGAAGAGAGCGTAGAAAGGGGTGTGGAGCTCTTGATGATAATGGGCACCATGATAGGCATGCTCTACAAGTTAGACGAGAAGATAAATCAAGAAAGGGAAGAGTGGGAAGAGGAAAAAAGACAGCTTACCAAGGCTCTAAGCGAAAAATACAGCGTAGAGGGCATAGTGGGCAGAAGCCTTGCGGTAAGACGGCTCCTTGACCTTGTGGAAAAGGTAGCACAGACGGAGGCAAATGTGCTCATAACCGGTGAAAGCGGGACTGGGAAAAGCCTGGTGGCAAAGGCAATACACTTCATGAGCAAGAGAAGGGAAAAACCCTTCATAACTCTGAACTGCAGCGCCATACCCGAAACCCTTCTGGAGGCTGAGCTCTTTGGCTACGAGAAGGGTTCTTTCACGGGTGCTTACACTTCAAAGAAGGGTAAGTTCGAACTTGCCAACGGAGGAACTGTATTTTTGGACGAGATAGGTGACATGCCCCTCTCTCTACAGCCCAAAATACTCAGAGTAATACAGGATAAAGAGATAGAAAGGCTGGGTAGTGAAAAGACCATAAGGGTGGACGTGCGTATTATCTCCGCCACCAACAAAAACCTCGTGGAGCTCGTATCTCAGGGACAGTTTCGGGAAGACCTATACTACAGGCTTAATGTCCTGCCCATCCACATACCATCTCTGAGAGAACGCAAAGAAGACATACCCATACTGGTGGACCATTTTTTAGAGGTCTTCAACCAGCGTTATCACAAAAGTGTAAGACTACATCCTAAGGTTATAGAGGTATTCATGGAATACCCTTGGCATGGCAACGTAAGAGAATTAGAAAACGCAGTGGAGAGGCTGGTCATACTACGGGATGGGCTTATTAGAGAGACGGACCTACCACCCTACTTTTTCGCCAACCTCTCAAGCACTGAGCCGAGAAAAGTCCTGCAAGTAATAGAGAACACAGAGAGAGAAGAGATACTCAAAGCCTTGGAAAGGACAGGCTATGTAAAATCAAGGGCAGCCAGACTTTTGGGCTATACCCTGCGACAGCTTGACTACAGGATAAAAAAATATAGGATTGAACTGAAGAGGTATTGAATTGAAGGTAAGAATAAGGAGATACCCCGGGGATGTTCAAGAGTTTAACTTGGATATCTCTCAAAAACTTACCCTTCTTGACTTACTCTACAGAATAAGGGAAGAGATAGACCCAAGTCTTTCTTTTAGAAGCATGTGCAGGGCGGGGGTGTGCGGAACCTGCGGGGTTAGGCTGAAGGGGAAGCCAGTTTTGGCATGCTCCACATGGGTTTCCCCCGAAGAAGAGCTTGACCTTGAACCCCTCGAGGGCTACGCGCCCATAAAAGACTTGGTGGTGGACCAAGAAGGTATCCTGCGGGGGTTAAGGGGGGCAAAGTTATGGCTTCGCCCTTTTGAAGACAACAAACCCATACAGGAAGGACTGAACCAAAAGACTTCAAAAAGCTGGGAATGCATACTTTGCGGTATATGCGACAGCGTCTGCCCAGTGCTCACCAACCCATCGCCCTTTGGCGGGCCCATGATCCTGACCAGAGGATACAAACACCTCCTTGACCTGAGGAACTCTAACCCTACGGAGACACTCCAGAACCTCTACAGCCTCAGACCAGACCTCTGCACTCACTGCATGAACTGCTCCTACGCGTGCCCTAAAAAACTTATGCCTGAAGCTCTCATAAAAGAAGAGGAAAACCTGTTGGTGGAGAGAGGGCTTCTTCAGAGAGAGGTGAGCGGTTTTGACTTTCTGAGCTTTTAAGGAGGTTACCATGAAAAGATTTCTTGACCTTGAGCTCTCCGAGCTTGGCATTGGCACATACCTTGGCGAGCCTGACGAGAGGACTTCCAAAGGTTACAAAGATGTCCTTAAAGAAGGGGTGAGCCTGGGCATAAGGGTTGTGGATACCGCCATAGTATACCGTTACATGAAAAGTGAAAGAGACATAGGAGAAGTCTTGAGGGAGCTGGATAGAGAGAGAATAGTTCTTTCCACCAAGGGTGGTTACATACCCTACGACATAGAGTCAAGGATGAACCCCAGGGACTACTTCTACGAAGAACTCCTCAGCAAGGGCGTAGTTAACCTAAAGGAAGTCACGCCCCAAGGGCACTGCCTATCTCCAAGCTTCATAAACTGGTGCTTGGAGAAAAGCCTTCAGAACCTTAACACGAACTATGTAGATGTTTATTTCCTGCACAACCCTGAGGAACAGCTGGGCTTCTTTAGTAGAGACACCTTCAAGGCTATTATAAAAGATTGCTTTGAATACCTCGAGGCTGAAGTGAGAAAGGGTAGGATAAGGTATTACGGGCTTGCCACCTGGGAGGGCTTTCGTGTCCCACCCACTAAGGTGCAGTATTTGGACCTTTGGGAGCTGGTGGAGATAGCCCAGCGGGTAGGTGGTGAGGAACACCACTTCAGGTTTATACAACTGCCCTACAATCTGGGGATGAGGGAAGCCTTCACGCTAAAAAACCAGAGAGTAGATGTGGCAAACCTCTCAACCCTTGAAGCCTGTCAGAGGCTGGGGCTCTATGTCTACACCAGCGCCAGCATCTATCAGGGCAGGGTTGTGGGCAGGGTGCCAGTGGAGCTGAAAGAGAGGCTCGGCGTCAGCGGTGATGTGCTGGCAAGTCTTCAGTTTGTCCTAAGCACGCCGGGGGTCGGCACGGCTCTCGTGGGTATGAGTAAGCTGGAACACCTGCGGGAAAACATAAAGATACTTCACACGCCAAAACTAAGTCCTGCGGACTTTTTAAGCCTTTTTAAATAGCTTCAGACTAACCCATACTTAGACTTAGGGGGTTCAGAGGTTTACCCCATAAGGTTTTCCTCGCTTGTAAGACCCCAGGGTTAGGCTTATGATGTTAATAACCTCTGAGGGGCAACTAAAGATTAAGAGAGCATAAGACTGTAAGGGTAGTCAGGAACCATGAGGGATTTTTTGTTTTTTGTGGAAAGCAGAGACAGGTTTGCGGTGGGGCTCTTTAGACAGTTCAGGATTGAGGAAACACCCAGTAGGGTGCTCATCATCACGCCCACGCTGGAATATAAAAGGTGGGTGCTTGAATACATAAGGGCGAGGCTTGCAGACTACGGCAAGGAGATAATGGTAAAGGTTAAAGGTGAGGAAAAGCCTGCAGGAGAGGAGGTTCTGAGGGAGGGAATTCAAGAAAAATACCAATTTGAAAACTTCGTGGTGGGTAGCTCTAACGAGCTTGCCTACAGGGTATGCCTGGAGGTCTCCGCAAACCCCGGTAGCTACAGCCCTTTGTTTCTTTATGGAGGCGTAGGTCTTGGAAAGACGCACCTTCTCCACGCCATAGGAAACAGAGCTACCACCATGGGCTATAGGGCGATATACCGGCAAGCCAACGAGTTCTCCGAGGATATGATAAAGAGCCTGAAGCAGGGTAGGGTTGAAGACTTTAGAAGGAACTTCTCGGAGGTAGACCTCCTGCTTCTGGACGATGTTCAATTCCTCTCGGGCAAGGAGAGGACCCAGATAGAGCTCTTCAGGGTTTTTGAAAGTCTTCAGAGGAAAGAAAAACAGATAGTGTTAGTGAGCGATAGACATCCAAAGGAGATAGGCGACCTCTCCGAGAGGCTCATAAGCAGGTTTGTAAGCGGTATCATAATAGAGATAGGGCTGGATGAAGAAACAAAACTTTCCATCGTAAAGAACAAGCTTATCCTTTTTGGTCTACCCGTTGACAGAAAATACATAGACTACGTGATGGAAAACACGGGCTACAGCGTGAGAGAGATAGAGGGTTTCATAAAAACTCTCAAGCTGACCGGCATAAGAGAAGACAAAAGCACAGAAGGAACGAAGAAAGAGGAGCTCCTGCTCTCCCTAGTGGCAAGACACTTCAACCTAAAGCCAGAGGACCTAAAAAGAGACACAAAGGAGAGAAAGGTCCTGAAGGCAAAGCACATCGCCATGTATTTCTGCAAAACTCTCCTTCGCATGTCCTACCCAGAGATAGGCAGGCTCTTTGGTAAGTTGGACCACACCTCCGCCCTCTATGCCACGAAAAAGGTGGAAGAGAAAAGGCTTGGGGATAGGAAGTTTGAATACTTGCTCCAGATGCTGGAAAAGAACCTGAAGAGGTCTCTGGGGCTGGTATAAATTTTTACTCTATGCTGGTCAGGCTGACCCTCGAAGACTTTTTCTTTATAAAAGGTCAGGAGGTGGAGTTTGGTAAGGGTCTTAATGTGATAACGGGTGAGACGGGCACGGGTAAGTCGCTTACCCTTTCTTCGCTCCTCTTCCTTATGGGTCAGGAGGGTGAGTATCCAGAAGGCACCTCTGTGGAGGCGGAGTTCATCACAGGAGAGGAGCAGGTAATACTCAGGAGGGAGGTCCTGAGGGGAAGGAGTAGGTATTATCTGAACGGAAGGGGAAGCACGAGAAAGGTAGCGGAGGAGCTACTGTCCGCTCACCTGCTCCTTCAGGGACAGAACGACAAAAGAAAGATAGTCAGGGCGGACTTTCAGAGGGAGGTTTACGACCGCTTTGCGAACGCCTTTGAGTTAAGGAGAGAAGTGGAGAAGGTCTATCAGGAAAGGGTAGAGCTGGTGGAGAGAATAAGAAACATAAAGGATAGAAGGCTGGAAAGAGAGCTAAAGAAAAAGCTACTACAGGAGGAGATAAGAGAGGTGGAGGAGATAGGTCTTACGCCCGAGGACTATTTGGGGCTAAAGAGAAGGCTCGAGGAGATAAACCTGGGGGAGAGGATAAATAGGCTTGTCCAGGAGAGCCTCTCGGGTATGGAGAATTCTTACGAGGGTTTGATGAAGGCGATGAAGGCTCTGAGAGAATTAGCCTATTACAGAGATGTGAAAGAAGACCTTGAGAGGCTTGAGGTCTTTGGAGAAGCTCTTCTGGAGGCAAAAAGGCACGCGGAGCGCCTTTTTCTTTACTACAGTCAGGAGGAGCTTGACCTCCTTAACGAAAAGCTCTACAAGGTGCAGAGGCTTGAAAGAAAACACCTTATGAGCTATCCAAACCTATGGGAACGCGCCCAGAAGCTAAAGGAAGAGCTGAGGGGACTGGAGGAAGAGGAAGATGTAGAAGAGTTAGAGAAGAGACTGGAAAGGCTGGAAGAGAGGCTTCAGGAACTTTACGGAGAGTTGAGTAGGAAAAGGCTCGGAGCCAGAGAGAGCTTTGAGAGAAAAGTCCTTGAATACCTTCGCAGTATGGGTTTGGAAAAGGCAAGCTTCAGGGTAGACTTTGAGGAGAATGCGGGCAGATACGGAAAGGAACAGGTGAGGTTTCTCTTTTCCTCCTACGGTAGAGAGGAGGGGGATATCTCTCAAGTGGCTTCCGGTGGCGAGGTCTCGAGGCTTTCCCTTGCCCTCTTCATGCTCTTACCCCCTGTCCAAACTTACGTGCTGGACGAGGTGGATACGGGTATAAGCGGGATAACCTCCCTAAAACTTGCAAGGCTCCTGAAAGAACTGTCCTTAAACACTCAACTCATTACCATAACCCACTCTCCTGCTATAGCCAGCGCAGGGGACAGACACTTCGCCACAAGAAAAGAACACTTAGGTGACAGTATTTTCATAAAGCTTGAGGAGTTGAAGGGTGAGGAACGTCTCAAGGAAATAGCCAGGCTCATGGGAAAGGTGAGCGAGAAGACCCTCGAGGGTGCAAAGGAGCTGATAAGAGAGGTCTGTGGTGTTTGAGGACTTGTTAGCCGTAAGAGAAAAGGTAAGACCCTATGTGGAGGATAGGCTCTCTCAGTTTAGAGAGCTGGGGCAAAAGGGTAGAACAACCTTTGACTTTAGACCCTTTGGGGACTACGTGTATGAGGCGGATATCTTCTCTGAACTCTGCTTTTGCCTTCTTACCGCAAACTCCTCCGCTCTTATGGGCATAAAACTCCAGAAGACCATAGGTATAGAAGGCTTTAGAGTCTTGAGCCTTGAAGAACTTGAGAAAGCTATCTCCTCTGTAGGACACAGGTTTGCCCTTCAGAGGGCAGAGAGGATAGTGAAGGCAAGAGAGAGCTTTCCAAAGCTTCTGGAGCTGCTGAAAGGTTCGGGTAAGGGTAAGGAGATAAGAGACCTTCTAAGCGATACCTGCTCACCTTATAAGGTGGAAGGTTTCGGTATGAAGGAAGCCTCTCACTTCCTTAGGAACATAGGCTACGAGGATGTTGCCATAGTGGACAGGCACATCTTCCGCTTTCTAAAGGAAAAGGCTCTCCTCTCCAACCATAAGACCCTAACCAGAAGGATATACCTTGAAGCGGAAAGAAGGCTGGAAGAGCTGTGTCAGGAGCTCCGTATGTCTCAGGGAGAACTTGACCTTTACATATTCTACTACAAGACGGGAAAGGTGTTAAAATAATACCTAAGTCCCCGTAGCTCAGAAGGACAGAGCGCGAGATTCCTAATCTCGAGGTCGGAGGTTCGAATCCTCCCGGGGACGCTTTTAGGCTATGGAAGTGGAAGTTCTTCAGGGAAGCCTTCTTGAGGTTAAGGTGGACGCCATAGTGAACCCCGCAAACTCTCTCGGCATCATGGGTGGTGGGGTGGCAGGGGTTATAAAAAGGGCAGGTGGAAAGCGGATAGAAAGGGAAGCAATGGCAAAGGCGCCCATACCTGTGGGTGGGGCGGTGCTTACTGGTGCAGGGAGCTTGAACTACAGAGGTGTAATCCACGCGCCTACTATGGAAGAGCCAGCTATGGAAACTACTGAGGAAAAGGTAAGGAGGGCGGTGAGGGCTTCTCTTGAGCTGGCGGACCTTATGGGTTTTGAAAGCATAGCCATGCCAGGTATGGGGACGGGTGTAGGAAGACTTCCTAAAGATGTGTCCGCAAAAGCTATGCTGGAAGAGATAAAAACCTTCAAGGCAAAAAGGCTAAAAAGAGTGGTTCTCGTGGATAGGGACGGAAAGATGGTGGAGGAATGGAGGAAGCACCTCTGAATGAAGTTTGTCTTCTCCGGGGGCTGGCTTGGGCGGAAGGGTCTGTATGAAGCCTCTATAAAAAAAGTGCACCTGCTCGGCGGGTTAGAGGATTTGAAGCCCATGAGCTCTGGCTTTTTAGTGCTCTCATACCATGCGGGAGCAAAGATCCTTGAACTTCCCCTAAAGACCCCCTCCTATCCCTACCTCATCCTGCTGGAGCTGGGTGATATCATCCCCTTTAAGATGAGGTCTGATGGAGAAGCGGAGCTTAAATTTTCCTCCTCTTCCTTTGAAGAAAAGGGTTACACGTCTGCAGTGGAAAGGGTCAGAGAGCTCATAGCTGAAGGCGTAATATACCAGCTTAACCTGACCTGTAGGTTTGACTTTGAGTTCTCCGGTGACCCGATGGCACTCTTCCTAAGATACTACCACCAACAGCCCGTCCCCTACGCCTTCTTCTTAGAAGTGGAGGATTTCTACCTGCTCTCTGGCTCTATGGAGCTCTTTTTGGAGAAAAGAGGAAGGCTTTTACAGAGCAAGCCAATAAAGGGAACTTCCAAGTCAAGAGAAGAGCTCCTAAAAAGCCACAAAGATAGGGCGGAGAATCTAATGATAACCGACATGGTTAGGAACGACCTTTCGAGGGTTGCGCTACCCGGGAGCGTAAGAGTGGAAGAGCTCTTTTGCGTGAAGAAGTTCAGAACCCTCTTTCAGATGCACTCTCGTGTGACCGCACAGACAGAGGAAAACCTCAGCGCCATACTTGGGGCTACCTTTCCACCCGCCTCCGTGGTAGGTGCACCCAAGAGGAAGGCGGTGGAAGTCATAGACCAGATAGAACCCCATAACAGAGAATATTACTGTGGCTGTGCGGGCTTTTTATGGGGAGAAGACTTTACCCTTAGCGTGCTCATAAGGACTGCCATAGGCTCAAAAGAAAGGCTATCCTATTACGCAGGTGCGGGCATCGTCTGGGACTCCTTGCCGCAGAAGGAGTGGCAGGAGGTTCTGCTCAAAACCCGAGCCTTTTACGGCGGGTTTAGAGTTTAAAACCCATAGAAGGTGTGGATTGAAGAGGGATGCTAAAATTCTTTTCCATGCTCTTTGACATGGAAAGACCCTCAGGCTTTGAACCTTACGAGGTGCTGGTGAATTTGATTGTGCCAAGACCTATCGCCTGGGTCTCCACCTTAAGCCCAGAGGGTGTTTATAACCTTGCACCTTTTAGCTTTTTTAACGCTTTATGTGACGAACCCCCTTTGGTGGTCGTGTCCGTAAGCAGAAGAGAAGATGGAAGGAAAAAGGATACTGCGGAGAACGCTCTAAAGACAGGAGACTTTGTTATAAACATTGCTTCTGAGGAGCTTCTGGAGAAGGTGAAAATCACCTCCAAAGACTTTCCGCCAGAGGTGGACGAGTTTGAGGTTGCGGGTCTTACACCGGTGAGGGCTTACAAGGTAAAGTCCCCCAGACTTTTGGAATCGAGAGCTTGGCTTGAGTGTGAGCTTTTTAGGCACGAGGAACTCTTTGGCTACGACCTTCTCTACGGAAGGGTTGTATTTGCTGGTGCGGAGAGCTTGGATTATGGGACCCTTAAACCCTTGGGTAGGGTTGGAGGGGGTTTCTGCAGAATAATTGAGATAAATCAAGAACCCTGAAAGCCTTAAGAATAAAATATTCTCATGGCGAAGGTTAAGGTAAATAGGAAGATGCTGGAGATTCCTCCAGGGGTTAAGTTTGGAGAATTCCATCATGAGATTGAAAAGGCAGGCGTAGAGTTTGGATGCACTGACGGACAGTGTGGCGTGTGTGTATGCACGGTAAAGAAGGGTCTTGAATGTCTTGCGGAGCCTTCAGAACAAGAAGAAGAAACCCTCTGGAGGATAGGAGAATATGAAGAAAACAGAAGGCTCACCTGCCAACTGGTTATAGAAAAAGAGGGGTGCGAGTTAGAGCTGGAGACAGACTAACAGGTGCATTCTTTTACACCCAGCCTCCTGTAGAGACTCACTACAGGGCACCAATTGGTAAAGGCGGACTGTATCTGGTTCAGAGCCATAAAGACTATGAAAGCTTTCCAGAACCAGTGTATGCCCGAGGGAAGTAGAGCTATCAAAAATACAAGCAAAAGCACCACGCCAGAAGTAAGCCTTAGAGCTCTATCCATAGTCATGGGCTAACCTCCTTGAATAAGATTATAAGAATATTCTAATACCTTTAGTTTATCTGTCAAGGTTTACTTAGAGAATGTTTGAAAATTACCCGATAAGTATACAACAACAATTCTATAGTGCATATAGGAAAACACAGAAAAACTCAGCTTCAGAAGCACCATCAAGTTCCACAGAATAAACCCCACCATCACAAAAAGCCTCGCAAGCTCATATATCCTCGTCCTGTCTTTGTCGCCCCATGTGAGTTTTATGTTGCCAAATAGCTGTTCTATCTTGTACCTGCCGTGCTTGTATATCTTCCTGTAGTGCTTCTCGTCTTCGTACCTGCCCTTTACCAACTTCCTGTAAGCGTTCCTAACCCCCTGCCTTATCGTCTCACTTATCGGAATTACGCACTTGATCCGCCTCTCCTCAAAGTAACTTATCAACCTTACGCTATTGCTGTATCTCAAAATACTCTTTGATATCTGATATTCAGCCACTTTAAAACTTGAGTCTGACTTTATAAGATTTATAAAAACCTTTTTAAGTCAAAGACAAATACAGTACACCAATGGCATCTATTCTACTTGCAGATTCCATATCTAATCTTCTCGCTTGAAAGCACTCTTAATGAGCTTCATGTACTTTTCCACTATAATCCTTTCATCGTATTTTTTCAAAACCAGCTCTCTTCCTCTTTTCCCCATCTCAACTCTTTGATCATGAGATAGCTCCAAAAAATTGTTCATTTTGTCATACAAGTCTTCGACATCTCTTGGTCTTACCAGAAAACCATTATCATTAGATA
>JANWWH010000019.1 GCA_025056375.1 Aquificaceae bacterium
CTGCATAGTTCTATCAGGTAGGCTTATCACCCTTTCAAACTGAGGCGAACAGAATACGCTACTCGGCTCTACCCCTTCTAGAACGAAGACCTCAGCCCCCTGCTCCACCGCATCCTGTAGCGTCAGCCCCTGCTGGTCAACGGTGGTCAAAACCCTGTGAACCCTGTAAGTGGCTAAAAAGCCATCTTCTATGCCTTGAGAGAGACTGTACTCGTAAACTGGCTCTCCAAAGTAGGCGTAGGTGTCCACGTTGTCGTCCCTTTTTGGCGTGGCGGTCATGCCAAGGTGGATGGCATCCCCAAAGTGTTCCAATATCTCCCTCCATGTGCCCCAGCCCGAGCGATGACACTCGTCAATTATCACAAGGTCAAAAAAGTCTCTTGGAAACTTCTGGTAGAGCCTTGTGCGGTTTTGGTCTTCAGCCCAAAGAGTTTGGTATATGCCAAAGTAGAGCTTTCTGTTAAGTTTTGGAGGGTGTCCTTCTATTAAGTATCGTGGCTCACCATCTTTACCGCTAAAGGGTGAAAAGGCGTTGTAAGCCTGATTTCTCAGAACGACCCTGTCCGCAAGAAAAAGAACCCTTTCCGGTCTTCCCAACTTTGAAAAGTATCCGGAGTTTAACAGCTTCCAGACTATCTGAAAGGCTACAAAAGTTTTACCCGTGCCCGTTGCCATGGTAAGAAGCACGCGTTTTTTCCCTTTCATCACCGCAAGGATAACTTCTTTTACTGCACTTTCCTGATAGTAGCGAGGCTTTTTACCTTCCTGCGTGTAGTAGGGGTATGTGAGAGGGTTTGAAAAGCTCTGCGCATAGCCGTAAGCAGGACCCACCTGAGATAAGGAGCTCTTTACAGGCTCACTCAGACCCGTATTCAGTTTCCACCTTTCCCACAGCTCTTGGGGGTTTGGAAAGCCGTCCATAAGAGTGCTTGTGTTGGTGAAAAAGTCAAACTCTACCACTTTGTGCCCGTTGGTGGAGTATGCAAAGGCAAGACCTAAATCTTTTGCGTATTCCTTTGCCTGTTCAAGCCCCGCCTCTGGCTCTTCCGTGGCAGGCTTTACCTCCACCACCGCAATAGGAAAGCCGTCAGTGTATCTGAGAAGATAATCCACCCTCTTGCGACTCCCCCTCTTTACATCAGACCCAGAGAGTATTATCCTGCCCTCTGTGTAAGTGTAGTCCCTGCTGTAGCAAAACTCCCTTGAGATTTCCGCCTCTCTCCAACCAGAAGCCTTTAGCTTAGGCTCAACAAGCCTTGCTCTGGTCTCCGCCTCGTTCATGTCAGAAAATTATAGTATAAAACACAACCTCACTATAATACTATATAAAAAATAAAAATCGCCGTTATAATTCTAAACGCCACCCCCCACATAGCCCATCTATTCTTCCTATACAGGGCTACTGGACCTCCTCCAACGGAATAGCGTCCTTCTCCTCCAAATATTCGCCGCTTCTTACCTCTATGAGCTCCGCGGGTATAAAGCCGCAGTTTTTGACCCTATAGGGGGTTGCCCTACGAACGTAGAAGGTTTCACCTGCAGTCTTATACTGAGAGCTCCCCTCTGACTCAAAGCAGACAGTTCCTTTAAGGACTAAGCATATAAGGTCTTGGTGCATGTGAATTCTCCGAGTGATAGCCTTGTTAGGATAAATGGTAAGCTTGTAAATGCGGTACACGCCGCCCTCTTCCAGAAGTAGTCTCTTGCCCCAAGGTTCGTTTATCTCTACGTGGTAAACCGCTTCCCTCCGGGATTTTTCCTTTAGCTTGCTTACTAACTCCCTCACTCTGGCTGAGTCCTCTCTTTTCATAACCAAAAGGCTATCCTTTTCCTCTACAACTACCAAGTCTTTCAGCCCGAGCACGCACACGAGCCTTCCCGAGCTATACACAAAAGAGCCCTCCGTATCCAAACACAGCACGTCCCCCACGCAGGCGTTGCCACCTTCATCCTTCAGGAGTGCATAAAAACCTTCAAAAGAACCCACATCGCTCCACCTGAGCCTCATAGGCACTACCGCACCCCTCTTAGTCCTCTCCATCTCTAAGTAATCGAAGGATATGTCTCGCAAGTAGGAATAGTGCTGGAGCATATGATGATAGCCTTTGAACATATGCTCAAATATCTCAGGGGCGTGCTCCTCATATTCCTGTAAGCCTACGTCTAAACGGAAGAGGAAGTTGCCCGAGTTCCAGTAGTATCCGCCCTCCCTTACGAAGAGCTCCGCCTTCTCCAAGGGGGGCTTTTCTGTAAAACTCTCTATGCGGTAGGCTTCCATACCTTCACCCTTTAGTATCTCCTCACCCTGCTTTATGTAGCCGAAGTTTACATTTGGGCTGTCTGGAAAAAGACCAAAGGCAACTAAATAGCCCTCCGTTGCCACCTGCGAGGCAAAGCGCAGATACTTTTCAAAGACTTCGGGTGGGTCTATGTAGTGGTCCGAGGCAAGCACTGCCACCACCTCGTTCCCCTCCGTGCCCAGCACCTCCGCCATGTAGGTAAGACCAAAAGCCACCGCAGGTCCCGTGTTTCTTCTTTGGGGCTCTAAAAGAAGAGAA
This sequence comes from Aquificaceae bacterium, assembly GCA_025056375.1. Taxonomy (GTDB): domain Bacteria; phylum Aquificota; class Aquificia; order Aquificales; family Aquificaceae; genus Pampinifervens. Next base: position 2,559 of record JANWWH010000019.1, read on the forward strand.
TAGCCCTCGTAGGGGTAGAGGTCGTTTCTTATGTGGTGCTCGTAGTCCCTGTGGCTCACTATCACTATATCCTTGTGGTCTGCCACCCTGAGAGCTCGCTCGTAAGCCATCCTAAGCAGGGATTGACCTCCCATCAGTTTAAGAAACTGCTTGGGGTAATTTTCTCTGGAGAGGGGCCACAGCCTGGTGCCGCTTCCCCCTGCCATTATAATCACCTTCATAGTAGTAGGTATTTTATCAAAGTCTGCGAAGCCTTTTCCTGAAAGAGGTCATGGCTTCTAAGGCACCATAAGGGTTATCCTTGAGAAGACCGTAATACATGAAGGAAAAGCTCCTAAGCCCTAACTGGTAGAGCTCCCTTAGATAATTTTCCTCTGACATCGCTCTCATGTCCTCCGCCACCACATCCGCCCTGTGGTTTACTGGCATGTAGTGGGCAAGGTGCAGGGGCTTACCGTGCTTGCTGAAAAACTCGCAGTTTCTCAGTATGCGTTGGGGATTTCCGTAACCTCCCCTCTCAGAGGCTTTTTTTTCCATCATACTCTGGAAAAAGAGAGCTCTGGAGGCTTTTATCACAGGTTCAAAAAACTCTATGAACCTCAGACCCTCTTCAAACTCCACGAGCCAACCCCCAAAACAGGGACCATAGTGAACGTCCAGACCGCTCCTCTCCAGAAGATGCACCGCCTGAAGTAGGTTGGTTCGTAGCTTAGTAAAGTAGTCTACAGTAAGGGGGTTTATGTGGTCCGAGTAGGGTGGACCGTGCTTACACAGGGGGTTAGTCCTGCAGGCAGTGTAGGTAGACTGCTCCGTAGCAAGAGCTACGTAAACCCTGTTCTTGAACTGAGATTTAAGTATCTGCACTATCTCCGCTAAATCCTGTATGAAGGCTGGGGAAATGTGATAGTTTCCGAAGGTCACACCCCCCAGCTGTGGGTTTTGTCCGTCGTAGTTTTCCCAGGTTATGAGCATGAGCTCGTAACCTCGGTCGCTCCACTGGGCAAGCCTGCCCTTTTGAGCCCACTGCCGTATGTGGAGCATGCTTTCGCCGTAGACCTGTCCGTTATCGCTGACACCACCGTTAAGCCAAAAACACAGAATGTCTGGCTGGAGCATGTCCAGAATGTATCCTCCTGCGGGGTCGTAGCGGTTTGCCAACTTCTCTGGGTCGTCCCCAAGCCCGAATTTAATCTCTCCGCCCGAGGCTAAAGACCTACCACTTCCACCACAACCTGCCAGCGCCGCACCAAAGCCCAGAAAAGACTGCAAAAGAGCTCTCCTACTCAGGGTCATATCCTACCCTCCTGTAGAACATGTACTTCCCCCCCTGATAGACTAAATAGTAACCCTGCAGGAAGCCCTGTCTGGCTTTGTGGAAGTGCAGGCTGAGGGCGTCTCCTCTACCCTCCGTAAAAAGTAGCAGGCAGTCTGCGTAGAGCCAAGGGTTAGACATGTAGGTATAAAACTCGTAGTTGTATTGCAAGACAAACCTCTTGGGCTCTTTACTAAAGTATACAACTGGAAAGCTATATGCGTCGTCTGCGAGGGTCTTTTTACAGTTATACTCTTTGATTAACGTGCTTACCCTTATGTCTTCCTCAAGGTTCAATTCCCTGTCCACCTTTGCACCGAAGAAACTTCTGACGAAAAACCTCTCGTTAACCTCCTTAGACTGCAATGGGAGGAAAAAGGCAGACAGAAGGGCAACCAACATAGAAAAGTTAAAAAGTTTCCCCTCAGAGGTGGCACTTATCCTTCTGAACACTAAAGCGAAAAGCAGAAATAACACAGAAGTGTAAAAGGTTGGGAAAAATTGAGAAGAGTAGATGGAAAAGTAGTAGAAAAACACGGGAAGAAGATAGAAGATATACAGAGGTATGGAGTAAAGGCTCCTGAAAGTCCGCAACTGAAAAAGCACCACAAAATAGGGGAAAATCAAAGGTAGAGTTTGCAGAAGAAAACCCGTCATAAACTTAAAGCTTCCCCATAAAGAACCTGATACGGAGACTACTTCGACCGCCTTGGGCTCTGACCGAAGGAAAGAGTATGGGCTTTTTACGAAGTGCAAGGGGTCTTCCATAAACACCCAGTTCAAGTAAAGCCAACCAAGTAAAAAGAAGAACACTGGAGTTAGCTTTACCATGAGTAGAGAAATCCTGTAGGAGAACTCTTTACTGGTAGTAGAAAGGAATATACCCAGGGCAAAAAAAGGGCTCACATATAGGCTTCTAAAGTCTGCAAAAAAGGTAAGCCCGAAAAGAATGCCAGAGATAAAGGCGTAGAGAGAATACTGGGTCTGTATGTGGAGCACTGCAAAAAAGACGGAGAAGACCAGCAGGTAGTAGAAGGTCAAAACCTCAAGGCGCTGGGTTGCCAAAAACACGTAAAGAGGGTTGAAAAGAAGTAGAGTAAGGGGTAGAATGTCCCGAGGTTTTTCTCTCAAGACAAAGAGCACCAGAAGAAGGGAGAGAATGCTACCCATCACCGCAGATACCAGCAGAGGCTCGCGGAGCAGGATAAAGGGTATAAAACCCACCGGTGGATAGACGAAGCCCAAGTTCTCCAGACGTGGCGGGTTACCGTCCAGTGCCAGAAGTGCTTTTTCTGCGAAGAAAAGCAGGTTTTTGTGTATGTAGAAGTGCTTCGCAAAGAGTTCTTCAAACAGGAAAGCATAGAAAAAGAAGAATAGCAAGAAAAGAAAGACTGCGAGTATCTTCATGTTTTAACCAGTGGTGGTTTGTGTTTGGTTATGCCGTGCTGGGTTTTTTGCCAGTAGAAGGGTTTTGTAAAGAGCTCGTGCAGGGCTTTGTAAGAAGCGATGGAGTGGAGCACCCAGTAAAAAGGATTGAGAAAGGCATATGGTAGTAGCTCGTAGTATTTCCTTTTAAAGACCGCAATCAGGTTCAGGTATACACCCATAAAGTTGCCGAGGAGCAAGTTGCCAAGAGATATGTATAGCACCGCAGGCGGGAAAAATTGTTCGTAGGCTTGGGTTCTGGTAAAAAGCCATACAAAAAAGATAAGCCACATAATGGGGTTTGCCAGAAAAGCAAAAGGAGTGCCTCCTATAAGCAAGTAAAAGGCAAGCATGCCTCTTAAGCCTACGGACCTGTAGAGCTTTACAGGGTTTCGGGCGTGCACCAAAAAGGTCTGCATGTAGCCCTTTATCCATCGAGACCTCTGCCTTATCCAGTTTTTGACCCGAGCATTGGCCTCCTCGTAAGTGGTAGAGTTTATAACGCCTACCCTATAACCTTTGCCAAAGGCTCTAACACCTAAGTCGGCGTCTTCGGTGGTGTTAAAGGGGTCCCAGGCACCTATCTCTCTAAGCTTTTCCACATCGAAGTGATTGCTGGTCCCGCCTAAAGGTATAGGCAGTCTCAACCTGAAAAGCCCGGGCAGGAGATAGTCAAACCAGTAAGAATATTCAAGGGTAAACATTTTGGTAAGAAAGTTCTCGTCCTTGTTAAAGTAGTTAAGGGCCGCCTGAAAGCACATGTAGTTATCACCAGCCTTCCTAAAGGCAACCACCGCCTTTTTAAGTTGGTCCGGCTCGGGTATGTCCTCTGCATCGTATATGGTTAGATACTTGCCTCTGGCGAAGAAAAGTCCGTAGTTGCAAGCTTTGGGCTTTGTCTTGGGTATGCTGTGGGGGATGGTGAGAAAGCGCCAGTTGGTAGGTGGGGCGTGTCTTTTGGCAGCCTCCAGCGTTTCTGCGTCATCCTCTTCCAGTAGCAGGATTATGTCTAACTTATTCTGAGGGTAGTCTACCTTTTTCAGGCTTTCTATAAGAATGCCTATAACTTCCGGCTCTTTGTATACGGGGACGAGGATAGTGTAAACGGGAAGATCCTTCTCCTCCAGAGCTCTAACCTCCTCCTCAGTGACAAACTGCTCCATCTCGCTCTTTGAGCCCACTACGCTGATAAGAAGCTTAAAGCCCACCGAGACCGTGTAGAAAACCTGCACGAAGGTCATGAGCAGGGTAAGTGTAAGAACGGGTTCGTAGTAAAGACCTACGAGCAGGAACGTCAGAACACCCCCCATAAAAAATACCTGACCCTTGGAAAAGACTACGGAGGCGGAGTATTCGGGCGTCAGATAAAAAAGCCCGTTAACCGCCCTGTCTACGAAAGAACCCTTAAAGAGCTCCTGCACTGCCTTAACTAAGTCAAGGTCAGTGACCACTACCTCCTCCACCACCTTCCCCGGAAAGTGTTTGTTTACGAAAGTGTTCAGCTTGTCGCTGTTGGGGTAAGAAGTAAAGAGAAGCACCCTGTCTCCCTCAAGGCGTGCAGGTAGCACTTCGTAGCTTACCAGTTCCTCAGGGTCAAAGTTCTTTACCAGCTCTAAGTCTACCTTCTCTAATATGCTAAGCACGCCCTCTACAAAGGGCAGATTGAAGAGCTCTGCAAGAGTCCTAAAAAGGTCTAATCTCCTTACGTAGCCCAGCGTGGAGAGTATCCAGCCAAGCCTGCCTCCATACCTTTCTTGATACCGCAGAGCCTCTTCCAGTTGTTCCTGCGTAATCAACCCTTTTTCTAAAAGGATACAGCCTATGGTAGCACAGTCCAGATGTTTAGAAACCATACCAGAGGCTCATGAAAAAGCCCGAGCCATCGCCCGTCCTTCTTCCCCACAGGACACGCTGATAGCCCAACAGAAGAGAGGCTTTACCCAAGCTCAATCGGGGTCCCACATACACCTGTAGGAGTTTGTAGTCAGGTTCCAGCAGAAGGTTTCTCCCTACCCTTTTGGTTCTGCCGTTTCCTAGCCCTATCTGGGCATCCAACATGCCGTAGAGCTGTAGATTAGAAGCGAGATTATAACCTCCAGAAAGGTAGCCCCTAACTTGGCTGGAAGGATATCCCCAATAGTGCCTGTAGCCTAAGCCTGAGTCAAAAAAACCCCATTTTCCAGACAAACCGTAGAGCAGTCCACCCTCCGCCCCCAGCCTACCGTAGCCCAGCCTTAGGCTTTCCTCTATTGAGTAGCCAGTAGGCATTAAAAGAGTGCCGTAAGCGGACAGAGAGGAGCTCTTGCTTCTTTTCAGATTTCTTATAAAGCCTACCTCTAAGTCTCCCAGTCCTGAGGTGCTGTCTGCACCACACTCTAACTGAGTGTAGGGGAGCTTGAAGCTAAGGGTTGTTTTCTCCGTGAGCCCGTATTCCCCGTAGAGTTGGACTTCCCTTTTTCTGAAGGTGCAGCCTATGTCCCTTTTGTTGCCCCCTCTGTCGTAGAACTTGCTGGCGTCGTAGTAGTAGAAGGAAGGCGAAAGGAAAAGCTCCCCCTTACCCTTCACGAAGGCAGAAGCCTGCCCTATGCTGACGGTAGCCAGTAGAAGGAGCATGTGTTTTCTCATGATGGCCTCCTCGTGAGCTTCCTATACACATAAATCAGGAAAGTGAGCCCTAACAAACCTAATAGTAGCACCGCCCAAGGTCTTACGAGGTTCCAGTAGTAGCTCATACCCCTTTCTCCTTCGTGCCTAATTCTGAGCTTTTTACCCACCTCAAAGGCAGTGGCATATTCCTCCGAAAGGATAGCCACATTTCCTAAAAGCCTTAGGTAGTCCTGAGAGGAATACTTTTTGCCTATAGTCTGAGGGTCAGCCGTGCCGTAGGCAGACACAGTGAGCACGGGTGTGCCCTTCTTCTCTCCGAGGACCATGGCAATAAAGGGAAGTTCGTATCTTGCGGAAAAGAGCACCTCCTGCGTGAGGGGGTTATACACCTGAAAGAGCCCCTGCTGTGGCTTTTCAAAGACTATCATAAAGTCCCCCCTGTCAGCCTCTGGCTCCGCGGTCAGCACCCTTATCTCCTCTACGTTACGGTTTATGAAGGCAAGCTCGTTGATAAACTTCAGAGCAAAGGGATATAGGCTCTGCTCTTTTAAGACTATCGTGAGCTTACCGTTCATTATCCTTAGAAAGTCCGCTATGTTGTGAGGTTTTACCATCAAGCTGTTCCAGTAAAAGTAAGAATCCTCATAGACCGTCAGAACTGACTGGGCAACTGCACCAAAGCAATTGTCAGAAGAGGTGAAGTTCACCAAGTTCACCAGCAGACCGTTGACGCCATAGGTCAGGTAGTGGGTAGGTATTTTTATGTCCACTTCCTTCCGCCCCGCACCTTCAAGAGGAAGAGAACGAATAAGGTCGTCGTTGAGATAAACCCTCAGCTCCATCTTATCCTTTTGATGGGGAGGCGTGTGTTCAAACTTGAGCCTGAAGTGAAGTGTGTCTGGCATACCGCCTATCTTGGCAAGGTCAAGAGGTATGTATACAGACAGGTTAGACATACCTCTAACAGTTTTATTACCTATGCCGAACTCTCTTAGGCTAACCTGTGAAGAGCTTTGGCTTTTTTCTCTTGACACTTTGTCAGGAAAAACCGCTCTACCAAAAATGAGAGGTGTGTATCCCTCCAATACTGCCTTTAAAGTGTTCTCCGACAGAAAGAGGGTGCTACCCTGCAGGTAAGTTTGTTGGGCTACTTTTATGTTTTTGCAGTCCTCTCTCTCACCCCAGCTGAAGAAAGCAGGCAGGGAGCTCTGAGATAACAGCACATAGGCAAGGGGTATCAGCCTTACATCTTGCAGGCAAAAGTAGAGGTCGTAGTCTCGGATAAATTGCTCTATCTGTAGTGGCGGTCTATAGTAGAACTCCACTGAGCTGTCCTTTGATATAACCATGTATATCCTATCGCTAAAGGCATCTTCGCACAGGTTGTTAGAAGCTCTGAGGCTACCTCTTAGGGAGACCTTTATAAAGGGTTGGTTTCCCCGAGGTTTTAGCGTAAGCAGGAGCTCTCTACCTTGACCTCCTGCTATCTTAAAGCTTTGATGGGGCACATCGTCCACCAGCAAAAGCACGGTGGAGTCTTCTCTCAAGTATTCTGGCGTGCTTATCTTTAGGCTAAGTTTTAAACCTTCCAAGTGGGCATAAACTGGTATGTAAAAGTCATAGGCTGGTGCGGTTCCCCTAAGGACTAAGTCATCCCCTAAAAAGTTGAGCTCTTTGAAGGTATAGCTTGATACTCTACTGGCCTGCAGTGTCAGTGGAGGAGGCTTCTGCTTAGGTAAACTGCCTTCCTGCACTGAAGGTCGGGCTCGTTGTGGAGCTCCTTGAGGTTTTGCCTTAGGGGGCTTTACCTCTAAGGATTGCTTGGGGGTTTCTCTTATGAGTAGACCCTCGGTAGCCCAGAGCAAACTAAGACCCAAGAGAAGACAGGACAGTAAAGTTAGCATAGGGCAGTTCCTCCTACTCCCTTAATTCTAACACACAACTTTTGTTTTTCACTTCTCTCAAAAACCACGCCACTCCCTCTTCATCACTTCTCCAGAGAGCGTGTAGACCCAGATTTAAGGGTCAGGTTAATAAGGGACACAGGAACATACCTTTTGAAAGGACCTCCTACCCCATCCCGAGGGTGCACGCTTGTTTGCACCTCTTTGTGGTGCCGGAGGCGGGAGTCGAACCCGCACGCCCTCACGGGCACTGCCCCCTCAAGACAGCGCGTCTGCCAGTTCCGCCACTCCGGCTGAGTAATATATTATAGCACCATGGGAGTAGATTTGCCAAGACTTTACGCCATAACTGATAGAAAAAGATACCCGGACTTCCTTCAAAGATTAGAGAAGGCTCTTCAAAAGGGTCTAAAGATGGTTCAACTGAGAGAAAAGGAAGCTTCGGGACTTGAGTATTACAGGCTTGGAGAGAAGGTAAGAGAGTTGACAAAAGAATACGGGGCTATACTGCTCGTAAACGAAAGAGTGGATGTTGCTCTTGCTGTCGAGGCTGACGGTGTCCACCTGCCAGAAAGGGGTCTTCCTCCTGCAGTGGTAAAGAAAATAGAAGCCAAACTTTTAGTTGGCTACTCCGCCCACAGCCTTGAGAGTGCCCTCTGGGCTCAGGAAGAGGGCGCGGACTTTGTGACCCTTAGCCCTATCTTCAAGACCCAATCTCACCCCGAAGCAGAGCCCATAGGTCTTCAGGTGCTTAAAGAAGCCTCTCAGAGGCTTTCTATACCCGTCTATGCCCTTGGGGGGGTGACCTGGGACAGGCTAAGGCTGTGCTACAAAAACGGTGCCTATGGTGTGGCGGGCATAGGGCTTTTCTTTGACCATGTTGATGGTAATTGGGGGACCGACGGGTAGCGGGAAGTCGGAGCTCTGCTGTCTTTTGGCAAAGAGGATAGGGGGGGAGATAGTGAGCGCGGACTCTATGTGCGTCTATAGGGGCATGAACGTAGGAACTGCTAAGCCTTTAGAGTGTATGGAAGAGGTCAAACATCATCTTCTGGACTTAGTGGAGCCCGGTGAACTCTTCGACGCCAAGCTCTTTGAAGAGCTGTCCCTAAAAGCCATAGAGGACATAAAGAAAAAGGGTAAGGTTCCTGTAGTTTGCGGTGGTGCTTACTTCTACCTTCAGGCTCTTCTCTACGGTATAGAGGAGGCATCACTTCCTGACTGGAAGTTGAGAGAGAGACTATACCAAACAGCCCAGTTAAGGGGGCATGAGTATCTACACGCAAAGCTCAGAGTGGTGGACCCCCTCTACGCCCAGAAGATTTCACCAAAAGACCTCAGAAGGATAGTTCGGGCTCTTGAAGTTTTCATAAACACGGGTAAGCCTTTCTCCTCCTTTCACCGATGGGATAGACCGAGGCTCGATTTCCTCGGATTTTACCTGCACTGGAGCTGGGAAAGGCTGAGTAAGAGGATAGAAGAAAGGGCAAGGAAGATGCTCGAGGCTGGGCTTATGGAGGAGCTCCAGAGGCTTATGGCGATGGGCTTTGAAAACTTCCTCACATCGCCCCAGGCTATAGGTTACAAGGAGTTCGTCCCCTGCCTAAAGGGCGAGAAAGCAACTGAAGAGTGCCTTTATGAGATGATAAAGAACACAAAGGAATACGCAAAGAGACAGATAAGGTGGTTCAGAAAACGGGGATGGATAAGGGTGGACATGGAGAGCTTCAGGAGCACAGAAGAGGCGGTGGATTTCGTGTTAGCTAACCTCCGTGCCACCCAAAACCATTGACTTTATCCTTAGGGTGGGCTGTGCGTCTGTAACCGGCACACCCTGCCCATCCTTACCGCAGGTGCCTATGGTCCAACCCAAGTCAGAACCCACTCCCTCCACATCCTGTAGGGCTTTCGGACCGTTGCCTATGAGCGTGGCTGACCTTATAGGATGGGTAATTTCACCACCTTCTATCATGTAGCCTTCCATAACTTCAAAGACAAAGTCGCCGGTTACCGTGTTCACTTCACCCCCACCCATCTTTACTACCAGAATGCCTCTCTTTGTGTCCCTTATTATGTCTTCAGGGTTGTCTTTGCCGGGTGCTATGTAGGTGTTTGTCATCCTCACCATAGGTATATGGGCGTAGCTCTGCCTTCTGCCGTTACCCGTGGACTGTCTGCCTTCTTTCATGGCGGTGAGCCTGTTGTGCATGTATCCCACGAGATAGCCTTTCTCTATGAGCACCGTCCTCTGAGCTGGCGTGCCCTCGTCGTCCACCGCAAAGGAACCGTTATGGCTTTCAAGGGTAGCGTCATCTATAACTGTTACGAGCTCGCTGGCTACCCTTTGACCGAGCCTGTCTTTGTAAACTGATAGCCCCTTCTGCACCAGGTCCGCCTCAAGCCCGTGCCCCACCGCCTCGTGTATCATGGTGCCTCCTGCCTGTCCAGAAAGGACCACGGTAAAAGTTCCCGCGGGTGCGGGACGAGCTCTAAGCATAAGAAGGGCTCTCTCCGTTGCCTTCTTTGCTACCTCTTCAGGGCTTACCCTTTCAAAGAGCTCAAAACCTCCCCTTATGCCCGCCGATTCGTAGCCTCTCTGCATCAAACCATTTTCTTGAGCGGTCACATCCACGAAGAAGACCACCCTCTTTTGGAGGTCTTCTGCGATTTCTCCAAGGCTGTTTATCACCAAAATGTCTCTTGTCCTGTCCATAAGGACCGCGGTTACTTGCCTTACTCTATTGCCGTAGCTCCTTGCGGTCTCGTTTGCTCTCTGAAGAAATTGGGCTCTGTATTGTAAATCCTTCTCATCTGGGTCTATAATGAGGCTCGTCCAGCCTTTAATGCGCTTTTGCCCAACCTTCACCGCACCCTGCCCCTGTCCCCTTGCAAGGGTGCGGACTATCTCCATGAGGTTTTCTACATTGGGCTCGGTGGTGTATCCGTAATAGGTCTTTCCCTCCTTTACGAGCCTTATACCTACACCCTCTTCCAAACCCCATTGAACCTTGTCTATCTTGTTGTCCTCAAGGTGCATCCTGCACAGGCGCACCCTTTCGTAGAATATCTCTCCAAACTCACCACCCTGAGAAAGAAGGTTGGAAAGAAGAAAGGGGGATTTTTCCTTTAAAAGCTCCTTTACCATGTCAAAACCTCCGCTCTAAAAAGTATAATACCAGCGTTCCCTCGTGGGTGAGTTGTGGTAAAATTTTAGCATGGGCGTAAAAATAGATATAAACAGCGTTCAGAGAGACATGTTCATAGAACACAACAGCATGCCCCACAGGGTTCTTGACTACGAGCACGTAAAACCGGGCAAAGGTCAAGCCTTCGTAAGGGTCAAAGCCAAGAACATGCAAACGGGGAACGTAATCGAGATAACCTACAAGTCCTCGGACACCATTGAGCTGGCGGACTTTGAGCAAGTCTTTGCGGAATACTCATACAACGACGGTGATTACTACTACTTTGTAAGTCAGACCACTTACGAGATGGTGCCCGTGCCGGGAGAGAACATAAGAGAGGAGGTGAAGTTTCTCAAAGAGGGCATGACGGTGGTCGTCTTCCTCTACAAGGGTCAGCCCATAGGTATAGAGCTCCCCAAGCAGGTGGAGCTTAGCGTGGTGGAAACCGAGCCCGCCTTTAAAGGGGACACTGCAGCTGGCGGTTCAAAGCCTGCAAAGTTAGAAACTGGCGCAGTGGTTAATGTGCCCTTCTTCGTTAAGGAGGGTGATGTGGTTAAGGTGGATACGCGCACGGGTGCCTACATAGAAGTGGTAAAAAGAGCCTGATGGACAAGGAATTCATAAAGGAGCTTTTAAACCTTATAAGGGGAAGCGACATAAAACAGCTTAACCTCGAGACGGATAGCTTTAGGCTTTTTATAGAGACGCACCAGAAAGAGGCTCTGCAAAGGATAGAAACCTCCTACAGAGAGGTCCGTCAGCAGGAGCTCACGCCAGTTGTGGAAGAGGTCTCTCAGGAGAACTTTCATGTTATAAAGAGCCCGCTGGTGGGCACTTTCTATAGGTCACCCGCCCCGGGTGCACCACCCTTCGTGGAGGTGGGGGACCTCGTCTCGCCGGGTCAAGTGCTTTGCATAGTGGAAGCCCTTAAGGTTATGAACGAAATAGAGAGCGATGTAAGGGGTAAGCTGGTAAAGATACTCGTAGAGAACGGAGAGACGGTGGAATACGGACAACCCCTCTTTCTCATAGATACGAACCTTTAGCATGGAAAGGAAGGAGGTTTTTCTCAAACTCTCTGAGCATGAACACACTTACACCGCAAGGACAACCTACGGCGAGTTACTCGTGGGCGAGCAGGGACACAGACCTATGGAGCTCCTTCTGGTTGCCCTTGCAGGTTGTGGTGCTGTAGATGTGTCCAACATACTGAAAAAGAAGAGGCAGGAGGTAAGAGACATACAGGTCCATGTGGAGGGTTACAGAAGAGAGGAACATCCGAGGGTATACGAGAAGATAAACCTTAAATACCGTGTTTACGGAAGGAACGTAAGGGAAAAGGCGGTGGAGGATGCCTTGAGGCTCTCCTTAGAGAAATACTGCAGTGTATACGCCATGCTCAGACCAAGCTGTGAGATAGAAGTATCCTTTGAGGTGATAGATGAGGCTTGAAGCCTTTTGGAAAGAGAGAGAAAGAGCTCTCCTCTCCTACATGATGGTAGGTTACCCCAACTATGAAGCCTCCCTTGAAGCCTTTCGGATAATCCTTAAAGAAGGCACCCACCTTCTGGAGATAGGCTTTCCCTTTTCGGACCCTGTGGCAGACGGGCCAACCATCCAGAAAGCCCACGAGGTAGCCTTGAAAGAGGGTATAAAGTCCGCCCATGTTTTTGAACTTACCCACCTGCTAAGGGAAGAGTTCCCAACCGTCCCCTTCCTGCTAATGACCTACTACAACCCTATATTCAGGGCAGGGCTTGAAAATTTCTGCAAAAGGGCTGTGACCGCAGGCATAGACGGCCTTATAGTGCCAGACCTTCCGCCAGAGGAGGGCAAGGAGCTAAAGGAGGTCTGCACTTTTTTAGGGCTTTCGCTCGTCTTTCTTGCCTCACCCACCAGCACCCCAGAGAGGCTTAAACTTATATGCCACGCCTCCGACCACATGGTTTACTTTGTATCTCTTACGGGGACTACGGGTGCGAGAGAAAGCCTACCTATGGAAAAGCTCAAGGAGAAGATAAAGCTCTACCGTTCTATCTGTCAGAAGCCGGTAGTTGTAGGCTTTGGCATCTCTAAAGCGGAGCAGGCAAGGGAAATATGCAAGTTTGCGGAGGGCGTGGTGGTAGGCAGTCACTTTGTAAAACTTGCGGGTGAGGGCAAGCTTGAGGAGCTGGCAAGGAGCGTGAGAGAAATAAGCAGGGCGGTGGTAGAATATTAAACCTATGCTCTTCTGGAGAAAGTCTCAAGAGGAAAAACTCGCGGAAAGGGGCGACAAGAACGCCATAATCTCTCTTATAGAGAAGGGGAAAAGGGAAAGGGCTATAGAGATACTGGAGAGGTTTAAAGAAAACCCAGAACTGCGTGGTCTTCTCTTTAGGCTCTACATGGAGGAGGGTAAATACTACTACGCCTATCAGCTCGTAGAGCACTACGACCCAGAGCTCGCCACCGCAAAGGAAAAGGCTCTCATATACGAAAGGGTTGGTGAGCTCGAAAAGTCCGCCAGAGAATACGCAAAACTTGGCGACTGGGAAAGCCTGAAAAAGGCAGGTCTTCTCCTCTGGCAAATAAAAAAGCCGGAGGGAGCTCTTGAGCTCCTTGAAAGAGCGATAAAACTAACACCCCCTATGAAAAGGGAAGAGGTGGAGGAAGCCATAAAGAAGATAAAGGAAGAGCTGGGTCTGCTACAAAGGGAAAGCTTTCTTGAGAGGCTACGTAAGGGTTTAAAGAAGACAAAAGAGGCGGTGGAGTTTGGCATACTCTTCGCCGGTAGGAAGTTAGACGAAGAGTTTTTTGAAGAGTTAGAGGAAAAGCTCATAAAGGCGGACCTGGGCAGCAAGACCGCCATCTACTTTGTGGAGGAACTGAGAAAGGAAGCCATAAGGAAAAAACTTAACACCTCAGACCAGCTCTCCGCCTCTCTCAAAAGGCTTATGCGAGAACAATTACTTAAGTGTGAAGAAAGACTAAAAGAGCCTCACGAGAGTAAGAGCGTATACCTTTTTCTTGGGGTGAACGGCTCAGGGAAGACGACCACCATAGGTAAGTTAGCCTACCGCTTTGTCAAAGAGGGTAAGAAGGTGCTCTTGGTGGCAGGGGACACCTTCAGGTCTGCAGCCATAGAACAGTTGGAAGTCTGGGCTCACAGGAGCGGCGCGGACATAGTAAAAAGGCAGGAGGGTGCGGACCCTGCCTCGGTGGTTTACGAAGCCATGCAAAAAGCAGAACAGGAGGGCTATCAGGTGGTGCTTATAGACACCGCAGGAAGGCTCCACACCAAGGAACCACTTATTAGAGAACTTAGAAAGATAAGGGACATAATAAAAAGGTTTCTTCCAGAAGAGCCCACAGAGACCCTTTTGGTGTTGGACGCCACCATAGGGCAGAACTCTTTACAGCAAGCAAAGGTCTTCAAGGAGGCGGTGGAGGTTACTGGCATAGTGCTTACAAAGCTGGACGGCTCCGCAAAGGGTGGTGCTCTTGTCCCCATATGTAAGGAGCTGGGCATTCCCGTAAAACTCATAGGGGTTGGAGAAGGCTTAGAAGACCTACAGCCCTTCGATGCGGAGGCTTTTGTGGAGGAACTCTTCTCGTAGGAGGCAGGCATGTTACCAGAGGAGTTTATCAGAGTTCCTGAGGTTCCTTCGGGCGTCCTCGAGTTGCCCGCCATGCCCCTGAGAGACTTAGTGGTCTTTCCTACCATGGTGGTTCCCCTCTTTGTAGGTAGGGACTTTTCCATAAGGGCTGTGGAAGAGGCTCTAAAGAGAGACAGGCTCATATTCCTCGTGCTTCAGAAGGACAAATCCATAGAGACACCGGGCGGAGGAGACCTCTACGGCGTGGGCACTATAGCTCATGTCATAAGGTCTGCACCCATAGAGGAAAACAGGCTCAAGCTTCTCGTTCAGGGCATAAAAAGGGGTAGGCTTATAGAATACACGCCCAAAGAAAACTTTTTCACCGCCACAGTTGAACCCATAGAGGAGCAGGAGTTGGACCCAGAGAGCCTTTCCAGCGAGATAAAAGCCTACATAAGGTCAGTAAAAGAACAGCTGGACGCTGCTGTGTCTTTTGGAAAACAGGTCATACCAGACCTTCTCATGCTCATAAAGGACCTGGAAGAGCCGGGTAAGATAGCGGACCTCACCGCTTCCCTGCTGGATATAAAGGCTTCGGAAGCCCAGAGGGTTTTGGAAACCGCTGACCCTATAGAAAGGCTCAAGCTGGTCCATCAGCTCCTTCAAAGCGAGGTGGGTCTTTTAGAGGTTCAGAGCAGGATAAGGGGCGTGGCAAGAGAGAAGATAGAAAAGGAGCAAAGAGAATACTTCCTACGTCAACAGCTAAAGGCTATAATGGAGGAACTGGGTGAGGGTGACGAGAGGAGGGCGGAGATAGAGGAATACAGGAACAAGCTGCGCAAGCTAAAGCTTCCCAAGGATTCAAGAGAGGAAATAGAAAAGCAGATAAGAAGGTTGGAAAAGCTACATCCCGAGTCTGCGGAGGCGGGCGTCCTCAGAACCTGGCTCGAGTGGGTCCTTGACCTCCCCTGGGATAAAAGCACTAAAGACAGATACGACTTAGATAAGGCAAGAGAGATACTTGACAGAGACCACTACAACCTTGAAAAGGTCAAAGACAGGATAGTGGAACATCTTGCGGTAAAGAAGCTTACAAAGGGCAAAAGTCACACGGTGCAGATACTTTGCTTTGTGGGTCCGCCGGGCGTGGGAAAAACTTCTTTAGGAAGGTCCATAGCGGAGTCTCTTGGCAGGCGCTTCGTCCGCATATCTCTGGGTGGTATGAGGGACGAGGCGGAGATAAGAGGACACAGGAGAACCTATGTAGGTGCCATGCCCGGTAGGATAATGCAGGCGATAAGGCAGGCGGGGACAAAAAACCCCCTTATAGTCCTCGACGAGGTGGATAAGCTTTCTCTTTCCTTTCAGGGTGACCCTGCCGCCGCCCTCCTTGAGGTGCTTGACCCAGAGCAAAACAAAAACTTTATGGACCTATACATAGGTCTACCCTTTGACCTCTCCGAGGTCTTCTTCGTATGCACCGCCAACCGCGTGGATACCATACCGAGACCCCTTCTTGATAGGATGGAGGTTCTTTACCTCTCCGGTTACTCAGAGGAGGAAAAGGTCTTTATAGCTAAAAACCACCTCCTGCCAAAGCTACTGACGGAGCACGGTTTTAAGAGCGAAGATGTTATATTCAGTAGTGATGCCCTTTTGGAGGTTATCAGGGGATACACGAGAGAATCGGGCGTGAGGAACCTTCAACGCCAGATAAGCTCCATACTTAGAAAACTTGCCCTCAGACGCCTTAAGGGTGAGCCTCTACCCTTTGAGGTGAAGCCTCAGGATGTAAAGGGCTTTCTTGGTGTGTCTAAGAGACACACCATGTCTGAGGAAAAACCTATGGTGGGTATAGCGGTAGGGTTAGCCTGGACGGAGGTAGGAGGCGAGATAATGCTTATAGAGGCTACCAAGTTCAAAGGTAAAGGTAACCTCATACTCACTGGCTCTCTCGGAGATGTAATGAAGGAATCCGCACAGGCGGCGCTTTCCTACATAAAGTCAAAGGCGGAGGAATACAAGATAGACCCAGATGTCTTCTCTCAGGTGGATGTCCACATACATGTTCCAGAGGGTGCGGTGCCCAAGGATGGTCCCTCTGCGGGTGTAACGCTGGCGACCGCCCTTCTTTCCCTCTTTACCGGGAAGGAGGTTAGAACGGACATTTCCATGACCGGCGAGATTACCCTCAGGGGGAGGGTCTTGCCTGTGGGTGGTCTCAAGGAGAAGATACTGGCTGCAAAAAGGGCGGGTATATACAAGGTTATCCTACCCTCCAAAAACAAGGATGAGGTTATGGAAGACCTTCCCGAGTATGTGCGTGACAAGATGAACCTGCACTTCGTGGACAACCTTGATGAGGTTTTTGGTATAATTTTCTCCAAACCTTAAGGAGGTGAAAAGAAGTTGGCAATAGTTCAGGTTTTTGAGAACGAGCCCTTTGAGAAGGCTTTCAAAAGGTTCAAGAGGATAGTGGAAAAGGAAGGCATACTCACAGAGGTGAAGAGAAGGCAGTTTTATGAGAAGCCAAGCGAGAAGAAGAAGAGAAAGGAAAGACAAGCAAGAAAGAGAATAATCAAAGCCCTGAAGAAGAGAAACCTCCTTTAGTCTCCCCCATCTTGTAAGCCTTAAGGAGCTCTCTCTGCTCGTCGGTTATGAACTTTCTTATGTGGTCTTCGTCCCACTT
Source organism: Aquificaceae bacterium (assembly GCA_025056375.1). Taxonomy (GTDB): domain Bacteria; phylum Aquificota; class Aquificia; order Aquificales; family Aquificaceae; genus Pampinifervens. The sequence goes on from JANWWH010000019.1 coordinate 19,259, forward strand.
GCTAAGGTTGATGAACTTTACACCTATGCATGTTTTCTCCGCACCGCCCCTTATGTTTTTCACAGAACCAGTCACCTTTATGGTTTGAGCCCTCAACTGAAACTCTATGTAAATTTTGTCCTCTACCCTGACCTCCACAAAACTCTGGAAACACACCTTAACACCCTGCGTGCTCAGGTCCTCTACGATGCCCTCAAGGGTGTTCTCAGGAACTTCAAAGGGAGAGCTCGTGGCGTCAGAGCGTATATATACTTTCGCAGGTATCTTTACCCGCCATCTCAGACTGTTTCTCAACTGTATCTTTGAGAGTTGGTCTGTATGGGGTAGGATAAGAATCAGCTTACTGCCCTCCTGGTATGTTCTGAGCACTTCCCCCTGAAAGTAGTAGCGTCCGTCCCCCTCTCTTATAAAGGAAAACTTAACCCTACTCCCCGCCTTTATCTCCTCCTTAGGAAGGTCAAGGAGGGCTAAGTGTAGCTCAAGCTCGCTCTTTTCCCAAACTGCGGAGCTATAAGCCAATTTTTCAAAGGTTACAAAGCCTGTCTGGTAAAGGTCTATGTCTTTGGTAGTGGTAAGAGGCAAAAACCAGGGAAGGCTATCAAACCTCAGCTTTTTCCTTATTTGGCTTATGCTCTCTATTCTGGAAAGGTCTTCTCTTACCAGCTTGTTAACGCATTTTTCAAAAACCGCTTTATTCTGAAGTGCCTTTATCGGTTCCTTTACTACCCTCGCACACCCCCAGAGAAGAGAGAGCTCACCCTCTGAAAGCCCAAGGGTTTTACCCGCAGTGAAAAATTCTTTCTTGCGTTCCAACTTAGCTCTGTGTTTTGACCACCAGTAGGGCAGGGCTATCAAGAGACCGACCGCAAGTGAAAAACCTGAGAGCACGAAAAGCACATCAGAAAGGCTTGGGGTTTCAAACATATACTTGGTAGCTTCTCTAAGGGTCTCAAATCCTCTCTGATAGTTCATGACTTAGATTAGAACCTCTCCTCTATGTGCCTCTCCGCCTCTATAGCTGCAATACAACCTTCACCTACCGCCACCGCCACCTGACCCGTGGCACCCCTCCTGCAGTCCCCTGCTGCAAAAACACCCTCTAAGGAAGTCCTCATCCTCTCGTCCGTAATTATGTATCCCTTATCGTCAAGCTCAAGACTTCCCTTAAGAAAAACCGTGTTTGGTTCAAGACCTATGAATATAAACACACCCTCTACGGGTAGTTGGGAGAGGCTGTTATCTCTCGTGTCTCTGAGAAGAACCCCCTCTACGAAGTCGCCACCCCTTATCTCCTCCACCACTTTGTTGGGGACAAAGGTTATCTTCTGGTTGGAAAAGACTTTTTCTTGAAGATGTTTCTGAGCCCTCAGCTGTTCTCTTCTATGGACGAGGTAAACCCTGCTGGCAAACCTTGTAAGGAAAAGGCTTTCCTGAGCGGCCGAGTCACCCCCGCCCACCACCGCTATGGGCACGCCATCAAAAAGAGCACCATCGCAGGTAGCACAGTATGAAACCCCTCTGTTTATAAACTCCTCTTCACCGGGAACACCCAGCTTTCTTGGGTTTGAACCAACTGTAAGGATTACGGTCTTGCTCCTTAGGAGTTCACCAGTCCTTAGGTGTAGGAATATCTCTTTCCCCACCCTTTCTAACCTCGAGACCTCCTTCCTCACCACACGAAGTCCAAAACGCTCCGCCTGTTCCTTGAACCTTCCTATTAGCTCCTTACCACTTATACCCTCGGGAAAGCCCGGGTAGTTTTCCACTAAGTCTGTTATGGCTATCTGCCCACCAAGAGTGCCCCTTTCAAAGAGCAGAGTGTTAAGTTTAGCCCTTGCACAGTAAAGACCGGCGGTGAGACCTGCAGGTCCACCACCCACGATGATGGTATCGTAAAGTATGTCCTCAGAGAGCTCCTGGGTCATAGATGGCTGTTTATCATCTGCCTCAAAGCTTCCTTCGGTTGAACTCCTATACGGGTGTCCACCACTTCGCCGTTTTTGAAAAGCATTATGGTGGGTATGGCTCTTATACCGTATCTCATGGCTATGTTGGGGTTTTCGTCGGTGTTGAGCTTACCAAACTTAACCCTTTCGCCCATCTCGTTGGCAAGTTCCTCTATTATGGGTGCTATAATCCTGCAGGGTCCACACCAGGGAGCCCAAAAATCTACTACCACCGGCGCGTTGGAGTTTATAACCTCCGTCTGCCAGTTGCTCTCCGTCAGCACCAAAACGCTTCCTGCCATATCACACCTCCTTACTAAGGATGTGGTAAATCTTTACTACCCTTTCGTCTTTAATGTAGTAACATACGATAGAACCGTCCCTCTTACAACCCACTATACCCCTACTCCTGAGTATGCTAAGGTGCTGAGAGACATTGGGCTGTGAGGTATGGAGAAGGTCGCTCAGGTTTTTGACGCACTGCTTACCCTCGATGAGCACGGATATGATTTTAAGCCTTATAGGATGGGCGAGGGCTTTGAGAAACTCTGCCCAATCTTCCAGCTTTTCCTCGCTCAAAACCTCTATTTGCATACCTTTACCTCACTTGCCTATATTCTATCATACTAATATGGAAAAGTTAGAACTTTATAGAAAAAGGGCAAAAGAGCTTTACTATGCCTTCCTCCTTTCTTTGAACCTTGCATTCTTTGCCTCCCTTCTCCTGTATCCTTACTTTAAACTGCCCGTCCACCCTAATCTGGTTTACTTTACTTTTCTCTTTGTCCTTTTGACAGGTTTTATAAGCCTGCCCTCAGCTTACCTCATAAGGAAAAGGTTTTTCCCATTAAGCTCTTCAACAGAACCTTACTGGAGTTACAGAGCAACGAAGGTATACTTTTGGGTTTTTGTCCTGTGTCTTTTGCCCTTTTCTTTTTCCCTTCTCTTTTTCGTCTTTATAGCCAGGCTTGAGGCTCTCTTTCTTGGATATATTCTCGGACTTTGTGGTTTAATATTAGTAAGACCAAGAGAGGAGGACCTAAAATGAGCAGAGAAGAGGTTGTCCAGAAGCTACTTCAAGAAAACAAAGAATTCAGATACCACTATGAAAAACACCACGAGCTTGATGCGGAGATTGATAAGAGAGAAAAACACCATCCTATGACCCACGAGTTAGAGATGGAGATAGAAAGGCTCAAAAGAGAGAGGTTATACCACAGAGACATGATGGAGTATATGATACAGGAATACATGAAAGCTCACGCATGAGAGCGACTGAAATCCTCCATTAACCTTTTTACCGCAAGTTCCTTCTTTTTGACTTCTATGACTGTATCCACTCTATTGGAGCCAAAACATTGAACAAAATCTAAAAAATCCTCCAGTTTTATCCAATCTCCATGCTCCCCAAACCTGTGTTTACCCTCTGGCTTTGAAGAAAGATGAAACTCTGGCACCTTCTCTTTCCAAGTTTGCAGAACATCTTTAGGTTCAAAGATTGATGGATTAAGGCTATTGTGATAGTGGTCGTAGACTATGGGAATGGGGAGTTCCGCCTCTAAGAGGTCTTTTACCGTGTAATGTCTTTCGTCGTTTTCTACTACAAGCCTTTTCAAAAGCCAAGGGTTTGAACTAAGAACGCCCTTAAACCTCTTTATACTCTCTTGCTTATCTCCATATACACCACCTAAGTGGATAACTACTGTGCCCTCTTCACCTACCCCCAAAGTATCCAGAAGCCAAAAGTGATACTCAAGCTCCTTCAGGGAGGAATCCACTACATCCCTTCTGGGTGAGCTAAGCACCACGAACTGACCAGGATGCATAGTAATCCTTATAGGATATTGTTTTAATGTTTTTGAAAACTCTACAAGCCCCTCTTCTATGGGCTTGAGCCATTCTCTCTTGAAAGTCTCATGGGAAGCGAAGGGTATAAACTCTGAGCCGAGCCTAAAGATGCCGCAACCAAGCCTTAGAGAAAGGTCAAGAAGGCTTTTAAAGTCCTTGAGGTTTTTCTCAAAGGCTTCCCAAACTCTCTCAAAGCTAAGATTGGAGAGCCTGAACTTCCTATTGGTGGTT
>JANWWH010000001.1 GCA_025056375.1 Aquificaceae bacterium
TTAGCTCCACTGGAAGCTTAGAAAACTGGCTTTCTGGGTCGTAGTAGTAAGTGAGTTTAGAGTGGTGTCGTTGTGGGTCTTTTGAGCCGAGGTCTACGCCCAAGAGATATATTTCCTCAAAGCCAAACTCAGCTGCAAGGGCCACGCCGGCTGCAGTTACGGTGGGTCCCGTATGCCATATGATAGGCGAGCCTGTTGGTTCTAAAAGCAAAGCTCCCGTATCGTTTAGCTTGAGGAACATATAACCTTTTTTAAAGAGTTTAAAGCAGTCAGTCCAAAGAGGGTTGTTGGCTATAAGTCTGGTCTTTTTGAGAAACTGCCTGTCCACTTCCAAAAGGGCGTCATAGGTAATCTTAGTTCTCTCTATCTCCACATGGAAGTCTGGCACTATACCAGCCTTCTGAAGGGCGGAGATAGTAGAACCACAGGAAAATATGACCACTCTATCCTGATATTCTTTTATCTTTTCTATGGCGGGGTCAAGAGAAGGACCTGCGCCTAAAACAAAGGCAACGGAGCCCTTTGGCACTTTTTTCTGGGGGTAATACAAGGGTATCTTTTTTTCAAACTTTTCTAAAGTCCAGTGCAAAGACCAGAGCTCATCGTCAAAGTATCCGTGAAAGAGCTCCTGAAAGGCAGGCGAGCTGGTGAACCACTCCATGACTTTCATAGGTGGGTTGTATCTGAGGTGCTCAAAGTAATAACCCCAGTAAAAGACGCCGGGGTTGAGATGCTGAGCAACTCTCAAGAGGTCAGAAAAGGCGTTGTCTAAGTAGTTCTCCATTATAAGTTTGTCCTGGACAATCATCTCAAGCCTTCTTCCAGGGACGGAGTAGTAGTTCAAGAGCCATTCCCAGTCAAGCGTGTATATGCTGAGCCTGAAAAAGGCGGGGACATCCAGTATTACCAAGTTCTGAACCTCGTATTTTTCAAGAAGAGTTTTCAGATGAAAACCAAAGCCAAGACCCACCATCAAAAGCAAGGGCATATAACCTGTTTCCCTTAAAGGCTTCAGCTCTATACTGTCTTCAACCCTTCTGAGAAGCTTGTCTGCGTATCTGTTGGCTATCACCTCGCCATCGATGTCTTTCTTGTGCACCTGCATATCGGGGAAAAGCCTGACAGGTTTTTCCTCAAAGGCTTTGACCTGAGCGAGGCTTGCCTCGTAAGCATCTCCTCCGTATATAAGACCTCCACCCAAGTCCGCATCCACCCTCCCTTCTTCATCTACCTTTATGCTAAAGGGCGTCTGACAGGAGGATATGGCCTGAAGTATGGCAGGGGCTTTTCTGCTTAAAAATTCGTGGTTTTTGTAGACCCTCTCTTTGAGCTCTTCCTCGGTAAATTTCATGCTGTCTATTATACAGCTTTGTCCTGTAGCACTTATAAAGTGATTAAAATGTTTGCCACAAGGGTTTATTATACTATACATAAGCATGCGAGTGGTCATCGTAGGAAATGGACCTGCCAGTGCCAGTGCCATAGAAGCCTTTAGAAAGGTCGACAAGACATCCCAGATTATTGTCCTCTCCGATGAGGAATTTCCTACCTACGCACCCAACTGTATGGAAAATGTGATAAGGGGTGATATAGAAGAAGAAGCCTTATTTTACAAAGGTGGCTTCTCCTTTTACGAAAAACACCAAGTGGACTTCAGACCGAACAAGGAGGTGGTGGGTATAGACAACAGGCGAAAGGTGGTGCTGGTAAAGGGTGGTGAGGAAGTGCCCTATGATAAATGCCTTCTGGCAGCCGGTGCCTATGCCTTTGTCCCACCCATACAGGGGGTGGAGCTGGGTGGTGTGACCAGTGCCAAGAACCTCTACGACGCAAGGAGGATAAGAGAGTGGATACTCTCGGGAAGGGTTAGGAGCGTGGTCATAGTGGGAGCAGGTCCTATAGGCGTGGAGGACGCAGAAACCCTTAAGCATATGGGTCTTGAGGTGCATGTGGTAGAGTTTTTTGATAGGGTTCTTCCTCGGATGTTGGACAAGTTTATGGCTGACCGTTATGTAAAGCCTCTTGAGGAAGGAGGCATAAACTTCCATCTGAACCATCAGGTAGTTGCCCTGCACGGAGAAGACCGCTGGGTGGAGGCGGTAGAGATAAGACCCAACGGCACGGATAAGAGCAAGTTCATAAGGGCGGACCTGGTCATACTCTCCACCGGCGTAAGACCGAGGACGAACTTAGTATCCGACACGGACATAAAACTACACATAAACGAAACCACGGGAAGGGTAGTAGGTGGCATTTTGGTAAACGCGTACCAGCAGACCTCAGACCCGGATGTTTACGCAGCGGGGGACATATGCTCCGGTTTAGATGCCTGGGGTAATCACAGATGGATAGCCCTTTTCCCCACCGCACAGCAAAGCGGAGCTATAGCGGGTTTTAACATGGCAGGTCTAAAGGTAGAAAATCCTGGGCTCGTGGACTACAACGCGGTAAAAACGAGAGGGGTTACCGCCGGAAGCGGTGGCACCTTTGAGGATGCGGAGGAATCTTTCACCTTTGAATGGGAAGGAAAGCTAGTAAAGGTGTTCCTTAAGGAAGGTAGCCTTTGCGGTTATCAGTTTGTGGGTATTGAGAGGAGAAAAAGTCTTAACCCGAGGAACGCCTTCCTGAAAAATAAGACTATCAGAAGCTGGTCTGAAAAGGTTCTTAGAGACCTTGGTCTCGGACTTGAATCCAGCGGTGTCCTGTTCCACCATTTCCTCAGGTTTAAGGAGAGGAAGTTAGAGGAAGGCGTGCTGAAGGCGATAAAGGGAGGAATGCTAAGGTCTCTGGCAAACCCTACCTTCGAGATAGCTATTTTTTAGCCACATATACTTCAATTCGGTCTCTTCCTGAGTTCTTTGCGGTGTAAAGGGCTTCGTCAGCCATCCTTATAAGTTCATCTACGCCCTTTACACTACCAGAAAAGGCAACGAGCCCACCGCTCAGGGTCGCCCTTATTTCCTGCCCTTCGTAGACCAGAGGGCTGTCTTTAAGGCTCCTCCTTATTCTCTCCGCCACTGTCTTTGCCTGATGGAGGTCGGTGTTAGGCATAAGGAGCGCAAACTCCTCACCACCGAGCCTGGCGGGTAAGTCTGAATGTCTTATTCCTTTCTTCAAGAGGTTCGCAAAGTTCCTAAGCACCATGTCCCCAGCTTCGTGACCGTAGGTGTCGTTTATCTTCTTAAAGGAGTCTATGTCCATAATGAGAAGGCTCATGGGTGTTCCATACCTTCGGGCATTTTCCAAAAGAAGGCTTGCGTGGTCGAAGAAAAATCTCCTGTTGGGTAGTCCCGTAAGGGGGTCGTGGTAAGCCAGCTCTTCGAGCTCTTTCTGCTTTTTTTCCAGTTCCATAAAGGCAGACCTGAGACTTACTGCCATGTTGCGTATGCTATTTTTAAGCTCTTGAACCTCGTCCTTCCAGTCACCTTCTTCTTTTTCGAGGAGGTTCACCACAGAGAACTCTTTTTTCTCTATGCCTGCGGTCACATCTTTGAGGAATATTATCCTGCTCGCAAGTCGGGAAGAAATCCTAAGAAGAACAAAAGAGAGAAAGGAAACCATAAGAAGCGAATAGAGGGCAAGTGCCAGAAAAATCGTGTAGACTTCTCTGTATATGTCCGAAACATCTTTTACCAGAACCACCTTTCCTACGTGTAAACCCTCCCAATTTGTAAAGGGCAATTCCATGAGCAGATACTTGCTAAGTAAGCTTCCATGAAGGGCATAACCACTGACCCTAAGAGGCATTTTGAGAACCCTTTGGTTTGAAAACTGGTCTACCACAAGACTATCAATTACTATCTTCCCCCTCATAAACTCATCCACGGAAGTCTCCATAAGCTCACCTATGTGGGCTCTTTCATAATACACCACCCAGTCCACACCCATAAGGTTGGTAGTAAACTTAAGAAGCTCTTCCAGGCTCACGCCCACAAAGTAACACCCTTCTGGATAGAGCTTGTTTATGCCGTAGTAGGGTCCCGTAGATAACACTCTGTAATGGGGTCTTTCCTTGCACACATCAACTGTCAGCTTTTTCTGATGGTAAATTCCATGTAGGGTGCCCTCTCTGGGCAGTAGGTGCAAGTTTTTCTCTTCTCTGTCAAGAATTTGTCTGTAGTTGTTGTAAATGAGACTGTAAGTTTCTCTTACCCTGCTTTCAAGAAGCTCAGAAGAGATGTAGTAAATTATAAGAAAAGAGAGTAGAAGGGTGATGAAGGCGGATGCAAGCAGGCTTAGGTATATCCTCCTTCTTATTGACATACCCTTTCAATGAGCTCCTCGCAGAGTTTGAGAGCTCTTAGAGATGGCGTTTCGTCCGCTATACCCTTCCAAGCTATATCGTAGGCTACCCCGTGGTCAGGAGAGGTTCTGACAAAAGGTAGACCGAGGGTGAGGTTTACGCCTTCCTTGAAGGCAAGGAGTTTAAAGGGTATGAGAGCTTGGTCGTGATACATACAGAGATAGAGGTCATAGTTTATGCTCAAGAAGGCACTATCAGGAGACAAGGGTCCCTCAACCTTGTAACCTTCCACCCTCAAGGTCTCCACCGCAGGTGCTATCTCTCTCACATCTTCCTCACCTATGGCACCCCTGTCGCCTGCGTGAGGGTTGAGCCCCAGGATGCCCACGGTCGGTTCTACGCAGAAGAGTCTTTTAAACTCCTCACTTATAAACTTAACCCTTTTGACTATCTCTCCTGCCCTTATCCTCTCCGGGACCTCTCTAAGGGGTATGTGAGTAGTAAAGGGGACAACCTTTATGTCTTTAGAATACATGAGCATGGCATAGTCCTTCGCTCTGCAAGCCTGAGCCAGAAACTCAGTCTGACCCTCGTAGGAAAAGCCCGCAAGCCTTGCCCAGAACTTGTTTATGGGCATAGTGAGAAGTCCCTGAACCCGCCCGTAGACCGCATCCACCACAGCCCTTCCTAAATAGGCTACCGCCACCTTGCCAGAGGTCAGTGAGGGTATAGGTCTTTCCGTTTCGCAGATGTTTAGGTCCGCTACGTAGACCCCCGGCTCCTTTATCTCTTCGAGCCTTTGCACCTCCACCATCTCAAGATGAAGCCCCATCGCTTTTTGAACCGCTTCCAGTATCTTTCTTTCTCCATATAGGATGTAAGCTTTGGTAGGGTCAAAGTGCTTTGACAGGCGTAGGATTAACTCTGGTCCTACGCCCGCGGGGTCTCCTATAGTAATGCCTATCTTTATCATGTAATATAGTATAGAAGGAATGGATTACAAAAAGTATGTATACAAACTGCCTCCGGAGGAGTTTTACCTACTTCTTGCGGAGCAAGAGAAGGGCGTGGAGGTCCTTTGGGAAGGTGAGTCCTTTGTGGAGTTTGCCCTCTACGAGCCCCTCGAAGGTCTTGAACCCCTCCAAGTTCTTAAAGTGGAAGTCTTGCCACCTGAAAGGGCTTTTAGACCAGTAAGAGTAAAAAACCTTATGGTGCTTCCTGAAGGGATTAAGCCAGTGGTGGTCAGGCAAGGTGTAGCCTTCGGCACAGGTCTTCACGCCACTACAAGACTGTGCCTTTCCTTGCTTCAGGATTTTATGGAGGAGGGTTGGTCCCTGCTTGATGTGGGGACTGGGACGGGCATTCTGGCTATGGCGGGCAAAAGGTTGGGGGCTGGAAGGGTGGTTGCAATAGACCCTGACCCTCAGGCAGTGGAAGAGTGTAGGCACAACAGCAGGGAGAATTGTCTGCAGGTGGAGTGCCTGCAAGCTAAGCCTGAGGACATAAGTGAAAGCTTTGACCTCCTACTGGCAAACCTTGAACTGGAGATATTCAAAGAAGAGCTCCACCGCCTTGAGAGGCTCTTTAAAAAGGTAGCCATCTTTTCCGGCATCTATGGAAGGGGAGAACTTGAGCATTTTTTAAAACTTCTGGGTCGTAAGCCTGCTAAAATTAAGAGCTTAGAGGGTTGGTACGGTCTGGTGGTTAGTAAATGAGATACCGCTACAGGATTGAGGAAAGGAAAGAGAAAAGGCTGCGTTTTGTTAAGCTCCTAAGAAGGTTAGCAATCCTTTCTCTTCTTTTTATCACCTTCTACACCCTTTTTCTATACATGGGTGGAAGGCCCCAACTCTCAGAGGAGAGCCTTAAATCCCTTTCCCTCATACCCCTTGAGAAGAGATACCTTCTCCAGCTAAACCGACCTGTAAAGGAGGTAAGGCTATATGCGGAGCAAGGAGGAAAAAGGAGAGAGATATACGGCGTTCGGCTTCCTGAGCCTTCAAAGGAGGTCTCCTTTACCCTGAAAGCGAAAGAGTTGGGCTTGAAAGAGGGAGAGGTAAATTTAACCTTGGAGCTCTCCTCAGGTTTCCTTCAGAAAAAAACCTACTTTTTAAAGGCTCTCGTGGATACCCTTCCGCCAAGGTTCAGCCTTTTAGCTTATACCCCTACCCTATCGCCGGGTAGCACTTTTGCTATGAAAGTAAAAGTAGAGGAGGAGGCTCAGGTCCTTCTGGTGCATGGGGAGCATAGGTATGGTTTTTACCCCATAGGCGGTGGTTACCACTTTGGGCTTTTCCCCGTGAGGTTGGATTTAGTAGAAGCTCAGAGCTTCAGGGTGGAAGTTAGGGATAGGGCGGGCAACTTCTCTTTTCAAAACCTACCTCTTAGACTAAAGGAGGTCAAGTTCAAAGAGGACCGCATAAACATAGATGAGAATTTCATAAACAGGGTCATCTACCCCCTTCTGGGCGAGGAGGGAAAAGGGCTTGCACCCCTTGAAGCCTTCAGGAGGGTGAACGAGCTCTGGCGCGCAAGAGACGCCAAGAAGCTGGAGGAGATAGGTAGAAGGAGCGAGCCCAGAGTTCTCTGGGAAGGAGCCTTCCTCCAGCTACCCAACAGTAAAGTGTTTGCAAACTACGGCGATCTGAGGCACTACCTTTACCAAGGTCAGAAGGTAAGTGAGAGCAGGCATATGGGCTTTGACTTTGCATCTTTGGAAAGGGCGCCTGTGCCAGCCAGCAACTCAGGCGTAGTGGTCTATACAGGATGGCTGGGCATATATGGCAATACGGTTATACTGGACCACGGTATGGGTCTGATGAGCCTTTACGGACACCTTTCGGAGGTAGGTGTGAAGGAAGGTCAGTTTGTGAAGAAGGGGGAGATAATTGGCAGGACTGGGGCTACGGGGCTTGCCCTTGGAGACCACCTGCACTTTGGTCTTTTGGTTCAGGGTTACGAGGTCAACCCTCTCCATTGGTTGGACCAAAAGTGGGTAAAAAGTCACATAATCTCCGTGCTTGAAGCCCGATGAAAAGGCTGAGGTATTCTCTGTCCGTCTTTCTGGCACCCTTTGTTGCCTTCCTCCTGAGGATACTTCAGAAGACCATAAGGTGGGAGAAAAGGGTTGATTACGAACTCTACAGGGGGAAGATAATAGCCTTGCTTCACGGTAACGCCTTTGGCGCCGCTATGCTGGGCATAGACAGGGGCATATACGCTCTGGTAAGCAGGTTCAGAGATGGAGACATTGCGGAGAGGTTTCTGCATAGCTTAGGCTACAAGGTTGTGAGGGGTTCCAGCGAGGAGGGAAAGCCTCAGAAAGGTGGCAGTGTGGGTCTTTTAAAGCTCACAAGGCTTATAAGGGAAGGAGAAACGGTGGTCATAACTGTGGACGGACCAAAGGGCCCCTACGGAAAAGTTAAGAGCGGAGCCCTCTTTTTGGCTCAGAAAACGGGCGTGCCCGTAGTCCCCCTCTATGTGGACTTTGACTGGTGCGTGAGGTTCAACACCTGGGACAAGTTTACCATACCCTTGCCTTTTTCTAGGGCAAGGGTCAGGATAGGTAGCCCCATATGGGTTCTTCCGGAGGAGGACCTGGAGGTCAAGAAGGGGGAGTTGGAAGAGGTTCTTTCCCTTCTTTCTTCGGGAAAAGCCTCCGAGAGAGTTGGGGTGCTGCAACAAAACTAAGACTACCTATGAGGGCGGTAAAAAGCACCAGCAAAAAGGTTAGAGATTGGGCGGGCTCGTAAAAGCTGGCAAATATGATGGAAAACTCACCCCTTTGGAGAAAGGAAAGAGAAGCCCTCATGGCAACCCTTTTGCTAAACCCATAGAGGATAGAACCCCAGTAGGTAGAAAGGAACTTGAAAAATAGAGAGGAAAACAGAAGAAGGAGCAAAAGCCAGAAGTCAAGGTTTAGGCTCAGCTTGGAGTGAAAGGTGAACATGAAGAAGAAAACACCCACAGAAAGGTCTTTCAGCTCCGAGAGAGACTTTTCTATAGTTTCGAAAATCCTGCTCTTTTCTGGCACTAGAACGCCCAGCATGAAGGCTACGAGAGCGTCTGACAGACCAAGCTCAAGACTTATACCAGAGGAAAAAAGAAGAAAGCCCAGCACCAGAAAGGGGATGAGCGACTCCTCCACCCCTCTGTCTAGGTAGGTGAAAAACCTCTGAGAGGGTCCCCTGAGTAGGTAAAAAAGAGAGAAGAGGAGAACTATCGCCAGGAGACCTCTAAGAAAACCCAAAGGGTCAGGACCACCCCCAAGGGTGAACCCCGCCAGCAGGGAAAGAAGGATTATGCTTACCAGGTCCTCAAAGATGAGGATGCCTATGAGGAGCTCTGCCTCCGGATTTACGAGCCTTTTGTAGTCCATGAGGAGCTTGGCGGTTATGGCAGTGCTACTTGGGTATAGCGCAGCACCCAAAAGGAGTGAGAGGGTAAAATCCTTAGTAAAGAGGTAGGAAAGACCAAAGGCGGGAAAGAAGTTAAGAAGAAGGTCCAGAAAGCCGGGCTTTAGAACCTTCCTCATGCTTGCGAGCCTTTCAAAAGAATACTCAAGACCTATAAAGAAAAAAAGGAGCACTACTGCGGAATGCTCAAATATCAGAAGAACCTCACCCACCCTCTGTGGTAGGAAGGACTTGCTTAGAAGTCCCGCGAGCATAAAGGACAGTATGTAGGGCACCCTGAGCCTCGAAAGAAGAAAGGCGGAGAGGAAGAGGAGCAGGAAAACACCACCCGCCAATATAAATTCCTGTGAGGCGTGCATATCAGGTGCTACACCTTCCGCAAAGTTCCAAGAAGTGGCCTATCTGTTGCCGTGTCCCCACCACTATGAGCGTATCCCCTAGCTCTATCTTTTCCTTGTATGGGTCTGGGCTGGGTATTATCTTACCCTTTCTGTCTATGGCTATGACGGATACGCCGGTCCTCCTCCTTATCTGGAGCTCCGCTATGGTTTTGTTTATGAAGTTAGAGCCTATGTCCACCTTAACCCATTCCATGACCACTTCTCTAAGTATGAGCTCCATCTTCTCCGACTTTACAGGTTGATAGAGTGCTCCTGCCAGCAGAAAACCCAGTTCCTTTGCCTCTTCCTCCGTAAGGTCAAAGACGCAAGCGCTTTCCTCCTCTTCCATGAGGTATAACTCTCTCCTGCCTGTGTTGTAGATGACAAGCACCAGCTCCCGCCCTTCCTTGAGCCTCATGGAATACTTCTTGCCTATACCCGGAAGGTCTGTTTCCCTTATCTCCATGGGCTTATTTTAACGGTTTTTCAAAACCTTGAAAAGGTCTTTCCTCTCCGCCAACACTATGGACTTTATGCTTTCGTCCCTCTGGTAAGCCTCGGATATCTCCTTCTGTATAAACTCCACCAACTTCTGAAACTGTGCCTCCAGCTCTTCCATATGTTCCTTCATGCGGAGTATGATGTCTATGCCCGCAAGGTTTACACCCAAGTCTCTGCTGAGGGTTAGTATGAACTCCAACCTCTCTATGTCTTCCTCCGTGTAGTATCTCGTCCTACCTCTGCTTCTTGTGGGTTTTATGAGACCTTCCTTCTCGTAGAGCCTCAAGGTTTGAGGATGTATGTTGAACATGCTTGCTACCACGCCTATGGTGAAGAGTTTGGTCTTTTCTCTCTTCATAGGTGTCTCTCCCTCACGCGCTGCGGCTCAGGAAGGAGCTTGTCAAGCTCTTCAAGCAACTGCTTTATCCTTTTTCCCTCGCCGAAAATTTTGTCCATAAAGCCCAGCTTTGGCACCTCTATGTGAACCCTCACAAAAAGGTCTCCTCTTTCCTCAGACCTCAGCTTTGGCATACCCTGACCTTCCAATCTTACAGTATCACCCTCTCTTAGACCTGGGGGTATTTTCACCTTGAACCTCTCGCCCTCAAGGGTAGGCACCTCCAACTCCGTGCCAAGAACCGCCTCGGTGAGCTTCAGGTTCACATCCACGTAGAGGTTGTTGCCCCTCCTCTCAAATACCGCATGAGGCTTAACCTTTAGAGTTATTATGAGGTCACCGTAGGGACCCCCAAAGGCACCCGCATGACCTTTACCCTCTGCCATGATTCTGGTGCCCGTATCCACACCCCTTGGCACCTTCACCTTTACCTCTTCCCTCTGGCTAACCCGTCCCCTACCACCGCACCTTTGACAGGGCTCTCTTATAAAACCCTCTCCTCCACAGGTAGGGCATGTCTGAGCTATGGTCATAAAAAACTGCCTCTGAACTACCTCGCCCCTTCCACCACAGGTAGGACACACCCTCTCCCCTTTGGTGACATCGTAACCCTTACCATTGCAGGTATCACAGACCACATCTCTAACCACAGGAATTGTCACCACAGTGCCCCTGTAGGCTTCTTCAAGACTCAGCTCCACCGTATGGTGTATGTCTTCTCCTTTGATAGGTCTTCTCTCCCTTCTTCTCCCTCTGGTTGCCCTTTCAAAGATGTCCTCAAAACCAAAGCCCCTGAAAATTTCCTCAAAGAGGTCTCCCACATTTTGATAAATGACCTCCTGATAAGCACCACCCCCAGGAGCCTGAGCGGTAAAGGCGGAGTGCCCATACTGGTCGTAAAGCCTTCTCTTCTCAGGGTCTGATAGCACCTGATAGGCTTCGTTTATCTCCTTGAACTTTTCCTGAGCGTCCGGCTCCTTGTTGAAGTCAGGGTGATATTTTCTTGCAAGCTTTCGGTATGCCTTCTTTATTTCTTCCTGTGTGGCGTTCTTTGAAACGCCCAGCACCTCGTAATAGTCCCTTTTTGCTGATTGAGCCATGTTAAAAGATTTTAGTCAAGTTTTGTCAAATTTCAAGGGTTATCTTACCCACACACGAAGCCTCAAAGTTAGTGTAAAATATCCCTATGAAGGAACTTCACCATCCTCATAGCGATGATGCCCTTGAGGTGTTAAAGTCCGCAAAGGTTATAGCGGTGGTTGGCATCTCACCAGACCCAGAAAGACCCTCTTACTACGTAAGCGAGCGCGTGCTCTCAAAAGGCATGCACAGGGTTTACTTTATCAACCCCAAATATGCGGGTCAGGATATTCTGGGGGTAAAGGTGCTTTCCTCTCTGTCAGAAGTGCCCGAGCCCGTAGACATAGTGAATGTTTTCCGAAACCCAGCTCATGTAGAACCTATCTTTGAAGAGGCTCTTCAAAAGGGTGTGAGCTGTGTGTGGCTACAGCCGGGCTCTGAGAACCCCGAGGTCATACAGAAGTATAAGGATAGGGTTAGAGTGGTCTGGAACGCCTGCATAGGGGTGGAGGCAGGATACCTCTAAAAGACCACGAGCCTGTCTGCGTGAACTACTTCTTCCGTGCTCGCCTTTAGAAGTCTTTTTACCTCTTCTCCCTGCCTGCCCATCACCTTCCTAACCTCCCGAGAGCTGAAGTTTACCCTACCCTTGCCCACAAGAAAACCTCTCTGGTCGTAAAGAACTACCGCATCGCCTTTCTGAAAGACGCCTTCCACACCCCTTATGCCCGCAGGCAGGAGGCTCTTACCCTGTTTTAGGGCTCTGTAGGCTCCCTCATCAACATAGATAGCACCCTTTGGCTCTTCCAGCAGGGCAAGGACCCTTTTGCCCTCCCTTAGAGGTCTCTTGGAGGGTTTAAAGTAAGTGCCCCGGGTGTTACCGCTTATGACGCCAAGCAGGTTGTCTTCCTTGCCTGTGATAACCACGGGTATGCCCAGCCTCACTGCCATGCGGGTGCAGGTTATCTTGCTGAACATGCCGCCAGTGCCAAACTCAGAGTTGACGCCCCTTACCAAAGGCAAAACCTTTTCCACATCTTCCACCACCTGCACCACCCTGCCCTCACCGTCCAGAAGACCCCCTGCGGTGGAGAATATGACCATCAGGTTTGCACCCATCATGTAGGCGGTATAAAGAGCTAAAAAGTCGTTGTCTCCAAAGAGGAGCTCTGATATGGCTACCGTGTCGTTCTCGTTTATGACGGGCACCACATCCAAAGAGAGCATACTTTCCAGAGCGTTCTTTGCGTTTTGAAACCTCTCCCTGTCTCTGAATAGGTCTGCGGTGAGAAGTGCCTGACCCACCCTCAACCCATAGTTGGAAAAGACCATGTCATAAAGATGCATCAGATATGCTTGCCCCACACCCGCCACCGCCTGCCTAAGGCTTATCTCCCGAGGTCTTTCCTTTAGCCCCAGCTTTTTCACGCCACACAGCACCGCGCCGGAGGAGACTATGAGCACCCTCACACCCTTCGCCTTTAACTCTTTAATCTCCTCCGCAAGCCTTGAAAGAAAGGCTAAGTCAATGTCTCCCTCCTTCGTCTGTATGAGGTTGGAGCCTAACTTTACCAGAAGTAGCATAAGGCTTATATTTTAAGGCATGCTTATTATTGCAGGTCCTTGCGTAATAGAGACCGATAGGCTGGTCTTTCAGGTGGCGGAGCACATAAAGGAGCTTTCTGAGGAATTCCCCGAGTTTGACTTCTTCTTCAAAGCTTCCTTTGACAAGGCAAACAGGAGCTCACATAAGTCTTTCAGAGGTCCTGGTCTTGAGGAAGGGTTGAGAGTTCTCCAAAGGGTTAAGGAGGAGTTTGGTCTAAAGACGACCACTGACGTGCACGAGACTTGGCAGGTAGTGCCTACTGCGCAGGTGGTGGACCTCTTGCAGATACCTGCCTTCCTATGTAGGCAGACAGACCTCCTCTTGGAAGCGGGTAGGAGCGGAAAGCCAGTGAACGTTAAAAAAGGTCAGTTTCTTGCACCCTGGGATGCTAAAAACATAGTGGAAAAACTCCGCTTTGCGGGTGCTGTGAACCACTACATCACCGAGAGGGGCACCAGTTTTGGATACAACAATCTGGTAGTGGACTTCAGGGGTCTGGTGATAATGAGAGAGTTCACCAAGGTCATATTTGATGCCACCCATAGCGTTCAGCTACCCGGAGGTGGTGGTGACAGGTCCACAGGTCAGAGAGAGTTTGTCCTGCCCCTCTTGCGCGCTGCGGTGGCAGTGGGCGTGGACGGTCTTTTTATGGAAACCCATCCTGACCCAGACAGAGCCCTCTCTGACGGTCCCAACATGATACCCTTAGGGCATCTAAGAGAAGTCCTCGAAACAGTTCAACGCATCCTGAACGCGGTGCCTTCCACCTCAAGAGGATAGTGGTTGCTAAAGCAGGCGTCGCAGAAGTCCTGAGGACTTTCCACCACAGACCTCAGGCTCTCAAGGGAGAGATACTTCAGAGAGTCCGCCCCTATGAACCTCCTTATGTCCTCAAGCTCCATCCTGTTGGCAATAAGTTCCTCCCTTGTGGGCGTGTCTATGCCGTAGTAGCAGGGTCCTACCACCGGTGGGGAAGCTATCCTCATGTGCACCTCTTTAGCCCCTGCCCTCCTCAGCATATTCACTATCTTCTTGGAGGTGGTGCCACGCACCAGTGAGTCGTCTATGACTACAACCCTTTTGCCCTCAAGCACCGCCCTGTTCGGGTTTAGTTTCATGAGAACTTTTATGTCTCTCAGTGCCTGCGTAGGTTCTATAAAGCTCCTGCCTACATAGTGGTTCCTTATGAGACCGAGCTCAAGGGGCAGACCCTTTGCCTGTGCGTAACCCAGGGCAGGCACGAGCCCCGAGTCTGGCACGGGCACCACCGTCTCCGCAAGAACCTCATCCTCGTAAGCCAAAAGCTCACCCATCCTCTTGCGCGCCCTGTAGACCCAGCTGTCAAAGACAAAGCTCTCCGGTTTTGAAAAGTAAACCAGTTCAAAGATGCACATAGCCTTTTTCTCAGACTTGAAAGGAAAGTAACTCCTTATGCCTTGTGCGTCCGCAACCACAACCTCACCGGGCTTTACCTCTCTCCAGAGCTCCGCCTGAAGGATGTCAAAAGCGCAGCTCTCCGAAGCAAAAAGAACTGCGTCCTTAAGCCTGCCCATGAGGAGGGGTCTAAAGCCCATTGGGTCTCTTACCGCAATAAGCTTATCTTTGAAGAGAAAGAGAAGACTGTAAGCTCCCCGCACCCGAGAGAGAGCATGGAAAACCCTGGGAAGCACTTCTACATCGGAGGGGTGCAGGTCAATGCCCTCGGGCAGGTTTTCACCCTCCTCCAAAAGGGTAAGAAAGAGCTCGGTGTCAGAGGTGTGGACGAACCTTAAACCCTTTTCCTCAAGCTCAGCCCTTAGGGGTATGTAGTTAACCAAGTTTCCGTTGTGGACTACCGCCACCCTTCCAAGAGAGGTATCCCTCACTATGGGTTGAGAGTTTAGACCACCGGAGTCACCTGCGGTGGAATATCTTACGTGGGCTATGGCATTGTAGCCCGAAAGGCTTTCAAGGTCCTCCTTCCTTACGCTTTCAAGAACGAGACCTGGCTTTTTAACCACTTTTATGTCCTCAAAGTTTGAGACCGCAATACCTACGCTTTCCTGACCCCTGTGCTGAAGGGCGTATATGCCGTAGAAGGCGTATCTTTCCGCATACTCCGCGTTAAAAATCCCAAAGATTCCACACATGAGAATATAATATAGGGCTGGGTGGGCTTGGAGTTATCTATCTCTGGAGCATCCTTCTGTATTTGTTTACGGTCCTCCTTGCTATGTTTATCCCCCTTTTGGAAAGGAGGCGCGAGAGCTCTGCGTCCGATTTGTCTTTTCCTTCACCCTCCAAAAGCTCCTTCAAAACCTTGAGTATTTCCTCTCTGCTCATCCCTCCCTTGCTCTCTCTTAGGAAAAAGGCTCGTAGAGGGTAGACCCCTACTGGCGTCCTCGCATATTTCCTACTAACGACCCTGCTCACCGTAGAAAGGTTCACGCCGGACCTCTCCGCCACCTCGCCAAGGGTTAGGCTCTTGAGGGGTTCTTTACCGAGTATAAATCCCGCCTGCCTCTCTATGATGAGCTCGCCTACGGTGCGTAGGAGCCTCCTCCTGAGCTCAAGGACAAAGGAAAGAGACCTACCCCCACCCACCGCCTCCACATCCCAGAAGTCGTCCATCAGGAAAACATACCAGTCACTACCGTCAAACTCAAAGACCACATCCACGCTACCCCCCTGAGGGGCTGTTGCTTCTCCTTCGAAGGGGCTGAGTTTTAGCCTTGAAAGAAGCTCTCTTGCTCGTAGGTCTCTACTCTTCCCCCTTAGGACCATAAGAACTTCCTCATGAAGAGCCTTACTGTCCGGGTAGAGCTCTTCGAGCTGAAGAAGGAGAAACTCCTCAAGGTTTTTACAGGCAACGCCCAGCGGTTCTATCTCTCTCTTTATAAATTCTCTTATATCTTCCACATATTCCTCATCCACTTGGTAATGCAGGGCTATGTCCTTCAGGCTTCCTCTAAAAAAGCCTCTGTGGTCAAGGCTTGCCACTATCTCGAGAGCTATGTCTAAGTCTTCACCGTCAAACTCATACCTTAACTGTTCTTCTACCCTTCTTATCTCGCTCTGGCGATAGATTGCCTGAGGTTCCTGGTAATCCTGATAAAACCATCTGGGTCTTGTTCGGAGGGTAAGCTTAACCTGAGCCTTTTCCTGCTGTTTGTTTTCCAGCTCCTGAAGCAATTCCTCCGAGGTTTTCGTCAAAAGCTCAAGGCTGTTCTCTATCTTAAGAAGAAGGCTCGTTCTGGGTGCGGTCGTAACCCTTACATCCTTCATTCCCTCTCTTCCTCCTTAAGGGTTACAAAGATGTTAACTATCCTGTTACCTTCCATCTTGTCCACTACGAACTTGAAGCCATCGTAGATAAACTGGTCCCCTTCCTCGGGGACCTTCGACAGCATAGCCATCACGAAGCCACCTATGGTGTCGTATTCGTAGTCCTCAGGAAGGTTAAAACCTATCTTCGTTGCAACCCTTTCCACATCCACCCAGCCGTTTACCAGATAGGTATCCTTCGAAACCCTTATTATATCCTCTTCCCAGCTCTCCGGCACATCCCCAAAGAGGTATCTCATTATGTCGTAAAGGCTCACGAGACCGGAGAGTTCGCCGTGCTCGCCTACTACCACCGCTATCTGGGTTCCGTGGTTCCTCATCTCTTTGACGAGCTCCGTGATGCTGAGTATCTCCGGCACGAAGAGAGCCTCTCTCTTGAACTCCTTAAGCCTTTTTCTGGAGCTTTCTGAGCTAAAGGTCAGGTCCTTCACGTAGAGTATGCCCGTAATATGGTCGTGGCTTTCGGAGAAGAGAGGAACCTTGCTGTGTTTTCTTTGCACGATTTCTTCGAGGGCTTCTTCAAGGGTAAGGCTATCGGATAGCATAAAAATGTCCGGCTTTGGGGTCATAATCTCCTTGACGGTGGTCTCTTTGAGCTTCATCGCCCTTTCTACGACTTCTAAATCTCTCGCCTCAAAGTATCCTAAGGAGAGACCCATTTCGAGCAATTCTGTAAAGACTTCCTCTGGCTCTTTAACCTTCCCCTCCACTTCTAACACGCCCGTTAATCTCCTAACAGGCATTATGAGCAGGAGCCGTAAAGGTTGTGTCAGCCTGTGTATTAAGAGAAAGGGCAAGTAGTATATGGGAGCAAGCCTCGTGGTAAAGGGTAACACCACGTTCTTTGGAAGCACCTCACCGAATAGAAATATAAGGGTGCTGGAAAAGAGCACAGCAAAGCCAGCTCCTTTTGGACCAAAGAGCTCCACAAAGAGCTTCGTGCCGTAGGAGGATATAAGGATGTTAACCAGTTCGTTGCCCAAGAGTATGGTAAGCAGGACCTCACCTGGTTTTGAGAGAAGGTTCAGCAGAGCTCCGTAAATCCTTTTTCTCTCTCTCAGCTTAAGGAGGTATCTGTTGGCACCAAAAAAAACAACCTCGGAGGAGCTAAAAAAGCCAGACATGAAGAGCAGGAAGGTGAATACCAGAACCTCAGTATAGATTGCAGGAGACGACGCGTCCATCTATCCTTACCTCCTTGACCCCTTCCTCGCATTCCTTGAGCCTTTGCTTACAGCGAGAGAAGAAGGGGCAGAGGGCTTCAAAGTCCTCTGAAAAATCCTCTCCGTATTCTCTCCGCAAGGAGGGATGCCTGACAGGCATAGTGCTTACGAGATACTGGGTATAAGGATGCAAGGGCTTTTTGAGCACATCCGTCGCAGGACCTACTTCCACAAGTCTACCCCTGTAGAGAACGCCCACCCTGTCCCCAATCCTTTCTACCGCCCTCAGGTCGTGAGTTATCAGCAAGGTGCTTATACCCTCTCCCTTAAGCTTAGAAAAGAGCTCTAGTATGCCCGCCCTATAGCTCATGTCAAGAGAGGAGGTGGGCTCATCCGCCACCAGAAGCTTAGGATTGAGAACTATAGCCCTTGCTATCGCCACCCTCTGTCTTTGACCACCAGAGAGGTTTTCTGGCTTTCTTTCGAGAAAATTCACATCAAGACCCGCCTTCTGTAGGGCTCGAACTGCCTTTTCTCTTCTGTCCTTCTCCCCGTGGACCAAAAGGGGCTCTTCTAAGATGTCTCTTACCTTCATGCGCGGGTTTAGAGAGGCTCTCGGGTCTTGGAATACCGCAGAGACCAAACTTGTGTATTCCTTACCCAGACGGAAGGGGTCTTTGCCCTCAAAAAGCAGACTGCCAGAGGTAGGCTTTTCCAGTCTGAGAATTACCTTTCCTGCGGTGCTCTTTCCCGAACCGGATTCGCCAACCAAGGCAAAGATCTCACCCCTTTTGACCTCAAAGCTGACTTCCCTTAGAGCCCATACCTGCCTCTTGAAGAACAAACCCAGCGTAAAGAGCTTGGAGAGTTTCTCTATCCTTAGGAGCTCTTCCCTCATATGGTTCTGGAAAACCTCTGCTCTTTCTTCCCCTTTACATACTGGTCAAAGACCATGGCTATGTTCCTGATTAGAAGTCTTCCCTCCGGAAGGACCTTTATGGCTCTATCCTCCAGTTTGAGAAGTCCCTCTCTTTCCATGTCCGTAAGCTCCTCGAGCTCTTGAGAGAAGTGCTCCTCAAAGTCTATGTCAAAGGCTCTTTCTATTTTTTCAAACTCACACCGAAAGTTGCACATGAGGTCCATGATAACCTCTCGCCTCAGTATATCCTCGTCACCCAGTAGGTATCCGCGCAGGATGGGTAGCCTTCCACCCTCTATGGCAAGGTAGTAATCCCTTATGGTTTTGTAGTTCTGGAAGTAGCCATCGTATAGCATACCTATGGAGGTGGCACCTATACCCACAAGGTCCACACCCTTTTTGGTGGTGTAGCCCTGAAAGTTCCTCCAGAGGGTTCCCTCTCTTTGAGCCTGAGCCAGCTCGTCCTCCCGCTTTGCAAAGTGGTCCATGCCTATGAAGAGATAACCCGCCTTCTGGAACATATCTATGGTCATTTCCAGTATGGTCAGTTTATCTTCGGGTGGTGGAAGGGTGGAAGGGTCTATTTTCCTCTGAAGGGGTTTTAGCCAAGGCACAAAGGCGAAGTTAAAGACCGCTACCCTGTCTGGCTGCAACTCTATGGTTTGCTCTATGGTTTTCCTAAACTTTTCCGGCGTCTGATAGGGTAGTCCGTATATGAGGTCTATATTTAGGCTCTTGAACCCAAGACTTCTCAGGTCTTTCATAACCCTTTCCATGAGCTGGTAGGTCTGCACCCTGTTTATCGCCTTCTGCACCTCCGGGTCAAGGTCCTGAAGACCCATGCTTACCCGATTAAAGCCCACCTCTCTAAGAGTTTCCAGCTGACCCTCTGAGAGGTATCTGGGGTCTATCTCCACGCTTACCTCTGCATCTGGGTCAATCCTGAAAGTTTCTCTTATCCTTCCAGAGAGCTCTCTTATCTCCTCGTTGCTGAGGAAGTTGGGTGTTCCACCACCCCAGTGGAGTTGAACCACAGGTCTTGAGGTGTCCAGGTATTTCCCCAGCATCTCTATCTCTCTATACACGTAGTCTAAATACCTACGGGTCACATCCTTTCTGTGAGAGATTATCACATTACACCCGCAAAACCAGCACGCGCTTTCGCAAAAGGGTATGTGAAGGTAGAGAGAAAGGGGGCTTGCCTTCAGATTGCTCTGAAGGAGTTTTTCTATGTAGTCCTTTTCACCAACCCCCTCATGGAACTCGGTAGCGGGTGGATAGCTGGTGTATCTGGGTCCCGGTCTGTCGTATTTTTTTATAAGGTTCTCATTGAAGACGGTCTTCATAGATACTAAATATAGGCTACTTTTGGCTCAACCTCTAAACTTACAGGTCTCCTCCTCAATGGTGGAATATAGGGGCTTTACCCTTCCTTCTGGTGTGGTGTCTTCAAAGTCTCTGGAAACGCCGAGCTCCTCTATACAGTGAACCAAGTCGTGGTAAAACTCCGCCACCTTTACAAGACCAGTTGTCTTGCCCACCTCGTTGAAGGCTCTTATCTTGTCCGTAGCCTTACCTTTACCCCTCTCCACTATGGCACCCGCGTGTCCGAAGGATACGCCTTCTAACTTTTCCTGAAACCTACCTGCCACAAAGGCAGCCACTGGCTTGTTCCACCTTCCTTCCTTCCATAACCTGAGTATGGTCTCCGCCGCCTGTTCCTCGTAAGAGCCTCCAACCTCGCCTTGAATAATCACACCTTTAACCTTGGGGTCCTCCGCTATGTTTTCAAGGGCGTCGCCGAAGGTGGTGCAGGATATAACATCTCCACCAAGAGCCAGAGCCATGTAGACGCCCCACCCCCTCCGCTTGAACATCTCCGCAGTGGTAGTTGTAAGACCACCTGACTTAGAGAGGATAACGAGACCACCCTTTTCGTAAGCTATGGAGGGGTTTTTCCCTCCTATCGCACCTATGCGGGCTGGCACCCAGGGCACCATACAACCTAAAGAGGTGGGACCCACTATGGTTACCCCCCTCTCCTTTGCGTAGTGGTAAAAGTATACCGTGTCCCTTATGGGCACGTGCTCGGTGATGATATATATGAGCTTTATGCCTGCGTCCACAAGCTCTATGACCGCATCCTTTACTGAGGCTGGGGGCACATAGACCACGCCCGTGTTTATCTCTGGGTGTTTCTGAAGGGCTTCTCTTACTGTGTTGTATACGGGTTTGCCTGCCACCTCCGAGCCACCCTTACCCGGCGTTACCCCAGCCACCACAAAACCCGGATAGAGAGCCTCCGACTCGGAGACCACCTGAGAGGCTTCTCTGCCAGTGATACCCATCACTATTATCCTTGTCCTGTCGTTAAGGTAAAGAGTGCCCACCTGCCAATCTCTTTGCATTTTACACCTCCAGAAGAGCTACTATAAGATTATAGTATATGTTTGGTTTCATGTTCCTTCCTTACTCCCTAAGACACCTGAAGCACAAGTTACTATGCTAAGATTTTAGTATGGAAGAGCTGGATTTTCATCTTTCTCAGATAGCGAGGATTCTGGGGCTTGCACAGCCCGTGGGTTTTATGCTCTCTTACGAGTTTGAGGACATATGGATAGATGTTTACCTTGAAAGGGAAGGAGAAGGGTGGGCAGGAAGGACATACACTATAAGCGTTCCGAAGGAGAAGGTGGAAAGGCTAAGAAGGTTGGTGGAAAGCATAGGGGGAGTGGCGGAGGATGTGGTCTCTGATAGCGAGCGGGCGTATCTAAGCCTTTCTTACGAAGACTGGGAATCCGCAAGTCCTATTATAATGAGCTTGTTATGAGGGCGGGCTTCGTAGGTCTTGGAAGTCTTGGTAAGGCTATAGCGAAAAGGCTTTCAGAGCAGGGGGTTGAGCTTCTTGTCTGGAACAGAAGCAGGGAGAAGGCTCTTGAACTTGGTCTGCCAGTAGCGGAGAGCCCTGCGGAGCTCATAGGGCAGGTGGAAAGAGTTTTCCTTATAGTCTTTGACTCTCAGGCTTCGGAGGAGGTTATATTTGGAAAGGGTGGTCTGGTGGAGGGTGGTGTAGAGGGCAAGACGATTATAGACATGACCACCAACCATCACAGATATGCGAGTATGGCTTATCAGGAAATTAGAAAGCTTGGCGGATACTACTTAGATGCTCCCGTGCTCGGCAGTGTTATACCCGCCCAGAAGGGCGAGCTGACCATGCTGGTAGGAGGGGACGAAGAGAAGTTTGAGGAAAACAGACACATCCTGGAAAAGTTCTGCAAAAACGTGCTCTATGTGGGCAGGGCGGGTGATGCCACGAGGCTAAAGCTGATAAACAACATGGTGCTTGGAGGGTTCATGCAGGTTCTATCCGAGGCTATAGCGGTAGGAGAGCTGGCAGGCTTTAAAAGAGAGCTCCTCATAGAAGTGCTCGAGAAGGGTGCGGGCAAGTCTTATCTCCTTGAAGTGAAAAAGAAGAAGCTTTTAGAAAGAGAATACTCGGTGCACTTCTCCGTAGATTTAATCCACAAGGACCTCCACTACGCGGAGGACATGATAAGGGAACTTTCCACCTTTAGCTTTGCGGTTCAGAATGTAAAAAACGCCTACGGGCTTGCAAGGTTTTTAGGAAGGGGTGGGGAGGACTTCTCCGTCCTCGTGGAGTTGTATCAGCTTCTCACCACTCAAAATCCTTCAGATACTTAGCCCTTGCCGGGTGTCTTAGCTTCCTTATAGCCTTCGTCTCCAGCTGTCTTATCCTCTCGCGTGTAACGTTGAACATCTTGCCTATCTGCTCAAGGGTGTACTCTATGCCATCCACCAACCCGTAACGATACATAAGTATCTCTCTTTCCTTCTCTCCAAGGGTGCTAAGAACCCTTATGAGCTGTTCCCTGAGGAGTTTCCTTGAAACCTGCTCCTCTGGTGACGGCACGCTCTTGTCCTCTATGAAGTCTCTCAAGTGGGTGTCCTCATCGTCACCTATGGGCGTTTCAAGAGACACGGGCTCCTGAGACAGTTTTATCACCTTCCTTGCCTTCTCAGGAGATATGCCTAGGTATTTTGCGATTTCTTCTGCGGTTGGCTCACGACCAAGTTCCTGAAAGAGCTTCTTGTTAGCCTTGGTAATATCGTTTATGGTTTCTATCATGTGGACGGGTATGCGTATGGTCCTTGCCTGGTCCGCTATAGCTCTTGTTATAGCCTGCCTTATCCACCAGGTGGCGTAGGTGGAGAACTTGTAGCCCTTTCGGTAGTCGTATTTGTCCACCGCCTTCATAAGCCCTATGTTTCCTTCTTGTATGAGGTCAAGGAAGTGGAGCCCTCTATTTACATACTTCTTGGCTATGGAGACCGCAAGTCTGAGGTTGCACTTGACCATCACCTGCTTTGCCTGCGTTACCTTTGTCCTGCCTTCTCTGATGATGTGCATAACCCTCTGGAGTTCCTCTGGCAGGATACCCATCTCGCGCCTTAGCTCCTCTATCTCTCTTTTCAGAGTGAGGTATTCGTCCCTCAGAAGCTGAAAGCGTGCAAACCCGTATCCCATCCTCTCCGCCTTTCTCTGCAAGTATTCCTCTCTGTCGTATTCCCCTATGAGCTCCTCCAGGTCTGGGTGTATGCTTTCCAGCTTTTTCTTCCTTATCTCAAACTCCTTGAGCTTTCTTACATACCTGTTGTATAGGTTCAGAAGCTCATCCGCAATCCTTTCAAACTTTGAGTGCTTCAACTTCATGTCCTTCAGTATTCTGTTCATCCTTGCATGCCTTTTCAGGTATTCCTTTTTGTATTCAGGGGTTCCGTAGAGCAGATACTCATCTCTCCAGAAAAGAGCCTCTCTGTAGGCTTTTGCCAGCTGAAGCCCCTTTTCTATGAAGTATCTCTCCAGGTGCTCGTGGCTCTCCTCATACTCTTCAAGGGTTTTGCTTTCGTCCACCGTGTCCATGAGGTCGGCCGCTTTCAACTTGCCGTTGCATACATCTCCCCAGTCTCTGAGAACCCTGTCTATGAGGAAGGAAGTCCTCAAAAGGCCCCTTCTCATTATTTTTCTCCCCATCTCAATCTGCTTTGAATACTTTATCTCTTCCTCTCTCTTAAGAAGGGGTATCTTACCCATGTCCTTTAGGTAGAGCCTTACAGGGTCTCCGTCCTTCCCGCTCAAAAGAAGGCTTTCTGTGGATACGGTGATGGTGTCCTCCTTTTCCATCTCCTCCGCAGGTTCTTCCACTTCTACAATCTTCACACCCCTTTCTTGGAGGAAGTCCATTATCTCTTCGTAGAGCTCCGTGTCCGCAAGCTCCGCACCGAGTAGGTCGTTAATCTCGTCGTAGGTTACATAACCTTTCTCGCTTATCTGAATAAGCTTTTTCATGAGAGGTTTGTAAATCATGCAAACGACCTCCTAAAAGAACTGTGTTTAATCTTCCTGACCCCTAAAGGCAGCCTGCACCCGCAGACCTTTTCTCTAACTGGGTCTTTCTCCATAACCTTTTAAAATATATTTACTCCTCCAAAATCCTGCAAGCTCAGATGAGGGTAAAAATCTCCTCAAGACTTCTCCTCGGCGTGGGGAGAGGTTCTTCCGCGGGGTAGCCCAGTGTTAGCAGAGCTACGGGCTTCCACTCCTCTGGAGCTGAAAGGCAGGATTTCAAACCTTCCTCCTCGAAGGCACCTACCCAACAGGTGCCGAGCCCCAGGGCAACTGCAGAGAGCTGGGCGTAGGCACAGGCTATGGTGGCATCCTGAAGGCTGTAGAGCTCCGCCCCTCTTCTGCCATACTTTAGGGCGCTCCTTGGAGGGTTTGCGAAGAAGACAAAGACCGCGGGCGCCTCCGCTATAAACCACTGATTAAGGGCAAGGCGGGCTATCTCTCTCCTTTTTTTCTGGTCTAAGACGATAACCACCTCGTAAGACTGTAAGTTGCCAGCCGAAGGTGCGCTCCTTATAGCCTCCATAATCCTCAGAAGTTTTTCCTTTTCAATGGGCTTTCGCTGATAGCTCCTTATGGAATGCCTCCTACTCAGAACCTCAAAGAATTCCATCTCTTAGAAGCTCTTCCACTTCCTCATCCTCTACTTGACGGAAGTCTCTGTAAAACATGCCTACCGCAAAGGACGATGCCTCTGAAACATGGTAGCAGTAAAATCCATCCGCATACGGACCCAGCCTCTTTACCGTTTCTCCGGGGCACACGGGCACTGCGACTATTACCTTGCTTGCACCCATCCTCTTAAGATACTCCACCCCAGCCTTGACCGTCTGACCTGTAGCGATACCATCATCCACTACCAGGACTATCTTCCCTTTTACATCTAAGGGTCTATCTTTAAGAAACCTCTTTTCCCTTTCCCTTATCTTTTCCAGCTCTTCCCTTGCCACCTCTTCTATAACTTCCCTAGATAGCTTAAAGTATTCAACAGTCCAGCTGTCCGTGTATATACATCCTTCGGGGTCTATCGCCCCAAAGGCGAGCTCTGGGTTGGATGGCACTCCGAGCTTTCTAACTATGAGGAGGCTGAGTGGAACTCCCAGAACCCTTGCTACCTCCCTTGCTACCACAACCCCACCCCTCGGTATACCCATCACCAAGTCCACTCTCTCTAACTTGTCTCTGATGTATTCTCCAAGTATCCTGCCCGCCTCCTTCCTGTCGGAGAACACCATTGTATAATTTTAGACTAAGCTCTTTATGCGGTTAGGAGCATTTCTCCGCAAGAGACTTTATGAGAGAGGGCATGTAGCCGTAAACTCTGCCTATCTCTTCTCCCTTTCTAAGGAATACGAGAGTGGGCGCGCCTATTACCCTGTGAGACTTTGCCAATTCTCTATTTTTAACCATATCGTATACTTCAACCTTAAGGTTTGGGTATTTACTGAGCTCTCTGTAGGAAGCTTTGCAGGATGCGCATCCTGCTTGTTCAAAGAGAAGAACCTGACAAAGGGCAAGGGCGGTCATAAGCATGGTTTAAATTTATACCTTCTCCCTCTTCTCGGCAAGCTGGTTAAAATCTTATAAGGTGCAGGAGTTCATAGAGCTCTGTCTGGAAGAGGCAAAGAAGGGTCTACAAAGGGAAGAGGTGCCAGTGGGTTGTGTGATAGTGAAGTCTGGAAGGGTTATCGCAAGGGCTCACAACAGAGTAGAGGAAACAGGAGACCCAACCGCACACGCAGAAATTATAGCCATCAAGGAGGCTACAAAACTTCTTAAGAGTAAGTATCTGTATGGCTGTGAACTTTACGTTTCTCTTGAGCCTTGCCCCATGTGTGCCTACGCTCTGGTGCTTGCGAGGGTGGAAAAGCTGATTTTCCTCGCAAAGGATGAGAAGTATGGTGCGGTCATGAGCCTATACAGCCTTTTGGATGAGCCAACCTTTAACCACGAGGTAAGCTGGGAGTATGTGCCTGTAGAGGAGGCGAGTCAACTGCTTAAGTCCTTTTTCAGGAAAAGACGAAAGGTATAGTTAAAGAACCCCCAACATGGGGGGTTACCTTAAGACAAGACCCTTACGTTTTTAGCTCTTAGTCCTTTTGCGTCCTGCTCTACTTCAAATTCTACCTTCTGCCCTTGCTCCAGAGTCTTGAAACCTCTTTGCTGTATGGCGGAGAAGTGAACGAACACGTCCCCTTGATTGTCATCGCGAGTTATGAAGCCATAACCCTTTTCCTTGCTAAACCACTTAACTGTGCCTGTGAATGACATGGAACAAAAACCTCCTTAAAGATTATTACTCAAGCAAGTTCAGAAAGGTAAGGCGCCCTCCCTTTCTTCTACCTGCTCCTTTCTTAATCATAGGCTATCCCCTTGTATTTGTCAAGAGGTGGCATATAATTTACCTCCAAGGAGGTGAAAAATGCATTTTCCCTTACCATGGCAACTGGTTCTTATACTGGTGGTGATACTCGTTATATTTGGGGCTTCAAAATTGCCTGAGTTTGGTAAAGGTCTTGGAGAGGGTATAAGAAACTTCAAAAAAGCCCTCTCAGGAGAAGAGGAGGAGAAAAGACCGGAGAGGAAGGAGCAGGTATGATACCCCAGCTCTCCTTTACAGAGATACTCCTCATACTCCTCCTGCTTCTCCTTCTTTTTGGGGCGGGCAAGCTACCAGAGGTAGGTAGGGCTCTCGGCGAAGGCATAAGGAACTTCAAGAAGTCTTTATCAGGTGAAGAGGAAAGGGTAAAGGAGGTAAAGGGTCAGGAGGTCAAAGAAGGAGAAAAGTCTTAGTCGCCTTTGCCCAGTTTTTCCCTTATAACCCTCCCCAGTATACCATTCACGAACCTTGCGCAGTTTTTACCCGCATACTTTTGGGCTACCTTCACGTAGTCAGAGGCTATAAGGGTGGGGTTCTTCGGTGACAAGAAGAGGAGCTCCGCCAGTGCCACTCTAAGGACATTTCTCTCTATAAAGCCAACCCTGTCTATGTCCCACCTTTCTGAGAGCTCCGCTATAAGCTTGTCTATCTCCACCCCATACTCCATAAAGGTCTTTACCAGCTTTCTTATGTATCTTCTCCGCTCTTGCAAAGATATGTGGTTGATAGAGATGTAGTCCTCCACGAGGTTTTCTATCGGTTCACCCTTCATGTCCCACTGGTAGAGTATGAGAAAGGCGTCCCTTCTTGCCTGAGGCTTGTATAGCATCAAAGACTTCTCAGGAGGTTCACCATCTCTATGACCGATAGTGCTGCCTCCCATCCCTTGTTGCCCTGCTTAGTTCCCGCCCTTTCCACCGCCTGCTCCAAAGTGTCCGCGGTTATTACACCGAAACCCACCGGTCTACCCATTTCGAGACTGACAACCGCAAGACCTTTTGCCACCTCGTTGGCTATGTATTCAAAGTGGGGTGTATGACCCCTTATCAGAACGCCGAGAGCTACCACACCGTCCACCTTTCTTCTGTTTATAAGTTCTTTAACTGCGAGGGGTAACTCCCAGGAACCCGGAACCCTTAAAAGGTATATGTTTTCCTCAAGACCACCGTGCCTGAGTATGCAGTCTACCGCACCTTCTACAAGTCTATCCACAAGAAGATGGTTGAACCTACTGGCAACTATACCGAAGTTGAAGCCCTCCGCCTTTAAAAGACCCTCAAACCTTTGCATCGCCGACCCTCCAGTTGTCTATGAGTCTGGTATCTCCTACCCATACCGCAAGGAGTATTCTGTCACCCTCCTTGACCTCCTGCACTGGGTTCAGCTTCTCGTCTCTTATATCCACGTAGTCAACCTTCCTCACGTGAGGGTGTGCTAATATAAAATCTCTTATAGCTTCTTTCAAAAAGTTAGCATCTCTGTTTCCATCTCTTAAGAGCCTCTCCGCAAGTAGAAAGGACCTGTAAAGAGAAAGGGCGGACTCCCTCTCTTCTGGGCTTAGGTAGGTGTTCCTCGAGCTTAGGGCAAGACCTTCACCGTCCCTCACGGTAGCCACGGGGACCACCTCTACGGGTATTTTAAGGTCTTTGACGAGCCTTTCTACCACCTTCAACTGCTGGTAGTCTTTTTCTCCGAAGTAGGCTCTGTCTGGCTGGATTATGTTGAAGAGCTTTAGCACCACATTACATACGCCGTTGAAGTGTCCAGGGCGGAGCTTACCTTCCAGCACATCGGTCAAACCTTTTATCTCTATGCTTACGAGGGGTCTTTCAGGATACATCTCCTCGTCGGTGGGGGCAAAGACGGCGTCTACGCCCTCTTCCTCACAGATGCCTATGTCCCTCTGTAGGTCTCTGGGATACCTTTCGTAATCTTCACCTTCTCCGAATTGCAGGGGGTTCACGTATATGCTCACTATGGTCAGGTCGTTCTGTATCTTTGATTCCCTTATAAGTTTTCTGTGCCCTTCGTGAAGGTAGCCCATGGTGGGGACAAAACCCACCGCGTGCCCCTTCTCACATCTGTGAGATCTTACGTAGTTCCTTATCTCTCTTGACCTCTTAAAGAGCGTTGGCATAACTGGCTTATAATTATAGCACAGTGTCCGCAAAGGGCAGGTTTTTAATCCTGAGAAGGTTCAGAGCTGGGGATGAGGACTTGATGCTGAAGGTTTACGGCTCCTGTGGTATGGCAAAGCTTCTCGTGCCTCGTGGCATCCTTCCACAGGAAGGCTATCTGGGTTACGCGGAGCCTTTTAACCTTCTAAAGCTGGTATACAGGCAGTCAGGAGACCTGCTCCTTCTCAAAGATGTGGTGCATGTGGAGTTTCTCTCTTATCTATCTCTCGAAAGCTACTCTGCTTATCTCTGGATGAGCTCGGTTGCCTCCTTTGTGGAAAGGTGGTTTCTTCAATATGAGCAGGAGCTCTTTGACATGACATTAAACTACCTTACCCTCAGACCCAGAAACTCGGGAGTTTTCCTCCTCAGGTTTAAGCTGGAGTTTCTCAAGCGCATGGGTCTTTACAAGGAAGAGGTCTTTGAGGACGGTCTGAGGAAGATAGTGAGAGGAGTTATAGGGGAAGAAAACCCTAACAGACTTGAGAGGCTTAGGATATCAAAGGAAGCATTTTCAAAGCTTGAGGAGGCTATAGAAGCTTACCTCTCCGCATCTCTATAAAGCTCAAGTATCCTATCTATTATCTTGGAGGTGGAAAGGTCAAACTCAAATTCCACCCTCCTTACTTCACCGCCGTAGGAAAGCACAAAGTCCGCTCCTACTATCTTCTCCACTTCCCAATCCGCCCCCTTTACGAGCACATGAGGTCTCACCGCCTTTATGAGCTTCTCGGGCGTATCCTCTTCAAAGATGACCACGTAGTCCACGGGTTTCAGGCTATCAAGAAGGTATGCCCTCAAGGATTGGGGCAATATGGGTCTTCTGCGCCCCTTTATCCTCCTTACAGATTCGTCCGAGTTGAGACCAACTACCAGAAGGTCGCCTAGTTCCTTTGCCTTTTTAAGGTAGTGGGCATGTCCTGCATGGAGAAGGTCAAAGCATCCGTTGGTAAACACTATTTTACTGTTTTCTCTCAAGGGTTCAAGAACCTTTAAGAGTTCTCCCTGGCTAAGAACCATACCTTCTTAGCATCAGTGCGGTGGAATATATCCTTTCATACTCTCTGGCGTTTCTTTCCCAAGAAAAGTCTCTTTTCATGCACCTTTTCACTATCTCGCTCCATTCCTTTGAGTGGTCGCACATTTGCATATCGTAGTATACCCTTGCCCTCAAAAGAGCGTGCATGAGCTCCTTGCCCGAGTATTCCTCAAAAGAAAAACCGTTACCCTCAAGGGGGTTCTCCACATAGTCGATGACCGTATCCTTTAGCCCACCCGTCGCCCTTACTACGGGCACGGTGCCGTATCTCATGGCTATCATCTGGGATATACCGCAGGGTTCAAAGAGGGAGGGCATGAGGAAGAGGTCTGCCCCGGCAAATATCTTGTGAGCGAGCTCCTCGTTGTATTCTATCCTCACCCTCACGCTCTCCGAGTGTTTCTTCATAAAGTCTATGAGCATGTCCTGATATCTCTCCTCGCCAGAACCGAGAAATACGAGGTCAAAGCCTACCCTTACCATCTCTTGGAGTATGTCTCGAACAAGGTCAAGACCCTTCTGAGTAGTGAGCCTTGATACCATACCTACGAGAGGCTTTTCCTGAGATGTCTTAAGACCGAAGGTCTCCTTCAAGTGTTTCTTGTTTTCGGACTTACCTTTGCTATAGTTTTTTAGGTTGTAATGGTATCTTATAAACTTATCTCTTTCTGGGTTCCACACATCGTAATCTATGCCGTTTAGTATGCCGAAGAAGTATTTTTTCTCCCTTATGAGACCTTCAAGTCCGTAGGCGTGGCTTCTGAGCTCTTCCGCATAGGAAGGGCTCACCGTGGTTAGCACATCGCAGAAGGCTACACCAGCCTTGAGAAAGTTTATCTTGCCGTAAAACTCTATGCCCTTGTAGGGATGGAAGAGCTCCCAGGGTAGGTTGAGCATGGGTAAGAAGTGGGGTTCGTATATACCCTGATGAAGGGCGTTGTGTATGGTGAATATGACGGGAACACTTGCGAGCTCTGGATAGTAGAGTTTCTTGTAAAGGGGCAGGAGACCTGTATGCCAGTCGTGAAGGTGTATGATGTCCGGCTCCATACTTAAAAGCTTTATGGTCTCGAGGCTTGCCAGAGAGAGAAAACCGAACCGCAGGGGGTTGTCCTCATACTCACCCTTTGGCGTGGCGTATATATACTCCCTGCCGTAGTATTCAGGAAAGTCTATAAAGTAATACCTCACATGCTCTTTTATGTCCTCGTAGAGGTTAAACTCCTGCACAGCCCCCTTAAAGGTAACGCTGCCACTGAACACTTTTCTCAGGTTGCCCTTTATCTTCGAGTATTTAGGCATTATCACGAAGAGGGTGTGTCCGAGCCTTATCAAAGCCTTAGCAAGAGAATGGACCACATCTCCCAACCCTCCAGCCTTTACATAGGCAGCGCTCTCAGGAGCAACCATTACTATTTTCATACCCTACCCCCTAAAATTATAACCTATGGTGGAAGGACTTTTGTTAAGATTTCTTGAAGAGGACCTGGGACATGGAGATTTAACTACGGAGGGTTTATCTCGGGGTGAGAGGGCAAAGGGTGTTATAAGGGCAAAGGAGAAAGGGGTGCTTGCGGGCGTTCCTTTTGCACTTAAGGTATTTCAACTTCTGGGTGATGTGAAGGTGTTGAAAGCCAGAGGAGAGGGAGAAACTTTTCTGAGGGGTGAAGAGCTCCTGGTCCTTGAAGGTCCAGCGGAGGTGCTCCTTAAGGGCGAGAGGGTAGCCCTCAACCTTCTTCAGAGGCTAAGTGGTATAGCTACGATGACAAAAGGGTTTGTGGAAGCTCTCCGTGGGACCGGTGTAAGATTGCTGGACACCAGAAAGACTACGCCAGGTTTTAGGTTTTTTGAAAAGTATGCGGTTAGGGTGGGTGGTGGCCTAAACCACCGATACGCCCTATACGACTTAGTGCTCATAAAGGACAACCACAAGGTGGTGGCGGGCAGTATAAGTGAGGCGGTGAGGAGGGTGAGAGAGAGGATAAGCCCCATATATAAAATTGAGGTGGAAGTGGAAAACCTTCAGGAACTCCTTGAAGCTCTCCACTGTGGTGTGGACATGGTCATGTTGGACAACTTTTCACCAGAGGAAGTGAAGGAGGCGGTAAAGCTCACGAGGAACAGGGTTATGGTGGAGGTCTCCGGCAACATAACCCTTGAGAATATAAAAGACTATGCTGTGGAAGGTGTGGACTTCATATCAAGTGGTGCTATAACCCACTCCGCCAGATGGCTGGACATGAGCCTGAGGCTCTTTAGGATATAATTAAAGACTTAAGGAGGTTGGAATGGTTCAGGTGCCAGAAGTTGGACCTCAGGAAGCAAAGGATATGCTACAGAAAGAGGGCGTTGTCCTGCTCGATGTAAGAACCCCACAGGAACATCTGCAGTTGAGGATACCCAACTCTATTCTTATTCCCCTTGATGAGCTCAGGTATGCCTTCAAGGAGCTCTCAAGGGATAAAACTTATATAGTTTACTGCAGGAGTGGTGAAAGAAGTGCCTTTGCCACCTACTTTCTTAGACACATGGGTTATGAAGCATACAACTTAGCAGGGGGTATAATAGTCTGGCCCTACGAAAAGGAGTCAGGACCACCTAAATGAAAGGGTTTTTCCCCCTTCTTCTCCTTTTAACTGGTTGTGGCATAAAGGCGAACCCTGAAGTGCTAAAGCCTCCTGAAGTAGAGATTAGGAGGATAGGCGAATGGGTCTATGTGAGAAGCTTATCTGGTGAGATAAGGCTGAAGGATTTTGAAAGGGCGGGCTCTTACTGGAGAAGGGAAAGGAGAGAGGCTTTCTGCTTTTATGTGGAAAGGGTAGGCGGTAAGTCCGAGAGGTTCTGCGTAGGACCTGCTGTGGAAAGAAAACCCGCTCTTCACATCCTTGAGGAGAGCAACTCCGTAAGGGTCACCGCCTCAGGTTTTGAGGCTTACAGGGTCTATCCTCTCAAGGAGGGTCTTATGCAGCTTGAAGAGGGAAAGAGCTTCGGGGGAGTTTTTAACCTTGAGAGAGATTATCGGGAAAGATGCTACCTTCTTACCGCTCTTGAGGGAAGGGTGGAAAGCCCACCAGTGAGCTTCTGCGTAAAGCCAAAGGAGCCACCGCCCATAGAAGAGGTGGAAAAACTTGAGATAAGAGAGGGCAAAGAGAAGTTATACCTGGTGTGGTCTTATCAGAAGGATTACAAGGAGTTCGTCCTCTACATGGAAGGAAGGGAGCTGGGAAGGACAGTAGGCTTTTCCTTTGAAGTTCCAAAGCCAAAGGGTAGAGCCACCTTTAGTGTAAAGGTGATAAGCCCTCTGGGTTTTGAGAGTAAGGGGTTGGAGGTCCTTTACAGTCCGTAGTAGGCGGACAGAGCTACAGATACCGCCAAAGCGAGGGTCTCCGGGTCCCTCTCCCCTTCTATGGTAAAGTCGTAGGTAGGTAGCTTTTCTTCTAAAAACCTTATGCCGAAGTTTCCTGAGATAAAGTCTGGGTCTCTTATTATCTCTCTGTGTAAAGGTATATTTGTAGGAACCCCCCTCACTATAAACTCGTCTATGGCTCTCCTTGCCCTTGCCAGCACCCTGTCCCAGGTAAGTGCCCAGACGCTCAGCTTGGCTATCATGGAATCGTAGTAAGGCGGTATCACATAGTCCTTGTAAACGCCCGAGTCCATCCTCACACCCGGTCCACCTGGGGAGTAGTAGGCGGTCAGCTTGCCCGGTGCAGGTGCAAAGCCTCTTTTGGGGTCTTCCGCGTTTATCCTGAACTCTATGGCGTATCCCCGGAAGGTTATGTCGCTTTGGGTAAAGGGCAGTGGCTCACCCATGGCAACCCTTATCATGCTTTCCACTATGTCCACACCGCTAACCATCTCCGTTATGGTATGCTCCACCTGAAGCCTCGTGTTCATCTCTATAAAGTAAAATTCTTTGTTTTTGAGGTCCACAAGGAACTCCAGCGTCCCAGCACTGTAGTAGCCTACCTGCATCATCGCCCTTACGCTCATACCCAGCATCTTTTGTCTGAGGTCTCTTGGTAGGAGGGGGCAGGGCGTCAGCTCTACGATTTTTTGGTGCTTTCTTTGCACCGAGCAGTCTCTTTCACCCAGATGGACCACATTTCCGTATCTGTCCCCCAGTATCTGCACCTCTATGTGTTTTGGGTTGTCCAGGTATTTCTCTACGAAGAGGTCTCCCTTCCCGAAGAAGGTCTCCGCCTCTCTGTAGGCAGACTCAAAAAGCCTAGGAAGGTCTTCCAGACTTCTTACCACCCTCATACCCCTTCCACCACCCCCATAGGCGGACTTAAGTATTACAGGAAGCCCTATGTCTTTTGCGTAGTGCAGGGCATCTTCGTAGTTTCTCAGTGGGTCCGGAGAGCCGGGTATGGTTGGTATGCCTAACCTTTCCATAGCCCTTTTTGCCTTTACCTTGTCACCGAAGAGCTCTATGTGCTCGGGAGAAGGTCCTATAAAGGTTATGCCCTTGCTTTCGCAGTATCGGGCAAAGTCTGCGTTCTCTGCCAGAAAGCCGTAACCGGGATGTATGGCGTCCGCACCCACGGACCTTGCCAGGTCTACTATCCTCACATAGTCCAGATAAGCCCTTACCGGGTCGCCGGGAAGCAAGTAGGCTTCATCCGCCTTTTTCACGTAGAGAGATTTGGCGTCCGCCTCCGAATATATGGCCGCAGTCCTTATACCCAGCTCCTCACAGCCCCTTATTATTCTCAGAGCTACCTCACCCCTGTTTGCCACCAGCACCTTTCTAAACATGTTTATAGATTTTAACCTACGGAGAGTATCTTCAAATTGGAAAGCACTCCACCTTGCAAATGTATCCACAAAGCATAGTTACGAAACTTCCCCGTAACCCGGTAGGGGTGCCATCGTGTAGAGCATCTCGTAGAGGAGAGCTCTTAGGGGCAGTAGGTATTCTTTTAGGTCTCTCTCTAAACGTAGGTAGGTGCCCCTCTCCTTGCTCCAGATGGGCAGCTTGCTGTAAGGCGTGGCAAAGGATTCGCTCTCATACATAGAAAGGGCTATAAGGGTGAAGATGAAAAGGCTCTTTCTCTCTGCGTAGACCTCCTCCTTTGACCAACCTATCTTCTCTGTGAAGAAAATCTGAAGGGCTGCGTGGTATATGCTGTCTTCAAAGTCTCTCTTTGCCTCTGCAGGCTTTATGGCTATGGCGGCTACATCCTTCTCAGCCTTTATGCCAAGCCTTTCCATGAGCCTGTTCATTTCCTGCGTGTATACCACGTAGCAACTTTCCTGTGCCTTGTCTGAAAGATAGGCAGTTTTTAGCTCGTCGTATTTTATAAAGAGGAGCTTACCCTCTAACTCCGAGGGCGTTCCGAGTCTATCCTCAATGCTGGCAAGGTAGGAGTCCTTAACCGCAGTTATTAGACAGAACCGCACATTCTTATACGTAAGCCTTTCCCTTATCCACTTCTCAAGGCGAGCCCCGTCTCCACCGTATCCACCCGAAAGAAGTATAAACTTGTCCTCTACATGCACCGTTGCTTGCTTTCCCTTTATCTTAATGCGGAAGGCTTCGTAAAGACCATGCCTCTCCCCTTCCTCGTTCATACTGCCAAACCTGTAGAAAAACTTAGGTGAAGGTCTCTCTATGACTGCGTAGACGGTAAGCTCCTCGGGTAGGTGGAAGCCGTCAAACTCAAACCTGAGGGTTTTTATGCCCTTGTAGAGGCTTATGACCATGTTTTTTATCGTTGCCTCAGGCTTTTCCCCAAGTAGACTTCTGAAAAACCGCTTCGTTATCGTTTGCACTGGCAGTCCGTAGTATTCATATATGTGGTTCACCATGGGCCAAAGAGGATACCTACCCTCATCCTCTTTTAGCTCCGTATCAAGCAATAGAAGAATACCCTCTATGGTCTCTTTACTTTGGTGAATAAATCTGGCGAGCCTGGCAGAGAAGTAACAAAGACTGTAGAGGAGTTCTTTAGAGTCTCCAGGCTTGTATACATTGCCCTTATCTGGCTTAACATCACCCTTTAGAAGTTTTAAAAACGCTTCCCTGCCAAAGAGGTCCTCAAACCTGTAAGGGCTTCCGTCTCCTTTTCTTTTGAGGTTTATTGTTATGTTTCCTATATACTTCTGGAGGTTTTTGTTATCTTTTAGCGTCCTCTGGAGGAGGTCAAGTAGCTCCTTTAGCCCCAGGCTCCGCCCCCCTTCCTGCAGTTCAAACTCTCTCTCCGCAAAGACCCAAAGGTTTATCTCCTTGTCGGGCACGCAGAACTCTCCAAATGAAACCCAAACATCCTCTTTTTTAGGATTTCCCATAAAAACTGCAAGCACCTTGTCACTTTCACCCTTCACCAGCCTTCTGAGCACCCTTTTCCAGTCTTTCCTGAGGCTTTTGAGCCTCTCTTCAGATAGTGCCTCATCCAAAAGCATCCTTATGTTTTCAAGACTTTTGCCCTCCTTCTTCAACACATACTCAAGGTCTTTTCTATAGTCCTCCCCCATGTCCTCTAAGAGCTCGCTCCATAGGTTCTTTTTTGTCTCTTCTTTCCTAAAGTAAAGACTGGCTCTGGAGATCACCACCGCGTTCATAAACCGGTCAAAGTTAATAGGAAAAAGGTAAAAGACCAGTTTAAAAAAGGGGTATTTGTGGAAGGCGCTGGGCAGTGTTTCTTCAAGGAGCTCCATAACGCCTTTCACTCTCCGCAAGTAGTCTTTAACCTCTTCGTCTTCCGTAAGAGATAGCCATATGTCTATAAGGTCTCTTCTTGCCCTCCACACCACCTCGCTACTCAAAGGTTCGTCCTCGTAGCCCTTTAGCCTGACAAACACAAGCCCTGCGGACTTTTCCATGTCAGAAGGAGGAGAAACCCTCAACTCCATCACAGACATCCTGTCCTTGCCCGTTCTCCTGTAAAAGCAAGTATCTTTTGATTTTTTGTGTTTCCTGAAAGGTCTTATCCACCTAACCACGTCCTCTCTCGGGTAGATAGCTTGACCCTCCGTTTGATGGTTTTTGTTTTTCAAAAAGCTTTCAAAGCTACTAAAGGCTTCTTGTTCTTTATTTATAATCTTGTGTAGGACACCCGCTAAGTTGTTCAGGTAGTCTTCTTCGTGGTTGAAAAAGACCCCCGCATACACGAAATCTCCACCTGCATACTCTCCCCTTGCAAAAAGCCCAAGCCTTGGGTCCTTTTCTCTACCCTTTATCTCCATCCTCTACCTCCAGCAGTTCTCTTAAAAATTCTACGGGAAAACGGGCAAAGCGTCCGCTGAGCACTTCCCTGTAAGGATAGTCCTCACCAAGGGGTATGCAGGCGTATTCCTTCTTGGAAACTTCGTCATTTAAACAGCGCGTCCAGAACTCAAGCTTGCCCCCCATAACCCTTGCACCGCCCCTCCCTACCCTACCACCCACCTTAAACCTTATCAAAGGGTCCTCCTTGTAGAGCACCTGCTTTGTAAATACCAGCGAGTATACGGGCAGAAGAATGGGCACTTCATACCCTTCGCGGGGTGCAACGCTGTTTATAAAGTGTCCAACTTCCTCGGACAGCTCTTCGTTGTGTCCCTTTAGCACTTCCTTCAACTCTCTGTAGAGAATACTGGCTTCTTTTCTCTTCTCGTTGTCAAAGGTAAGATGGAGCTTTGCCCTCTCAAGGAGGATATAAGGGTGGTAGTAAGTTACCCTTGAGAGGTTTTTTGGTATATCCTCCGTGTATATGTCCACTGCAGAAAGCAGAACATCTCTTAACCGTCTGAGCTTTTCCTTTATTACCCCATCCTTTTCCATTAATTGTATGTCCTCAAGAAAGGTAACTACCGCCTCAAGCTGAGAGACCTTGTTTTGAGCGTAGACAGTTTTGTGTTGAGCGGGCACAGGCACCAGCACCCTCCCCTCCTTACTCTTTAAAAACTGCTCAACTATGCGCACCACCACCCGGTCAAGGTCAATCTTCTGCTTTAGATATTCCACCTCGTAGATGAGCCTTATGACCTCTCTATCCGCATGCTCATGCAAGCTAAGTATGTTGTCTATTACATACTCCGGCACCTCTTCAAAAAGCAGATACACTATATGGAGATGCTTTGGTCTTTTCTCCGTCTTTTCGTCACCCCTTGCTCTCGAGATAGCTTGGATTACCTCCACCAAGTTGTTTTCCAACCCCCAGTCGGACACCACTATGTATATGTGGTCCAAAGGTTTGTGCTCTCGAGAAAAGTCAAGCCCACGAGAGACGGAGGAAGTGCCCAATATGATGTCTTCCTTACCCTTGCTTATGTCTTCCTGGCTCTTCCTTGAGCTGGCAGTGGCTACCAGCGTGCTAATACCCTGTTCCTTCAGTAGGTGGGATAGATGAGCTATAGCGTCCTTGTCTTGGAGGAAAACAAAAGCGGTGCTTTCATCTCTGTTGGTAAAGGTCTCTTTTATGTATTCCACCAGCTTGAGGTAGTCTTCTTTCTTTTCAAAGTCTTTCACCCTTAGAAACTTTCTGTAGACCCACAGCTCCTTTGAAGGGAAGCCGTGCTTTGAGTATATGGAAAGGGGCACATCTCCATAAGAGACCTCCAACTCTGGCAGGAAGTTGCACAGAACCACTGCCTCTGGCACGACCTCATACTTTTCGTATTCCTGTAGGATACCCTTCAAGAGTTCTGGCGTGTAGCCGTTGGCGTCAAAGAGATAAAGGTTTACCTTGCCACCCTTATTACGGAATTTGCGGGCAAGCTCAAAAAGCTCACTTATGGCAAAAATACCATTGCTAAAGCCCAGAAACTCATCGAGGATAAAGTGCAGTGTGTAGTTATCATAGATGCGAGGGGTAAGGAACTCTTTCATGTGTCTTGTGGTGCTACCCCTACCTGTCTCCACAATAGACTGAAGGGTGGCAAAACCCCATATCTGCTCGTGCTTCTCCGAGGCTTTTTTTATGCCCTCTACCATCTTCTGAAGTATGCCCTTACGGGTAGAATTAGGCTCAAAGTAGTCTCCCTTGTGAAGCAGGGAGTGAGAGCTCTTCTTCTCTGGTCTTCCAAGTAGGGCTATGCCATTGCGAGACTCAATCTTTTTCTTTACTGCCTCATACTCTTTCTCCACTATCCTTTTTCTGGTGGCAAAGTAGAGGACTATGTGCCTTCCGGGCATGTTAAGTATGGCATTTCTCACATTGGAAGTTTTTCCGCTGCCAGCGGACTGAAGGAGGGCAAGGGCTTTGCAAGTTTGCGACCCTTTTACAAAATCCTCTACCCTTTTCCTTACATCCTCCCTCGCCCCATCTATGTGGTCCACGTCCAGCTTTTTCTTTTCTTTCTGTATTTCCTCTATAGTCCTTAAGAGCCTTTCCTTTTCCTTCGTGTATTCTTCTTTAAGTCTTGGACTTCGAACTGGCGAAGGCTCGTCCGCCGCCTTGTAGCTCCAGCTTCTTGACTTCAGGCTTTTGTAGAGCTCTTTTATGCCTTCTTGATAACCTTTTAGGGCTTCTCTGTTCTCTAGGTTAAACCTCACCCTAAGAGACTCCTGAAGGGGATAGACGAGTTCAAGGACTACTTCCCTTACTGGGTCTTTTTCTTCTACCAGATAGTCTACAGCGTAGCTAAGGACCTGAAGAAAGCCCTTTATTTCCACGAAGACGTCCTTGAGCCTGAGCATCTCTTCCTTGGTTTTCATGAGCTTTTCCAGAAACTTTTCCAGAGAGAGTTGACCGAGAGAGAGGTTTATGGGGACGCCATAGTTCACAAAGGGTATGTATATGCTCCTAACCTTTTCCTGAGGGACATTTTTGCTAATGGCTATGTCCTTTATCTTGTTGGTGAGCCCCGATGCCTTAAAGTCCACCACATAGAGAACTTCCTTTTCAAGAAACATAAGGTCTGCGTTCTTCCACACTACCTCCGAGTGCTCCTCGCTCATGCTGAACTTCTTTAGAACGACATCCTCGTGCTGAGCCCCATATAAAAGACCTGCGGAGTAACCTAAGAAAAAAGCTACTTTTGTATAGTTCTCCACTGCACCCTCCGGCGTAGTATCAAATCCGGAGACTCTCAGCTCTGGCGGAAACTCCCCTGAGAGGGAGTAGGGCATCTTCAGCTTTATGCTTTCAAAGAAGCTCTTAACCTTCTCTATGTGCTCTTTTAACTTCTCTTCTCTATAATTTTCTTCAAGTTTGGCAAAAATTCCTTCTACAAAACTCTTGTATTGTGCATCTTCCAGTTTGTCTTTCATAAAACCAAGCTTAAAAGCCCCCTCAAAGACAAAGCCCAGCGCTTGCGTCAGTTCCATCTCTTATAATATATTAACTGCAAAGGGTAGCTTTTTCTGACTAAAAGTGGGCTTCGCAGACTTGCTCGTATTCTATAAGCTCTCTTATGGTGGGCTTTTCACCGCACAGGGGACAGCCCGGGTCCTTCCTGAGTTTTACCTTCCTAAAATCCATGGAAAG
Source organism: Aquificaceae bacterium (assembly GCA_025056375.1). GTDB lineage: Bacteria > Aquificota > Aquificia > Aquificales > Aquificaceae > Pampinifervens. The sequence continues at coordinate 39,468 of JANWWH010000001.1, forward strand.
GGCATCCATAACCAAAAGTTTGCCTACAAGAAGTTCACCTACGCCGAGCAGGAGCTTCGTAGCCTCCGTTGCCTGAATACAGCCCATTATGCCACCTATGGAACCAAGTATGCCAGCCTCCTGACAGGAGGGCACAAGACCGGGCGGAGGGGGTTCAGGGTAGAGACACCTGTAGCAGGGTGAGCTTTCCTTGTTTCTGAAGTCAAAGACGGAAACCTGACCCTCAAACCTGAGCATGGCAGCGGACACCAAAGGTTTACCGAGGAAGTAACAGGCGTCGTTTATCAAGAATCTTGTGGGAAAGTTATCGGTCCCATCGAGCACCACATCGTAATCTCTTATTAACTCCATCACATTGGACTTGTTTATCATAGTGTTGTAAGTTATCACCTTAACGTCGGGGTTCAGCTTCTCCACGGTCAGTCTGGCGGATTCCACCTTGGGCACGCCAACCCTTTCCGTGTTATGGAGGATCTGCCTCTGGAGGTTAGAAAAGTCCACCACGTCAAAGTCCACGATGCCTATGGTGCCCACGCCAGCCGCCGCAAGGTAGTATATGGAAGGTGAGCCAAGACCACCCGCACCCACCACCAGCACCTTGGATTTAAGAAGCTTTTCTTGACCTTTACCGCCTACCTCCGGCAGGATTATGTGCCTCGCATACCTCTTTATTTGCTCCTCTGTAAACTGGAACATGGTTTACAAATTATACCGCAGGTTGGTTCTTAGCAACCGTTCTAAGTCTGAGGACTATACATCCGCGGGTTTCGTGCTATATTTAAATCTCTGATGTATATCATACCGGAGGTGTTTTATGAAAAATGTGATTTTTAACACGCCAGACCACAAGGTGGTGTTTTTTGAAGAGCTCACGCCTGCAAGTGCGGTTCAGTCCAATCAGGTGCTGATTATCCACAAGGGTGAAGGTATGCTCCTTGACCCGGGTGGTCACAAGGTTTTTTCCAAGCTTCTCTCTGACCTATCTCTCTACATTCCACCGAATCAGATAAAATACATCTTCCTTTCTCATCAGGACCCAGACATAGTCGCTTCTATCAACGGCTGGCTTATGACAACCAAGGCGGTAGCCTATGTTTCCAAGCTATGGATGCGTTTTCTGCCCCACTTCGGGTTGGATTCTCAGCTGGAGGACAGGGTTTTTCCTATAGATGACGGCGGAACGGTGCTTACCCTCGGGGGGGATTGCAAGCTTTACATCCTGCCTGCGCACTTCTTGCATTCAGAGGGCAACTTTCAGGTCTACGACCCCTGCTCCAAGATACTCTTTTCTGGAGACCTCGGGGCTTCTCTGGGTCAGGACTACTTTGTAGTGGAAGACTTTGATGCCCACATCAAGTATATGGAAGGCTTCCACAAAAGGTATATGGTGAGCAACAAGATACTGCGCTTCTGGGCTAACATGGTCAAACAGCTGGATATAGAGATGATAGTGCCACAGCACGGTGCCATATTCAAGGGTAAGGACATGGTGAACCGCTTTATTAACTGGTTGGAGAACTTAGAGGTGGGCGTTGACATACTAACGCAAGATAGATACAAGGTTCCTACGGCTTAAAAAGACCACCTCCGCGGGGTTTAGGAACTCTAACTCTCCAGCCTCGTTTTTCAAGGACCTGAGGGTTTGACTTTTTTTGCCCCTTTCTCTATTTTAGATGGGAATGAAGGATTTCGTCCACCTGCACCTCCACACCCAGTATTCTCTCCTTGATGGTGCAATAAAGGTAAAGGACTTGGCAAAAAGGGCAAAGGAGCTGGGCTACGGGGCGGTGGCTATCACCGACCACGGAAACCTCTTTGGCATTCTTGACTTTTACAGAAGTATGAAGAGCGCGGGCTTAAAACCCCTCATAGGTATGGAAGCTTACTTCACCACTGGCTCGCGTTTTGACAGAAAGGACAAGGGCTCGGAGGACAACATCACCGATAGATACAACCACCACCTCATACTCATAGCCAAAGACGACGAAGGTCTCAAAAACCTGATGAAGCTCTCTACCTTATCCTACAAGGAGGGTTTTTACTACAAGCCAAGGATAGACTATGAGCTTCTTGGTCAATATCATAAAGGGCTTATAGCCATAACCGCATGTTTGAAGGGCGTCCCCACCTACTACGCAAGCCTCGGAGAAGAGGAGAAGGCGGAGGAGTGGGTAAAGAAGTTTTTGGACCTCTTTGGAGATGACCTTTACCTTGAGCTTCAGTCCAACTCTCTACCCGAGCAAGAAACCGCAAACAGAAACCTTATAAGTATAGCCCAAAGACTTGGGGTAAAGCTGGTAGCCACCAACGACTCTCACTACCTTATGCCCGAAGATAGGCTCGCCCATCAGGTGCTTATGGCTATACAGATGAAAAAGACCCTCATGGAGGTTCAGCAGGGAGGCTTTAAGTGTGCTAACGAGGGGTTGCACTTTGCTGGACCGGAGGAAGTGTGGGAGAAGTTCAGGGGTAAGTTTAATGGGTGGGAGAGGGCTCTTCTGAACACACTCGATGTGGCGGAAAAAACGGCGGGTAGATTCCGGCTCCTTGAGGGTGGTAGTCACCTCCTGCCCTACTTCCCTACCCAAGGGCTTTCACTCGGAGATTTCCTAAAAGAGCTTGCCCTCAAGGGTCTGAAGCAAAGGATAGAGCAAGGGCTTGCCAGAGACGATAAGGAATACAAAGACAGACTTTTCTACGAGCTTGAGGTAGTCTCGCGCATGGGCTTTGAGGGCTACTTTTTGATAGTGCAGGACTTTATAAACTGGGCAAAGTCTCAGGGTATTCCCGTAGGACCTGGGAGGGGCTCGGCGGCAGGCTCTTTGCTTGCTTTTGCTCTCGGCATAACGGATGTGGACCCCATAAGGCACGGGCTTCTCTTTGAGAGGTTTCTCAACCCCGATAGGGTATCCATGCCTGACATTGATGTGGACTTTTGCATGGAAAACAGAGACAGGGTTATAGGGTATGTGAAAGAAAAATACCATCCTGAGAACGTAGCCCAAATAATCACCTACAATGTGATGAAGGCAAAACAAACCCTCAGAGATGTGGCAAGGGCTCTGGGCATACCATATCAAACTGCGGACACGCTGGCAAAGCTCATACCTCAGGGTGATGTGCAGGGCACTTGGCTCTCTCTGGAGGAGATGTTCCTTACGCCCCTTGAGGAGCTCCTGAAAAAATACGGAAGGCACAGAAGGGACATAGAGGAGAACGCAAATAAGTTCAGAAAGCTCTGTCAAGAAGACCCAGAGCTAAAAAGGCTCGTAGAGATAGCCCTAAGGCTCGAAGGACTCACCAGACATACCTCTTTGCACGCGGCGGGCGTGGTTATAGCACCCAAACCCTTAGAAGAGCTCTTGCCCCTTTACTACGACAAGGAAGGCGCGGTGGCTACCCAGTTTGATATGGTTAAGCTTGAGGAGATAGGTCTCATAAAGATGGACTTTTTGGGTCTTAAGACCCTCACCGAACTCCAGAGAGCCAGAGAGCTCATAAGAGAAAGGTGGGGTATAGACCTTAACTACTTAAACCTTCCCCTCGACGACCCAAAGGTTTACGAGCTCCTCAGGGCAGGCAACACTACGGGTGTCTTCCAGCTTGAGAGCCCAGGCATGAAAAAGCTCCTACTTAGGCTACAACCAGACAGTTTTGAGGATATAGTGGCAGTGCTCGCCCTATACAGACCAGGACCCCTAAAGAGCGGTCTTGTGGACAGCTACATAAACAGAAAGCAGGGAAGAGAGGAGGTGAACTATCCCTTTCCTGAGCTGGAGCCCGTGCTTAAGGAAACCTACGGAGTGTGGGTCTATCAGGAACAGATAATGAAGGCTTCTCAGGTTCTGGCAGGCTTCACGCCCGGTGAGGCGGACACCCTCAGAAAAGCCATAGGTAAAAAGAAGGCAGACCTTATGGCTCAGATGAAGGAAAAGTTTATAAGTGGGGCGGTGGAGAGGGGTTACGAGGAAAAGAAGATAACCGAGCTTTGGGAAGACATAGAGAAGTTTGCCAGCTACTCTTTCAATAAGTCTCACTCGGTAGCTTACGGATACCTTTCTTACTGGACAGCCTACCTAAAAGCCCATTACCCAGAAGAGTTTTTCTGCGTAAAGCTCTCCACCGAGAAGAACGACAAGAAGTTTATAAACCTTCTCAAAGATGCAAGAAGTGAGGGCTTTAAGCTTTTGCCACCGGACATAAATAGGAGCGATGTGGACTTCAAGATAGAGGACACAAAGACCATCCGCTTTGGTCTTGCTCGGATAAAAGGTGTGGGTGAAGAGACCGCAAAGCACATAGTGGAAAGTAGGAAAAGGTCTTGGAGCTCTATTGGAGACTTTGTGAGGGGTGTAGATGGTAAAAAGGTTAACAAAAAAACCCTTGAGGCACTCATAAAGGCGGGTGCCTTTGACTTTACGGGTGAGGAGCGTTCTAAACTCCTTCAGAGGCTTGAGGGTAATTCTTCCTTGTTCATGAAGGGACTTTTTGGGTCAAAGGAGGAGGTTAAAGAGGAAAATTACGCAGGTTACGAAAGAGAGGTGCTCGGCTTTTTCATCTCTTCTCACCCTCTTGACCCCTACGAGAGGCTTTTGAAAGGTAAAGTTTCTTCCCTTGAGGTGCTTGAGGAAGCAGAGGGAGGGACCTACACCTTTGCGGGTGCGGTAGTTGACCTGAGAATAAAGAAAACCCAAAAGGGCAACTATGTAGCCCTATTTAACTTGGTAGACAAGACGGGCATGGCAGAGGTCTTCGTGTTTCCTGAGACCTTCTCTCAAAACAAGGAGAAGATAAAAGAAGAGGGCGTTCTCGTAGGTAAGTTTGAAGTAGATAGAGACGAAGAGACGGAGGAGATAAAACTTTTGCTAAGGGAAGCCTACACCCCAGAAGAGTTCTTGAGGAGCGAACATATGAAAGTAAGGCTTGTATTTTTGAAGGAATTAGAGGACAAAGAGCTGAAGGGTCTAATGGAACTCCTGCAGGAGTGCGGTGACCAGGAAGGCAAGGAGCTTATCCTCGAGCTGAGGATAAATGGTTACAGAACCGTGCTTCAGGCAGACCCAAGGATAAAAGTGGGCATGAACATACTCAAGCTAAAGGACAGGCTCTCCAATATGGGTATAAACTTAGAAGTCACCTGAAAGGTGAAGCTCGGGAAAGCTCTGGATATCCTGCCCCCTTTCCAGAAGGTTTATGTGCTCCTCCAAAAACTCCCTTATAGAAGCGAGATTCACATAAATAAAGAACTCTCCACAGGGTTGAAGTTGGTCCTTCACCATCCTGAGAACGCGTAGACAGCTGTCTCTTCTTCCACAAAGATAGTGATTGTAGGCAATGGCAAGCCTTATAAGCCCCTGACAGCAGTTTCTTGAGTGTTTGTCCTCTTTAGGAAAGAGCCTCCATAAGTCCTCAAGAACCTCGTGAGCGGAGTAAAAGTCCTTCGCGTCCCAGAACCTCTTAGCTTCCTTCAGGAGCTCTAATTCCCTCAAGTTTTTAAACCTATCATAAAGCCCACCGCAAAAGTGCCTACAAAGGCGAGCTTTCTTATAAGCCCCTGCACAAACTCACCCACACCTTCAAACATACCCTTAAAGAGGACAAAAAGCTGAGCCCAATGAACCTCTATGATACCCTTGCTGGCGAGCCACATGAGGGAAAGAAGGTAAAGCCCCAGAAGTAGGAGAAAGAAGTTAAGCACTCTCCTTATGGCAAAGCCCACCACAAAACCTGCAAACCCTGCATAGCCCATATCTAAAAGGAGACCGCTCCAGCTCATTGATACCTAAAGATGCTCGGGTTTAGCACATCTGGGTAGTTGGTGGTCATTTCGTAGTCAAGGAGCTGTTTTCTTATCCTCTGGAGGTCTGACCTGTTGGGCTTAAAGGGATAGCTCTTTATGTCACTTACTGAGCTGTCGCCAAAGGGTCTGTTGCAGGCAACTTCGCTGGTCTTACCCCTACAGCCGGAGGTCATGAAGGGTCTTCCACTCCAGAAGAGCTCTTCAAAGGTGTCCTTGTCTATGCCAAAGTCTACCACCTGACCCCTTTCGTTAAACTTCATGTCCTCGTAGCGGGCTATCTGGTTGTCTATAAGGTAACGGGCAAGCTGAACCCTTCTGTATTGCGGGGCTGGGCAGGGCTTTTCTTTTTCCATCATAGAACCCTCCTCTGGCCAGAAGGAAAAGAGGTGTGTCCTTGCGCCCATGTCCCTCACCCTTTGTATAGTATCTATCATCTCCTGCTCTGTTTCCCCAAGCCCTACCACCAGATGACAACCTGCATAGCCATCACCCATAACCTCACAAGCCCATTCTAAAACCTTCCAGAAGGTTTCCCAGCGGTGTGGGCTGTTCATGGGTCTTCCGCGTAGCCTTTCAAAAACCTCGGGCGTTCCGCAGTCTATGGCCACCGTGACCGTATCCGCACCCAGCTTCTTGTAGTCTTCCATGTCCTCGTAGGTTGTTCCTGTGGCGTTTATAAGAAGAGAGACAAAGAGCTTATCCCCAAGCTCCGAGAGGACTTTTTTGAGCACATACTTGGTGTCCCTTATAGACTTTGGGTGAGTTATCTGGGCTATGCAGAGCCTCTCCACATGACCCACACCCTTAGCTCTTTCTATGATTTCCTCCAGCTTTACAGTTGGCCACTCCACCCTTATGAAGTTTTTCTTCGAATACTCCATCTCTCTTGCTTTTTGTAGTCCGCAGTAGGCACAGGTGGCATGACATCCAGAGGGGTAAGTAAGAAGGGTATTTATACAACTGAGCCTCGTGTTCCTGTAAAATTGTCCCGGCACTATACCGAGGGTCATGGCAGCCGCCATGCTTATCTGAAGGTATTCGGGGCTTTCCCTTTGCTCCGTGAGCCTCTCAAGGACGAGCCTGTCCATTCTTTCACCTCCGTAGAGTTATTATAAACTCTACCCTTGGCATACTTTTAAAAAATTCTTATAAGGTTATAAGCCTACCTTCTTCTACGTTTTTCCAATATGATGGTAGACACCTCTGCCGCCTTTTTTGGGTCCATGGCCTCCAGTATGGAAGCGGCCTGCCTATCCTTTAAATTTAGTAGGACCTCCGCAGCCAGCTCAGGGTCAAGGTTGTTCATGATGGCACCCGCCTCGTCGGGGGAGGTTTTGTTGAATATCTCCACCAGCTTCTTAACCTCCTGTTTTGGCTCCTCCTTTGGAGGTTCTACCCTTTTAAGTTCCTCAAGTTTTCTCCTTTCCTCTTCAAGCCTTCTGAGCTTTTCCTCGAGCTCCTTAGAGAGAGCTTTTACCTCTTCCTGAGCCTTCTTCTCTCTGTCCTGTTTTATCTTTTTCTGCAGGGCGGATTGAGAAAAAGCCAGCGAGAGAAAACACAGGGTAAGGGTTAAAAACTTAAGCATTCTTACGCCACCTTTTTATCAGGTGTAGAAAACCAGCCCTCTGAGCCTCAATATTGGCAGACCTGGAACGCTCCTCTCTTCTACGCATATCTCTGAGAAGCTCAAGGGCTTTTAAATCTCTGTAGGCTTCCTTTAGCCTTTTCCTTCTCTCCTCTTTTACCGCCTCCAGTTTGGCAATCCTTTCGAGGAGCTCTCTTTTTTGAGAGTGGAGAGACCTGTATTGAATAAGTAAGCCCTCGGAGAAGGATGTCTTTATGTTCTGGTTTACCTCTTCCTGTAGGACTTCTATCCTCTCCAATTCTCTCCTTAGCCTGCCTATCTGCATCTCTACCTCCTTTAGCTCTCTTGCCCTAACTTCTTTTATACCCTCCTTTATCCTTATAATCCTTTTGAGGCTCATGTTAAAATTATAAGCCCCGTGTATGGTGAAGTTTCCGAGCTTATAGAAATAGGAAGACTTCTTCACTCAAGAGGTTGGCTACCTGCAAGCGGTGGAAACCTCTCTGCGAGGGTAGAGAATGATAGGGTGCTCATTACCGCTTCTGGCACTCACAAGGGACATCTCACCCGTGAGGACTTCGTGACGGTAGACCTTGAGGGCAAACTTCTGGAAGGCTCAAAGAGACCCTCTGCGGAGACCCTTCTTCACCTCGTGGTCTATAGGAACTTTCCTCGGGTTATGTCGGTTCTCCATGTGCACTCGGTAAATTCCACCCTCATATCAAGGCTTGCCAAAGAAGACCTGAAGTTAGAAAACTACGAACTCCTCAAAGCCTTTGAGGGTATAAAGACCCACGATACGAGTATAAAAGTGCCAGTTTTTGAAAATGCGCAAGACATGAAAACCCTATCGAGGCTCGTAGAGAAGAGGCTTGTAAAGGGAGACCTTTATGGCTTTCTCCTGAAGTCTCACGGTCTTTACACCTGGGGTAGTAGCATAAGAGAAGCCTACATAAGGCTCGAAGCCTTTGAGTTTCTCTTTGAGTGCGAGCTGAAGCTGGCTCTCAGAGGTTAAAATATCTCCATGCTTGACCTTGAACTCATAAGGAAAAACCCCTCCTTGGTTAAAGAAAGGCTATCCTTAAGGAACAGGGAGCTTGAAAGCCTCGTGGATGGCGTGCTGGAGTTGGATGCACTTAGAAGGTCCATACTAAAAAGTTTGGAGAGCCTTAGGGCGGAGAGAAACGCAAAAAGCAAGGAAATAGGCTCTTTGAAAAAGAAGGGTGAGGACACAAGAACCCTTGAAGAAGAAGTAAAAAGCCTAAAGGATAAGATAGAGGACTACGAGAAGGAGCTGTCCTCAGTAGAGGCAAGGCTCAGAGACAGACTTCTCAGGATACCCAACCTGCCCCACGAGAGCGTTCCCGTTGGAGAGGAGGAAAGCCAGAACTTGGAGGTGAGGCGGTGGGGAGAGCCCAGGGACTTTTCCTTTGAGCCAAAGTCTCACTGGGATATAGGGGAAAGGCTTGGCATTTTTGACTTTGAAAGGGCTGGCAAAGTATCGGGTAGTCGCTTTGTGGTTTTAAAAGGCTGGGGTGCTAAGCTGGAAAGGGCTCTCATAAACTTCATGCTTGACCTGCACTCAGGGAAAGGATACAGAGAGGTTTTGCCTCCCCACCTTGTAAGACCGGAGGTGCTCGTAGGCACGGGACAGCTCCCCAAGTTTGAGGAGGAGCTCTACAGGTGCGATAGAGATGACCTTTACCTTATACCTACCGCAGAAGTTCCTCTCACAAACCTTTTCAGAGAGGAAATACTCTCCGAGGAAGACCTACCTCTTTACATGGTTTCTTACACGCCTTGCTACCGCAGGGAGGCAGGCTCTTACGGAAAGGACATAAGGGGCATAATCCGTCAGCATCAGTTCAACAAGGTGGAGCTGGTTAAGATAGTTAAACCAGAGGATTCATACCGAGAGCTGGAGGGGATGACCTCCGATGCGGAGGATGTCTTAAAACTTCTAGGACTGCCCTACAGGGTTGTGCTTTTGTGCACCGGCGATATGGGCTTTGCCTCCGCCAAGACTTACGACATAGAGGTTTGGTTTCCTTCGCAGGGTAAGTTCAGAGAGATATCCTCCTGCTCCAACTGCGAGGACTTTCAGGCAAGGAGGATGAACACGCGCTATAGGGATGCGGAGGGCAGGCTCCGCTTTGTCCACACACTAAACGGCTCTGGGCTTGCGGTGGGCAGGACGCTGGCGGCAATTTTAGAAAACTACCAGCAAGAAGACGGCTCCATTTTAGTGCCAGAAATCTTGAGGGATTACCTGAAGGTAGAAAGGATTATCCCTCCATGAAAAATGTAGCATAACATAAGCCAATTAAAAGTCTTCTCATAAAGTAAAAGACAAAAATACCAAACGTCTTAACGGATTTTTAACATACAACCTATAGATTTAGACAAGGAGGTGGGCCATGGTGGTATATGTAAGGGTAAAGATTCACAAGAATGATAAAAAGGGAGTTTTGAGGAAGGTATTCGTAGGCAATAAGAAATGAGGCAAGACCGTTAAATATGTCACCTGCATGTTTCTTCAAGGGGTAAAGGCTTGCAAAGAAGAAAGCCTTGAAGGTAGGTAACGCCCATATCTCTGAGTATAGCAAGCTGTTCTTCTGTTTCCACTCCTTCCGCCACAGTCTCGAGCCCTAAAACCTCTGCCAGCTCCACAATGCTCCTTACTAATTTTCGTGCCTTTTGGTCTGTCCCAACCTTCCTGACAAAGGAAATATCTACCTTGATAATGTCTATGGGCAAGTCTACTATGTAAGAGAGGGAGGAATATCCTGTGCCAAAGTCATCCACGAGTATCTTTATACCTTTTTCTGTTCTCAGTAGGCTTAACAGCTCCAGATTCTTGGATGAAAGTTTAAATAATGCTCTTTCTGTAATTTCCAACGCAAGCCTGCCCTTAATATCCCTCTTAAGGATGTCTTCAAACAGGGTATCAAACTCAAAGACCCTTGGGGGGACATTTACGGTTACAGGCTTTCCGAGTTTTTCCACTGCAAGCAAGACTTCCTCAAAAGCCCATCTCTGAAAATCCTTCAGAAGAACGCTCCCCTCAAGGTATTCTATGAAGTAGTGAGGTGTGTAAATATGTCCTTCTCTGTCCTTTATCCTTACGAGAGCCTCGTAGCCCGCTACTGATAGGTCTTTGCTACGGAAGTAGGGCTGGTAGTAAAAAACAAAAAGCTTCTCCTTGAGAGCTCTGTATACCAGCTCAGTAGAATTCTGATAATCCCTTGCCTTTAAGTCCATGTCTTCCTGGAAGAACTTAACTGCTCCTTCTCCATGAAGCTTTGCATTCTTTAAGGCTATGTCCGCCTTTCCGTATACATCACCAAAGCTCTCTCTTCCGCCGGAAATAAGACAAACGCCCATGTTTACCTGCGTTATTATTTCAACATCGCCTAACCTAAAGGGCTCTTTGAAGGATTCGAGCAATAGATTTATGTTAACCATAATCTGCCGTTCCTCTTCAAAGGGTCCAAGCAAAAAGCCAAACTCGTCGCCTGCTACTCTGGAAAGTGTGTCCGCATCTGGAAGTTTTTCCCTTAATCTTTGAGCTACCAACGAAAGAAGCTTGTCTCCCACATCTATGCCGTAGTTCTTGTTTATGAAAGAAAAGTTGTAAATGTCAAGAATTACAAAGGCATACATGTCTCCTTGTTTCATGCTTGACATCTTTTCCATGACTTTGAACTTAAAGCCCTCAAGGTTGAGAAGCCCCGTGGCAGGGTCAACGAAGGTAAGCCTTTCCACCTCCGAAGAGAGGTAAAGTTCCTTTGATATATCCCTACCCACCGCCATATACATAATCTCTCCGTCGGGTAGCTTTACAGGATAAAGGGTCTGGTCAAGGTAGAAAACTGTTCCGTCTTTGCTCCTGTAGATGAAAGTTGAACGAAACTGCTCTCCAGACCTCAGGGTATTCCATAGAGTTTTGTGAAACTCCTCGCCGTGGTATCCTGCTTCAAACATGCGGAGAGTGTTGCCTAAAATCTCCTCCTTGCTATACCCGGAAAGGCTACACACAGTCTCATTCACATATACTATCTTTCCATCTTCATTCGTCACAAGAACCCAAGAGTGCGAGCTTTTTAGTGCCTCCCCAAGTATGGTGTTTTTTCTTATTTCCTCCAACCTTCGCAGGGCAAACTCTATGTCCTCCTTCATCTCCTCTATTACCTCCCTGTTCTCCTCCTGAAAGAAGTTGGTCTCGTCCGAGTAGAGATTAAGGGAATACAGAGGTTTGTCACCCTTCACGATGGGTATGGAGCAGGAGGATATATAATTCCTTGAGAGCATGCTTTCTTTTACATGCTCTGACATAAGACTTCTTGTGGTGCTGTAGCTTATCTGCACCCTGTTTTCCACAAAGGCTTGTATTACTATATCGTCCTGTATAGGCTCGTACCTTTTTATTCTTGCGGTTACCATGCTAAGGTATTTTCCGTTTTTTCCATAGTAGTAGATGGGCTGTATGGTTTCCAACCTTGGTTCGTATATCCCTACCCACGCAAAATTAACACCAAGCTTGTCTACAACCACCTTGCATATACTTTTTAGGAGCTCTCCCTCCTCCACCGCATGAGTTATGAGGTAGTTTATTTCCCTAAGTATTTCATAAAGCCTTTGGAATCTTTTCTTTTTTGTGATATCCGTAAGAAAGACCACGCCCGAGTTTTTACCGCCAAAAACGATAGTTTCCGAGCTTGCAATAGCCCACGCCCTGTCTCCGTTTTTTGTCTTTATGGCTAACTCGTTGTAGTTTGCGAGAAACTTAAGTCCTGACAGCCTCTTTTCAATCTCCTCCAGGAATAACTCAGCGTAGCTTCCATAAAAGAGCTTCAGGACTAGGTCACCTATGGGTATGTTTTCTAATTCTTCACTTGTGTAGCCCGTCAGACGTGTAAAAGCATTGTTTACGTATACAAGTTTGTCGTTGTATATCATGACTGCAACATTGGCATCCTTTTTGAGCGCCTCCGCTATGCTTGCGTAAGAAAGCTTTTTTGCAAGCCGTTCAAATGTACTATGAACCTCCGCAATTTTGACCATATCCCCTTCATCCGCAGGTTCAAAGTACTCTGAGCTTAGCAATGCCCTTTTTACCTTTTCCGCTATAGGCTCAACAGCCATAACCAGATGAGATATTTCAAGGGTTTTATCTTCCAGCACTCTGTATAAGGTTCTTTCTTCCTCAGGCAGTTTCTGCCAAAAGTAATAGCAAACCACACCCAGATGAGCATTCCCCTCCCTTAAGAGTTTCAAAACACCACGAAAGTCGTCAGTATATATAAAAACAACCCTGTGGAAGTCCAACTCTGAAAGAACAAAGCCTGCAGGCTTAAAAAAAGGCAAAGCTACGAGTATCTGTCCTTCTTCAGGAACCTCATCTTTTGCTACAAGCAGATATCTGTTTGGCTTTCCTCTTGGCTTGGATACTGGCATGTAGCCCTTATGGTATAGCTTTTCACAAACAAGAGACCTTGAAAGATAAAGCTGGCAGGATGGACCTTCTTCAACCTCTGCGTACTCCTCTTCAAAACTTTTGAAGGTCTTAAAATCCACCTCCTCCCCAAGCTCCTCCTGCAAAGACTTTTTTATCAACTCAAGTTTTTCGGGCTCTATCAAACACTCGCCCACACCTAAAGAAAAAACTATCATGGTTTTATTATAATCCTGCGGTGCTTCCACAGATAAAAGGTTTATGCCAGCCTATGATTATAATATAAGCATGCGAAATTACGCAGAGACGCTAAACCTTCCAAAGACGGACTTTCCCATGAAGGCAAACCTGCCGGAGAGAGAGCCCCAGATACTCAAAAAGTGGCAGGGTCTTTATCAAAGGCTCAGGGAAAGAAACAGAGGAAAACCTCTCTTTGTCCTCCACGATGGGCCGCCCTATGCCAACGGGCACATCCACATAGGGCATGCCCTCAACAAGGTTCTGAAGGACGTCATAGTTAAATACAGGCTCCTTGCGGGCTACGATGTGGACTTCGTGCCTGGCTGGGACTGTCACGGACTTCCTATAGAACAGCAGGTGGAGAAGGAGCTAAAGGAAAAAAAGCTTTCAAAGGAAGCCCTTGGTAAGGTGCAGTTCAGGAAGCTTTGCAGGGAGTATGCCCAGAAGTTCGTGGAGGTTCAGAGAGAGGAGTTTGTTCGTATTGGCGTGCTTGCGGACTGGGAAAACCCTTATATAACCATGGACCCTTCCTATCAGGCTCAGGAGATAAGAGAACTGGGTAGGGTCTTTGAGAGGGGTGCGGTCATAAGGAGCAAAAAGCCCGTCTACTGGTGCATCTACGACAAAACCGCAGAGGCGGAGGCGGAGGTGGAATACTACGAAAAGGAGGACCCGAGCCTATATGTAAAGTTCCCCCTCAAGGGTTGTGAAAAAACCCACCTCCTCGTGTGGACCACTACCCCTTGGACCCTTCCTGCCAACATGGGCGTTATGGTAGGTGAAGAATACGAGTATGTCTTTTATAGGATGGGTGAAGAGACCTACGTGGTGGCAAGGGAGCTCCTAGAGAGCCTGAAATCCATCCTTGGCTCTGAAGGTGAGGTTCTTAAGGTGGTCAAGGGGGCAGAGCTCTTGGGTCTTGAATATTTCTCCCCCTACGGAGGTGTGAGCAAGGTCTATCCCTCGGAGTTTGTGGAGCTCTCCACGGGAACAGGTCTGGTGCACATGGCACCGGGACACGGGCGGGAGGACTACGCGGTGGGTCTAAGATACGGGCTTGAGCCCTTTGCACCCATTGACGAGGAGGGAAGGTTCACAGAAGAGGCGCCGGAGTTCATCAGAGGTAAAAGGGTCTTTGAAGCCAACCCTCTAATAGTGGAGGACCTGAGGAAGAGGGGACTGCTCCTGTGGGAGGGCAAAGTAAGGCACTCCTACCCCCACTGCTGGAGGTGCAAAAACCCAGTCATCTTTAGGGCAACCCCCCAGTGGTTCATAAGCATGTCCGCAAAGGTGGAGGACAAAAGCCTCAGAGATAAAAGCCTGGAGGAGATAGAGAGGGTTCAGTGGATACCACCCTACGGAAAAAACCGCATAAGCTCCATGGTGGAAAACAGACCAGACTGGTGCATATCAAGGCAAAGGTTCTGGGGCGTGCCCATAACCGTCTTTTATTGCAAAAAATGCGGTCATGTGGTGGCGGATAGAGAAGTGTTTGAAAGGGTTGCAAAACTTGTGGAGACATCAAAGGAAGGTGCTGACCTCTGGTTTGAAAAGCCTACGGAGGAGCTCTTGCCCGAGGGCTTTAGATGTCCCTCTTGCGGGTCGGAGGAGTTTACAAGGGAGGAGGACATACTGGACGTGTGGTTTGACTCTGGCTCTTCTCATGCACCAGTGCTCCGAAGAAGGGGTATAGAAAAGGCAGACCTCTACCTTGAGGGCTCAGACCAGCACAGGGGCTGGTTTCAGGCATCTCTCCTTGAGTCAGTAGCCAGCTACGGAGCCGCGCCCTATGAGGCGGTGCTAACCCACGGCTTTACGGTGGACGAGCAGGGGCGGAAGATGTCCAAGTCTCTGGGCAATGTGGTCTCACCCCAAGAGGTCATAAGGCAATATGGGGCGGATATACTCAGGCTCTGGGTAGTTTCGGAGGACTATACGGAGGATGTGAGGCTGGGAAGGGGCATCATCCAGAGGCTGGTGGAGGACTACAAGAAGATAAGAAACACCATAAGGTTTTTGCTTGGAAACCTTTATGACTTTAGGATGGAAGACTCACTGCAATACGAAGAGCTCCACCACTTTGACCGCTGGATGCTTTCTTACCTCCAGAAGTTTCTAAGGGAAGTTCACAAACACTACGAAGGCTACGCCTTTCACAGGGTATATCACCTTGTGAGGAACTTCTGCTCGGTGGAGCTCTCAAGTCTCTACTTGGACGTGCTAAAGGACAGGTTATACGTCTACGCACCCCACAGCTGGGAAAGGCGGTCTGCCCAGAGCGTTCTTTACAGGCTTGCGGAGGCTCTCATAACCTCCACCGCCCCCTTCCTTAGCTTCACCGCAGAGGAAGCCTGGGAACATCTAAGAGAAGTAAACCCTGAGCTCCCTGAGAGCGTCTTCATGCATCACATACCAAAACCAGAAGAAGAGCTCGTCGACGAGAAGCTTTTAGAGGACTATCGCCTACTTTTGAACCTGAGAGAAGTAGTGATGAGGGCTCTTGAGACCGCCAGAAGAGAAAAGTCCATAAACCACCCCTACGAAGCAAAAATCTTTCTTTGGGGGGAAGGGCTTGAAAGGCTTAGAAATTATGAGGACTACCTTAAATACTTCTTTACCGTGAGCGGTGTGGAGTTCGGAGAAGGTGGTAAATACAAACTGGAAGAAGGGAACTTAAAGGTGGGCGTATCTCGTGCGGATGGTAGGAAGTGTCCCCGATGCTGGCTCTACTATCCGGAGGAGGAGCTCGAAGGAGAGATTTGCAAAAGGTGTGCAGGAGTGCTTCAAAAGGTATAAATTTAACACCTTGTGGAAGAAAGGAAACACCATTTAGGAGGCTGTTATGGTGGAACATAGCATACCCCTTTTAGAACTTCTCAAGGAAGAAGAGGGTCCTATACTGGTGGCAAGTCACGAAAACCCGGATGCGGACACGCTGGGCAGTGCCCTTGCCCTCTACCTCTTTCTCAAGAAGAAGGGAAAAAGGGTGGTCGTAGGATGTAAGGACAAAGTGCCCCACTTCCTTGACTTTCTTCCGGGTGCGGAGGAGGTCATAAGGCTTCCCGTGGAAGAGGTCTTTAACCTTGCCATCGTAGTGGACGCCAGCGGTTTTTACAGGGTTAACGCAGAGGTGAAGGCTTTCAAGAAGGTAAGGATTGACCACCACATAGGAGGTGACTTTTACGGAGAACAGGACTACATAGATCCGGAGGCACCTTCTACAACCGCACTTATATACCGCCTGCTTTGCGCCTGGGACAGCTCAGCCATAGACGAAGATATAGCCAACAACCTGTATGCAGGTCTTGCCACCGATACAGGTTTTTTCAAGTATTCCAACACGAACGCAGAGACCTTCCGCATAGCCAAGGAGCTCGTGGAGCTTGGCGCAAAGCCCCACTGGACTTATGTGAACTTTGCGGAGCGGGAGAGTATTAACAAGATGAAGCTCATATCCAAAGTCCTTGAAACCCTTACCCTTCATGAGGAGGGGCTGGTAGCTGGCATAATCATCCTTGACCGGTTTTTCAGAGAAACGGGGTGCGAGTATGCGGACAGCGAGGGGCTTGTGAATTACCCCAGGTCTATTGAAGGCGTGGAAGTAGCCTACGCCCTCATAGAGAACCGAGAGGAGGGGCTGTGGAAGGTATCTCTCCGTTCAAAGGGTAGAGTGGATGTGGCAAAGATAGCCCAGTCTCTTGGTGGTGGTGGTCACAAATACGCCTCTGGATGCAAAATAAGGGCGGAAGACTACAGGGGAGCTCTGGATGAGCTCTTGAGTGCCGTGAGGGAAGGGCTATACGTAGAAGGCTTAATAAAGCAGGCTGTAAGCCAGACCGCCTAAGTGTTCTCTAAGGGCTTTGTAGCTGTCGTTTAGGACACCCATGCTGGGTATGAGGCTGTAGAGGTTATAGCGTCTGTCCTGTTTAAAGTCTGTGGGGTAGGGGACAACCTCCAGCCCAGCCCTTCTGAAGGTATCCGCCGCCCTGGGCATGTGGTAGGCGGAGGTTACCAGAGCAAGCCTTCTAAAAGACCTTTCTCTACATATCTCTTTTACATACATGGCATTTTCGTAAGTATCTCTGCTACGGACCTCGGTGATGATGGTTTTTCTGTCCACGCCCAGCTCCTCAAGGACTTGTTTCATCACCTCCGCCTCAGGAAGACTGCCGAGGCTTGCACCCCCAGAAAGGATTATAGGCAAACCGTGCTTTTTGTGAAGAAGGAAGCTAGTGAGCAGTCTCTTCATGGAGTCCTCTTTCAGGATGCCCGTTCTGTATGAACCCCCGCCCAGCACCACTATGGCGTCCACCTCAAGCTGTTGAGGCACTGGATGAGCCTTTTCCAGAGGTCTGTAAAGCATGTCCTTTACAGGTTCTACGGAGAGCATGTAGAGGGCAAGAGCACCACACAGCGACAGAAGGCTTACAACCCTCCTCTTTGAGAGGATTGCTAAAAGCAAGAAAAGAAGTATGAAAAGGGTAGGAGGAAGTAGAAGAAAACCGAAGAGCTTCTTTAGGAAAAAACTCATCTTCTCTTTCTCACACCTATAAGTAGGCTCTCTACGCCTTTCCTCTTACCCAGGTCCATGAGCTCAACCACGAACTTATGGGGTGCGTCCTCTTCCGCCTCCAACACTAAGGTTTTTGGCTTCTTCTCCTCCAGAAGTCTTTCCAGCTCTTGGAGGCTTACCTCCTTTCCACCCATCTCATACCTTCCCTCTTTAAATACCTGAACTCTGAACACCTCGAGGGTTAGCTTTTCCCCTTCCTTTGCAAAGGGCAGTTTGACCGTCAGAAAGGTTATGGGGGATTGGAAGGCAAGCAGGGCAAGAAAGAGAAAGACTGCAAGGAGGGTGTCCACGAGTGGCACCACATCTATGTAAGCCCTTTCGTCGTAGCTGAGCCTCCTCCTTCTTCTCATCGCAGAACCCTTATGACTTCAAAGACCTCCTCCTCTATCTTGCTTAGAATGCCGTTGCCCCATATCCTGAAGAGCCAGTAAGCCAGCAGGGCTGGTATGGCAACCGCAAGACCTGTGGCCGCTGCCACCAGAGCCTCACTTATGCCCTTTGAGAGCAAGACCATAGCCTGCTCCGGGTTTGCCACGGCAAAGGCGGAGAAGACCTTTATGAGCCCTGTTATGGTGCCGAAGAGCCCTATGAGGGGTGCGGTGCTGGCAACGGTAGAGAGAAGAGCCAAGTTCTTTTCCAGCCGAGGCACGAGCATAGAGATTTCAAGGTCCAGATTTTTCAGCATGTCTTCCTTGCTGAGCTTTCCCTCTCTGTAGCCTTCGAGTAGTTCTCTCAACACTACCCCCATGTGGGAGTTGTCTGTGGAGAGGAGCTTTATAGCCCCCTCCAAGTCCTTACCCGCCAGTAGGGGTTTTAGCTCCCTTAAAGACCTGCTCCTGTAGCTTGAGCTTCTCAGGTTCATTACCCTCTCCACTATAACCGCCCAAGAAAGGAGCGATAGGAGGAGTAAGGGATACATGGCAAGCCCACCCTTCTGTAAGAGTTCAAACAAACCTTCCATCTTACCTTACCTCACACTTGGGTAATCCTTGCTTTAGGGCGTTGTGCAGGCTTATGTCCTCAGGCTCCGCCCTGCTTAGGTCAAACCTGTCCAGCATACAGCTTGCGTCCCTTCTTGCCCCCATCTCAAGGAGTATTTTAGCACCCTCCAGAACCGCCTTGTTATGATAGGGCTCTCCCCTGTAGTTCATCGATACTTCCACCATCTTCTCAAGAGCTCTTCTCTTTTCACCCTTTTTTATCCACTCTCGCCCCTGCAAGTATACAGCCTGCCCTCTAAGGTTTCTATCCGGGCTATTCGAGAGGTATTCCAACAAAGAGGTCTCATCCGTCTGCCTGTATAGGTCCAGGAGGTATCTCTCAAACTCCTGGTCTCTATGCCCCGTCTTCATGAGTTCACCCGCCACCGCAAGGGCAGAGCGAAAGTCCTTTATGCTCATGTATAAACCCACCGCCTTGACCTTATCCTGCTTGCTACCCTCCGCAAGTAGGTCCGCAAGGCTCTTTGTATCCCTTGCAAGAGTGTAAATCTTTATCAGCTCCTCTCTCGCCCTGTTCCTTTCCTCTTCTCCTTCCGCCTCCTTATAAACCTTGTAAAGGAGCACGAGCCTTTTAGAGGCTTCTTCCTCCAGCTCCGCCAGTTTAAGTATGGCTTTAAACTTGAGAGGGGTATCAAGGAGCTTCAGGAACTGCCTCTCCGCCTCCTTCCTGTTGCCCTTTCTTGCTTGCAGGCTTGCATACTGGTAGAGGATTTCGGGAGAAGGGCTCTTCTCCTTTGCCATGTAGTCCAGAAGGAGCTTTTCCATCTCTTCCTCGCCTATCTCCTTACCGCCAAAATCTAAAAGGGCAAGGGTTGCCTGCTTTGCCTCCTCGCTGTCGGGGAACCTGCGTAGAACCTGATAGTAGCTTTCCTTTGCCCTGGCAAGGTTTCCCATGTTATAGTAACTGTCGCCCGCTCTCAGAAGTGCCCGTGCCACGAGGGGACTTTCCCCAGAGACCCTTTCAAAGAAAGAAAGAGCCTTTGAATAGTTACCCTCCAGAAAGTAGGAAAGACCCAGGAGGTAGAGCTCTTCTCCTGACCTATCTGTCAGGAAGCTTCTGGCAAGTCCCGGCTCACCCAACATGAGAGCGGACCTCGCCTTTAAAAGGTTTGACCTCTGGTCCCCTCTACCTTGTAGTGTGCTTATCACTTCTTTGTATCTCCTAAGGTTGTAGAGGGCTATGGACCTGTAGTAGGGGTCTTCAAAGAAGTTAAGGGCTTCCAGCCAGTTTCCCTTCCTGAACCTTTCCCAGCCAGAGTATTCTTTATGGATTTCTGGGAAAGCCTTTGCGGTTTCCAAAAGCACGCCGGACAGGTCCTCGCCTGACCAGTAGAGGGCTTCAAGAAGCCATAGGTAATCCTCTTTGTCCTTTGCCTTTTTTTCCTTCAGGAGCTGTATAACCCTTTTGTAATCTCCCATCTTTACTGCGGAGTAAACCCCATACCTGAGGTTTCCTGCCTCCAGAAAGTTGCGGTAAGCGAGGGCATAGTCTCCCGAGTTGTAGGCTATTACGCCCGCCTTTTCCAGAAAGCGCGTGTCCTTTGTCAAAGAGTAAGCGAGCCTCGAAAGGTATAGGTCCTTCTCCGATAGGTAGGCGTATAGCTCGCCGGCTAAACGAGGGCTCATAGTCTCCAGTATGCTTGCATATTTTAGGGCTTGTTCTCCTCTACCCTCCTTGTATTCGATGAGCGCAAGGTAGTAAAGGGCTACTTCTCTGTAAGGCTTGCCTGGTGTTGAGTAAAGAAGAAAAACTTCTTTTGCCTTCCTGAAATCCTCCTTAAAGTAGTGTATGACCCCTGACCTAAGGAGGGTGCTATCTCTGTAGAGGAGGTTTTCCTTACCCTCTACAAAGTTGGAGACGTAGAGGCAGTATTGAGAGAAGACTGCGTTCTCACAGAGGGGCTTTACCTCTCTACCTTCCTTCAGGGCTTTTACCGCTTGCCATAGACCGTCCTGGTTTTCAGGAAGAGAGTTTCTAAGAGTGAAATGAAGGGCGTAGAAGGCTTCGCAGGCGGCTTTCTGATACATGTGAGAGAAGCCGCAAGAGCTCCTGAAAAGCTCCAGAGCTCTCTCCCCTTCCTTTTTTGAATAGGCTATTATGCCCAGCACATACTCCGCCATAGGCTTGAAAGGTGAGTTGGGCAGGAGCAAAACCTTGCCAAGCTCTTCCTGCGCAAGCTCGTATCTTCCCCTAAGATAGTGTTCTACGCCCAACCTGTAGGCGAGGGCGTCCTTTGGCTCTCCACAGCTCACCCCACCTCCCTTCTCTAAGGGCTTTACCTGAGCAAACTCCATACCCTTGGGTGCCTCAAGGAGCATAGGAGTAAGGTTAAGCTCCCTTGCGGGTGATAGAGGAAGGCTGGTAGGTGGGCTCAGCTTTGGTTTTTCTTCGTAGAGCCTTCCCGTGAGCTCCACTTTCACGTCAAACTCGCGGGTTATCTGCTGAGAGAAGGCAAGGGTTAGCAAGAGGAAAAGACTAAAGAGCTTTGTGAGCTTCCACATAGAGGTCCCCCAAGTGGCAGGTGATGTTCAGTCTTATTATAACATTCCTGTCTCCTTCCATGTGGACCAGGGAGTAGCTTGCGTTATCACAGCCGAAGGACCAAAACTTTGAAAGGTCCACTTTGAGGAGGCTACAGAACATAGCTCTTATGGGCACCGTGTGAGACACCACTGCCACCGATTGCCCCCAGTGTTTCTCCTTTACCTCCTCCAGAAAGCTACTTACCCTCTCGTAAACCTGCAGTAGGCTTTCGCCCCCCTCAAAGCTAACCCTATGAGGCTCTTCAAGCCATTGTTTGAACTGCTCAGGGAACTTCCTTTGCACCTCTTCCACCAGTAGCCCCGACCAGACCCCATGGTCTATCTCCAAAACCCTTGTCTCCTGCAGGACTTCCAGCCCCCTGACCCTTGCCACCTGTAGGGCGGTATCCTTCGTCCTTTTGAGGGGTGAGGAGTATATAACATCCAGCTCCACGCTTTTGAAGTATTCGCCGAGTCTTCTTGCCTGCTCCACTCCCCTGTCTGAGAGCTCTGGGTCAAGTAAACCTTGATACCTACCTATTGGGTTCCACTGGCTCTCCGCGTGTCTTATTATATAGAGCTTTACCATAGTTCTCTTTCCATGAGGGTTCTGGTGTAGGCTTTTACTCCTTCACCTAAGTTTACATCAAAGCCTAGCCTTTTTAAGGTTACCTCCACCATACCTACGAGCATAAGACCGTCCTTCGGGTCCATACCCATGTGAGATATGCGGAATATCCTACCTTTAAGTTCATCCTGACCACCCGCCACCCTGATACCAAGCCTTAGGAGCTCTCTTCTTATATCCTCGGACCTTTCTGAGCTTATGGCGCTCACCGAGATACTGGGTATATGAGCAAACCTTTTTAGCCCAAGCACTTCCATAGCCCTTAAAGTCCCCTCCGATATTGCCCTGTGTCTCTTTTCCACACTTTCCATGCCCTCCTCCAAGAGCATTTGGAGAGATTCCTTCATGGCAAGTATAAGGCTTATGGCGGGCGTCCAGGCGGTCTGACCTTCCCTCTGCTTTGAAAGCTCTTTCTTGAGGCTGAAGTAGAAGGCTCTGTCCACAAGCCTCTTCTCCGCCTTTTCTGAAAACCACAGCGTAGAGAGACCCGGCGGAAGCAAAAAGCCCTTTTGAGAGCCACCTACCACCACATCAAGAGCCCAGAGAGCAGGCTTTATGTAGTATACGCCCAGAGCGGTTATGGCATCCGCCACACACAGGACATCAAACTCCTTGCAGACATTTCCTATGTCCTCCGCAGGATGGTAGGCACCAGTAGAAGTCTCCGATATCTGGAAGAGGACCCCCCTACAGTCAGGGTTTTCCCTCAGGAGCTCTCTTATCCTCTGAGGGTCTGCAGACTTGCCCCACTCCACCTCGTATGCTAAAGGTTTTAAACCCCAGTGATGTGCCAGCTTGAGCCACCTTTCACCAAACTTTCCCCCTTTTACCACGAGGACCTTCTCGCCCTCTCTGAAGAAGTTAAGAACCGCAGATTCCATCGCCCCAGTGCCAGATGCGGTGAAGAAGACAAAGTTCTCCGATGGGTCGTCCATCAGTCTTTTAAAGAGCTCTCTAAGCTCGAGGAAAGCCCTTCTAAACTCTTCGGTTCGGTGGTGGATAATCTGCCTTCCAAGGCTTTCTCTTACCCTCTCCGGGAGTTCTACAGGACCTGGGGTGAAGATTCTTTCCTGACGCATGGTGGAATATTTTATCCTCTAAAGTCCTTCGCTTGCACTACTTACAACTTGCCCCTCAGGTATTCTTCCTTATAGCTTATATAGTTCTTTGCGGATTCCTCTATGAGTTTAAGCTCCTCCTCTTTGAGCTCTCTCACTACCTTTGCGGGAAAACCCGCCACCAGCACCCCGGAGGGAAACCTCTTGCCCGGCGTCAGGAGGGCACCCGCGCCCACTAAAACCCAATCCTCAATCTCCACACCGTCCATCACCACCGCACCCATGCCTACGAGCACCCGGTTGCCTATCCTGCAACCGTGGAGGACAACCCTGTGCCCTACAGTTACATAATCCCCTATAATCGTGGGGTGAGTATCGTGGGTTACGTGCACCACCGAGTTATCCTGTATGTTCGTCCCCTTACCTATACGGATGTAGTTCACATCTCCCCTCACCACCACACCATACCACAGAGAAGAGTCCTCGCCTATCTCCACATCGCCTATGACTACCGCGTTCTCCGCAAGGAAAACAGAGGGGTGTATGAGAGGGTTTTTATTTCTGTAGGAAAGCAGGAGAGCCATGAAAATATTTTAACCAAGGGCTCTCTGAAGGTTCTACAGAAGTTGCTACGCTTAACCTTCACTCCAGACCATACTTGACGGGTAGCTTAACCATCACTTCCACCGGTGGCTTGGGTAGAAGCCCTGCCAATCTTCTGACCGTCTCTACCGCATTTCTGTCCAGAATATCGTAACCCGAGCTTTCCAGAACCCTTACCTCTCTTAAGGAACCGTCCTCTCCAATCCTTATGGCAAGCACCACCCTTCCTTCCCAGCCCATCCTTCGTGCAAGGGGTGGATAGCTTATGTTCCTTTGCACTATCTGGGATATTGACTGGAGCTTTTCCTTCAGGTATTGCTCCTTTTGAGTTTCTGGAGAAGTTAGCTTTGCGGTTAGGATTTTTGTAGCCTCTCCTTGACTTTCAAAAGCAGGCGGATGCATGATGGGTGCGTTTCCTTTCTCCACGGAGCCCAAACCTTCGTTAGGACCGGCTGACCCCTCTTGGATAGGTGCCTCACCCTGACCCATGGCTAAGGTTTCTTCCGTGGTAGCTTTTTCCTTTTGGGGGGCTTTATGCGCCAGCTTACTTTCTCCTCCTTCAACTCTGCTTTGCCAGAGGTGAGGGTCTTTATGAAACCCCTCCGCCCTAACCCTTTCTGGTTTGTAGGGCTTTAGCTCTTCCCTAATGTTCTCAACTTCAGGAGTGGTCTTCTCTGGTTCTTGAAGGGTCAGGTCTATCTCCACCGGCTTTCTGGCTTCTTGCAGGCTAAGGAGCTGAGAGAGCATAAGAAAAAGAGTGGCATGTATGAGAAAGGAGATAAGGTAAGCCCTAAGGCTGTAGCTCACGCTCCTACCTCCGTCCTTATGGATACCCTCTCAAAACCCTTTCTTTTAAGTATGTCAAGAAGGCTCACTAAACTTTGAAGGTTCGCCTCCCTGTCACCCGCTATGATTATCCTCGTGGTTGGCTCGAGGCTTTCGAGTATTTTTTCTAATTCCTTCAGGCTCACCTCCCTTCCTTCGAAGAAGACCCTTCCTTCTTTGGTCAAAACTATCTCAAGACTTTTAAGGGCTTCTTCGTGCTTTTTGCTTGCCTTCGGCAGGTTTACGGGGATAGAACCCTGAACCACAAAGGTGGCGGTAATCAGGACTATGGTAAGCAACACAAGCATTATGTCCACGAGGGGTATCACGTTTATTGAGCTAAACTCCTTGTCCTCCATTCCTTACTTCCCAGAGCATAACCTTTTCTTTTACTTTTCTTAGGAGGTAGTTGTATAGAATAGAGGAGGGTATGGCAACCAAAAGCCCCACCGCAGTAGCCTTGAGAGCAAGGGCAAGTCCTACCATAACCCTGTTCGTGTCCACAAAACCCTCTTGTCCTACTGTGTAGAAGGTGA
This sequence comes from Aquificaceae bacterium, assembly GCA_025056375.1. Classification (GTDB taxonomy): domain Bacteria; phylum Aquificota; class Aquificia; order Aquificales; family Aquificaceae; genus Pampinifervens. The sequence continues at coordinate 64,295 of JANWWH010000001.1, forward strand.
GCATAATGCCCAGCACCGTTCCCAGAAGCCCTATGTAAGGTGCATTGGAAGCCACAGAGGCAAGAAGGAAAAGCCCTTTAGTCAGCTCTATCTCAAGCTCCTGCCGGGTGGAGAAGCTCTTCAGATTGACCCTTCTGTAGAAGAATAGTCTCTCCACCGCTACACCCAAAGAGAGGAAACTCAGAAACATTAATAGCCCTATCACTCCATAGTCCACAGAAAGCCTGAGCCAGTCCATGTAGCTTAATTTTAACTTAACATTTTAAAAGAAGGGGGGCGGAGCCCCAAAGGGCGCACCATCAAGGACGCACGAGGGAACCTAAGCTGTTTTAATTGTAACTATAATTTCACATAATTTCAACATGACCCATATCATAGGTTTTTTGTGTTAAAATGCTTAAAAAGCGGAGAGGTGTAAAAATGAAGTGGGAAAATGTCCACCTTTGGGAAGGAAAGGCAAGGCTTCCGCAAGAAGCTAAGTTCATAAGGCTTAGAGAGGATAAAAGTCTTGAGGTGCCCGATAACCCTGTCATACCCTACATTGAAGGAGACGGTATAGGTCCCGAGATTGCGCCTGCCATGATACATGTGGTAAACGCTGCTATGGAAAAAGCTTACGGTGGAAGGAAAAGGATACACTGGGTGGAACTCTTAGCAGGGGATAAAGCGGAGGAAAAGACGGGCAAACGCATGCCCGAGGAGACCCTTGAGGTCCTAAAAGAAGCTGTAGTTTCCATAAAGGGACCTCTGGGAACGCCTGTGGGTAAGGGTGGAAAGTCTCTCAACGCCGTCCTTCGTCAGTCCATGGACTTTTACTCCGCCATAAGACCCGTCTACTGGCTCGGTCAGCCTGCCCCTATACCAGACCCCCAGAGGGTAAATGTGGCGGTCTTTAGGGAAAACTCCGATGATGTTTACATGGCTGTGGAATACATGCCAAAGGCTGAAAACACGAAGAAGGTCAGAGAGTTCTTGATAAAGGAAATGGGTGTCTCCGAGTATGCATTGCCCGAGGACTGCGGAATAACGATAAAGCCTATGAGCGAATACAAAACAAAGAGGCACGTAAGAAAGGCTTTGCGCTGGGCTTTGGAAAATGGCAAAAAGGTAGTGGCAGTAGTGGGTAAGGGCAACATCATGAAAGCAACTGAAGGAGCTTTCATAAACTGGGCTTTTGAAGTGGCAAAAGAGCCAGAGTTTGAGGGCAAAGTCATAACAGAGGGAGAGCCCTCCGAGGGTCAGGTGTTAATGGTGAGGGTTATAACAGACCAGATGCTCATGCAGTTGGTCCTAAAGCCCGAAGCTTACGATGTGATAGTTACCCAGAACCTTAACGGAGACTACATCTCCGACCTTGCCTCCGCTCTAGTGGGTGGTCCGGGGTTCGTGCCCAGCGGAAACATAGGAGATGGATACGCCCTCTTTGAGTCTACCCATGGCACTGCCTACGACATAGCGGGGAAGGGTGTGGCAAACCCTCTGTCTCTTACCCTCTCAGGTGCTATGATGCTTGAATATCTTGGCTGGAAGGAGCCCGCCTTACTCATTTACCAGGCTGTCAAAAGTGCCATAGGGGAAAGGCTTGGCACACCCGACATAGCGGGTGGTTTTAGAAGGATGGGTCTGGAGGCTAAGGAGCTCTCCACGATGGACTTTGCAAGGGCAATAGCGGAGAGGATGTAAAGGCTACATCTGGGCGTAGAAGCTTTAGAATCTGAAAAATTCCTTTATCTTGCGCACTATCTTCTCCGCAGTAAAGCCAAAGTAGTCCATAAGTGTATCACCGGGCGCGCATTTGCCAAAGGTATCAAGACCCAAGACAAGACCTTCGGACCCCACATACTTATACCAGCAGGTGCTCCTTCCTGCCTCTACCGCTACCCTTTTTCTTACCTCCGAGGGCAGTAGCGAGCTTTTGTAGCTCTCTCCCTGCTCTTCAAAAAGCTCAAAACTTGCCATGTTTATAACCCTGACGCTTAAACCCTCCGAACGCAAGAGCTCACCCGCTTTCAGAACAGGATGCACCTCTGACCCGCTGGCAAGGATTATGAGCTCTGGAAGACCCTCGCATTCAAGAAGCACATAAGCACCCTTTTTAATGCTCTCCGCAGGCGGGTATTTAGAGCGGTCAATAAGGGGCACTTTCTGCCTTGTGAGCACTAAGGCGGTAGGTCCTTTCTTTCTCTGTATGGCTATTTCCCAAGCTACCGCGGTCTCGTTGGCGTCCGCAGGTCTTACAACCCAAAGGTTTGGAATGAGCCTTAGAGAGCTCAGCTGTTCCACAGGCTGGTGGGTTGGTCCATCCTCCCCAAGACCTATGGAGTCGTGGGTGAAGACATAAACAACCTGAAGCCCTGCCATACTGGCAAGCCTTATGGTGGGTCTCATGTAGTCAG